>JBDTNJ010000544.1:0-12223 GCA_039933825.1 Luteolibacter sp.
CCGCTGAGCTACGCCGGATTTGCTTCCTTTCGGACGCGGGCGGACCTTGGGATTCGGGAGCAGCTTGTGGCAAGGGAAAAATCCTTTATCAGCGGAAAAATACCTGCAACCCGGGAAACTCAGGACTTCCGAGGAGGATCAGCCTCCGGCAGCCAGTGCGACGATTTCGACCCGTGCTCCCCCGCCTACCCGAGTCTGCGGATAGTCCCGGGGAAAAACCACATCCTCGTTCAGCTCGACCACGACTGGCTTTCCATCAAGGTCGAGGGATTCCAGCAATTCAGTCACCGTGATCGAACTACTGATGTCGTGTGCTTGGCCGTTGAGGTGGATTTTCATGATTTTCCTGTTATCTCCATTGTGCGAGCTGTTCGGGAAACGGGCAATCTTGGCATTCGGAAAAATCCTCGAGGCAGAAATCATGATAGACCTGAAGCAAGGCCTGATGGTGGCAGACCCGGCGCAACCAGGGCTGGGCGGCTTTTGATGAGCCAAAAAGCCGGAGTGAGCAGCGTTTCACTTTTTCGTTAGCTACGGAATTACGCAGCTTGAAGTAGGAACCATAGGTCATTCCATTCTCATGTATGGCGAGCGGCGCGAGGTGGTTCGCGATCAATTCGAGCGCCTGGGTCCGCCCGAACAGAGCCACGCGCTGCACGGATGCTGCCGATGTAAGGGTGTGATGGTGAAGCCAGAAATCGTGCTCGAGTGTTTGCAGGAAATCGACGAGCGGCTTGGCCTGAAAGGGCCTCGCCAGTGCCAGCTTGCGGTATTGCGGCCAAACTCTTGCCAGCGCGGCCAAGGCACCGACCCGCCTGTGGGGGTGATTCGCCGGACGCTGGCCGTGGGTCTTCCACGGGATGCCCCGGTCCGCCGAGACTTCGAAGCGTGCGCGGTTTTTCCACCAAGTGTCCCACAGGTCACGCAAATATTCGCGGGTGTCCTGCGGCACCAGGTCGTGCATCTTGGATGTTAGGAAACCCGCAGTCCCGAATAGAATCGCTTCTGCCGCAGCAGGCTCCGCCTTGAGCAACCCGAGTGGCGCGCGTTGGGCGAGCAGGCGCATCGGCAGTGAATTCCCCCGGTAACCCAGGGTCTCGGCTGTGGCTTGAAAGAGCGCGGCGTCACGCCCGTGGGCATCCACGGTTTTTAAAAAACGGGACGCCTTGTTCGCTGCACGGAGGACCGCCGCCTCTGTCAGCAACCGCTCGATCGCCCCCGGCGAAAGGCCTTTCAGCGGAAAAACGCAGCGACCCGGATGCGCGATCGCCACTTCGCGCGGCGGTCGGTTGAGGGCGTCCGATAACTGCATGTCTGAAATGATCACCTGCGGGACCTCCCGATGATCCAGTGTGCGGGTGAAAATCCGCCGGGCATCGGAGCGGAAAACGACGTGCAGGATGACCTCCTGAAATGCAGGATTCGTCGCATGTCCATGGGCGTCCCAGTCTGCAGCGGCCGGGTCCAGCTCTAACGGGCCGGTTCGCATTACTTCATCGATCTCGACTGCGGCTTGACTGAAATCCGGGCCAGCGCCGCGATTCCATTCGCCGAACTGGACGATCCTGACTTTTTTCCCCGATGTTGTCCGGAAATCCCGTCCGAAAGCCCCGGAAAACCACAGCGCCTGAAGTTCGAGTTCCGTCGGCAAGACCTCGACGGAGGTCTCCGCAAATGCCAATGGCGGGTGCCAAACTGATTCCAGCAAAAATCCGTAGGTCATTTTACAATGGCTTCAGGTTCCGGTTTCTTTACCGCTTGGACCTTGCTTGGATCCGCTGGCGGCGGTGGTGGAGGATCAAGTATATCCAGCCAGCCTTGCAATGCTGAGGATTCCGGGATCGGGCCATAGCGGATTTGTGCGTCACGCAGGCCTCTGATGGCCAGATTTTTTCGGTTAGCAAGGCGGTCGATGCTGATAATATTGAAATCCTGTCGCATCTTGTCATCCGTTTTCACGTAATAATCCTTGGCTCGGCGAAAGGCTTGGGCCGCTTCGTCGGTTTTGCCATTTCTGACATAATCGAGTCCCAGTGCCTCTGTGATGACCCCGCTTTTCATCCTTTCGGACGCCTTTTCCAACTGCATCACGCGCTCCACCGGCTCTTTGGCCCATTGCAGCATGCAGGCCCTCAACGCCCTATATTCGATATCGGGACCGTTCTTTTCCCCACTGCCGTCAAGATGGCGGAACGGACGATAAAGTGGATCTCCCAGAACGACCCCCTGCCAAGAAGTGACCGGCATCGCAGCCCAACAAGCCTCCACCCATGTGGCACCGGCCAGCAATCTCTTTTGGACGATGCTGAAATCATGCGTCAAATGCAGGTAGGGCTCGTAAACATTTCCAACCGTCACCGCCGCGCCTCTCTCCAGCAGTGCGGCGCTCCAATTCTTGTTAGGGTTGCCGAGCTGCATGGCGCTGAACGAATGCAGATGCATCGCCACCGCCCCCTTGCGGAAGCGGAAGCTGCTGTTCAAAAAAGGTCCGCTCACGTCGCCATCATACCAACCATAATACACCGAAGCATCCGTCATCGGATAGTTCTTCGGCAGAGTGTCGTTAAAGCGGTCGATCACGGTAGGAATGCCCACGCCTTCGTTCTCCTTCACCACCTCTTCCAACCATTTGTCACCTAGCGGAAACTTATTGGCGATGTCCACATAGGCCCTGCCCCACAGTCCGGATTTTTCGGACTCTAATGCATCATGAATCATTCTCTCACAGGTCGCGAAACTCGCCGAGTCAATCCTCGCGGTTAAAACCAGGAATGGCAGGTTCACATCCTTGATGGATTCCTCACTTTGATAGAACTTGTTTTGCAAGACCCCCTTCGTTGGCAGGCCCTCCACGCCAAACATCGCCAGCTCAGAATCCACCGATGCCTCATCATGCCCCTGGATCGGATCCAAAGGCGGCGGTGGTGGCGGCGTGTTCGGAGCGGCCGGCGGTGCGGGTGGTATTGGTGTCTGCTGGATCCGCAGCGGCACCCCGCGCATCAGCACAATCACGCGGATTTTATTGACCACCGGCAGGAGCAGGCCTTCGCGGTCCTTTTCCCGCTTCCACCATGAGCGATGCTCGAACTGGTTGCGTAGCGGCTGCAAAATCGTATGATTAAATTCCTCCCGCGAAACATCCGCCTTCTGTGGCATGTCCAGAGCGATCATGTTTTCGATCGGAATCCCCCGTGCCTCGCGGTAAATCTCCGCCAACTGCTTCGATTCCGGCAACGTGGAATTGTATAAAATTGCCACCGATTCTGGAGTCGGAGCCGCGCACACGAACGCCGGGAATCCCACCAGACCAAGCCAGACCAGAGCCACAAATTTCATCGCGAGAAGCATGCCCGGATGATCCCGCCATGCAAGACTGACCGTTCCTTCAGAGTGAAATCCGCAGCCCATCCCACGCCACATGAATGTTTCCGGGAAGTTTCGCCTCCAAGGTTTCTGCATCAAATTCATGCGTCAAATGCGTCAACCACGCCTCCTTCGCGCCCGTTTCATCGATCGCCGCCAATGCCTCAGCCAGCGAAAAATGCGTCGGGTGCTCCGCCGTCCGCAGAGCGTCGATCACTAGGACATCCACCCCTCGGATCAAGCTCATGGTGTCATCGGGGATGACCTTCACATCGGAAATGTAGGCCAGTTTCGGCGCGTCTGGATACTCGAACAAAAAACCGATCGTCTCCACAGCAGCGTGCACCACCGGCAGCGGCGTCACTTTCAGATCCCCGTAAAAAAACGGCCCGTCGATGATCCTCGCATCCGGTCGCACATAACCTGAGATAAAGGTGTCAGGAGAAAACGCCCAGCCATACATCTGCACCAGCGTCTCCATGCAGCCCTCCGTCGCATGCAGCGGCAACGGTTCGTGTTTTCTCCAACAAAACGCCCGCAGCTCATCGAATCCCGCCACATGATCCAGATGGGCATGCGTATAAATCACCGCATCGATCTCCCGCAGCCCCTCGCGCAGCGCCTGCATGCGCAGATCCGGCCCCGAGTCCACCAGCAGGGTAAAGTCCCCCGCCCTCACCACCACCGACGAACGGAAACGCCTGTTCTTCGGGTTCTCCGAGCGGCAAACCACGCAATCACAGCCAATCACCGGCACCCCCACCGAGGTCCCGGTTCCGAGAAATGTTAAGGAAAAATCCGCCACACGGTGATTCTACACATCCCAAGGCACGCGGCAACACCCGCTAGTATAGCGGAAAGTTAATATTGGCTGACCGAGTGCTGAACTTGGTTTTGCGACAATTCACAACGGATCAGCGGTGCGAATCTGCTTCGCTCCGCCACTCTTGTTTTCAAAGATTTGCGTTTTAAGATGCCCGGTTTAGGCTGAAATGTTGATTCACCCCTGCTGTATTGTCAGCTCCCCTCACGAAGCCCCAAACATGCGCCATCGTCTCCTTACCCTTTTGGCCGCCAGCTCAGTCTCCAGCGCGGATATCCCACCAAAGCCAGTTGTTCTCCTTTCTGATCAAGTTCTTGCCGCTTGGGAATTCATCGCCGCCACTCCTATGGAAATCGGCAAGGTCTGCGTCGCTTGCGATGGAGGAATT
This sequence comes from Luteolibacter sp., assembly GCA_039933825.1. GTDB lineage: Bacteria > Verrucomicrobiota > Verrucomicrobiia > Verrucomicrobiales > Akkermansiaceae > Luteolibacter. Next base: position 4,575 of record JBDTNJ010000544.1, read on the forward strand.
CTCAGCATTGCAGGGAAACCCACAGGGTATCTGGTCACCAAAGAACCTCACGAAAACTATCATCTCCACTTCGAGTGGCGCTGGCCTGTGGGAGCAAAAAACAGCAACAGCGGAGTGCTTATCCATATCGCGCCCGGCCCGACCGCCGCTACGCCTTGGCCGGTATGTTTCCAAGCACAGCTGAAAATGGATCATGCAGGAGACTTGCTGCCGATGCCTACCGCCCGTTTTTCCGAAACCCTATCAACCCAACCTGATGCAAAAACCCCGCAGCTTGATCGAAGCGGACCGAGCAATGAGAAACCGCCGGGCGAATGGAATGCAGGAGACATCACGTGCGGTGGTGGTGAGGTTGATGTAATGATCAACGGCGTCAGGCAAAATCACGTTAGCGGGTGCGTGCCTGCGGTTGGTAAAATCGGATTCCAGTTGGAAGGAGCCCCTTTTGAACTTCGGAACGTGTCGATTTCACTCGCCACCGTCCCCTCAGCAACACCCGCCCGCTAGCGGATAACAAAAATCCCCGCCGCTGCGGGAGCGACAGGGATTGAGGGTGTAAATTTGCTTTCGAGCGAATCAGCCTGGAAGCAGGCCTTTCACGGTGATGGTGGCGTTGATTTTCTCCTGGCTGAAGGCGTCAATCGGCAGGCCTTGGACGATTTCCCATTTACCGTTCTCAATCGTGCGGATCGGGAACGAGGTGATGAGGCCTTTTTCAATGCCGTAGGAACCGTCGGAACAAACAGCGACCGAATGCCAGTCCCCGGCGGGAGTCGGCGTGATGAGGCTCTTTACGGTGTCCATCGCGGCATTCGCAGCGGAAGCGGCGGAGGAAAGCCCGCGGGCCTTGATAACGGCGGCACCACGTTGTTGCACGGTGGCGATGAAGTCGCCTTTGAGCCACTCGGTGTCGGAAATCACGTCGGTGAGCGGGCGCCCGTCGATTTTCGCGTTGGTGAAATCCGGGTATTGGGTGGCGGAGTGATTGCCCCAGATGCAGAGGTTGGTGACCTTGGATTGGTGGGCACCCGCCTTTTTGGCGAGCTGGCTTTTCGCGCGATTTTCATCGAGACGGGTCATTGCGAAGAAGCGATCGCTTGGCACACCGCTCGCATTATTCATGGCGATGAGGCAGTTCGTGTTGCATGGGTTACCAACAACGAGAACGCGCACGTCCTTGGCGGCGTTGCGGGCAATGGCTTGGCCTTGACCGGTGAAAATCTTGCCGTTGATGCCGAGAAGATCGGCACGTTCCATCCCTGCCTTACGTGGCACGGAACCGACGAGCAAACACCAGTTGGCATCCTTGAAGCCTTCGTCCAGATCGGCGGTGCCAACGACTTCATTGAGAAGCGGGAAAGCGCAGTCATCGAGCTCCATGATCACGCCTTGAAGTGCTGGCAAGCCGGGCTCGATCTCTATCAGGCGGAGGTTAACAGGTTGATCCGGCCCGAAAACGAAACCGGACGCGATGCGGAAAAGGAGTGCATAGCCGATCTGGCCGGCAGCGCCCGTGATGGAGACAGTGATTGGTGCTTTCATAGCGGCGTGACGCTAAAGGACTTGGTCGATGTGGTCAACTGAGGGATCGATGAAATGGCCGTTTCATCAGAAAATGCGGCGTTTTTGAGAGGCGAAGACAATTACCATGGTCCGAAATTCCCACCCGATCGGAAATTGGCTTCCACGGGAGAGCCTTGGCCGTTTTACTTCGCGCATGATCGACATGCTGGTGCGCTTGTATGACTTGCCGGAATCTGCGGCGATGTATGATGATGTCTCGAAAAAAGGCATCACGCTCCGGCGTGCGAGGGCTTTTGAAAAACATACGGTTGCCGCGTTTGCGAAAGAGCATTTCTCCCCGAAATGGGTGAGCGAACTGGAGGTCGCTTTCAGCCGCCAACCGATCACCTGCTTCATCGCGACGCGGGACAAACAGATCCTCGGCTTTGCTTGTTACGACACGACGATGCGCGGATTTTTCGGGCCCACCGGGGTTTCGGAAAACGCACGAGGCATGGGATTGGGCAAGGCGTTGTTGTTCAAAGCGCTGGAAGGCATCCGCGATCTCGGGCATGCCTACGCGATTATCGGCGGCGTCGGCCCAAGGGAGTTTTACATGAAAAACTGCGGAGCGATTGAAATCCCGGGAAGCGATCCGGGAACTTATACCGATTTACTCCCGTGAAATGAAGCGGTCCGACTGCGACCGCTGCAAACTAACAAACGACTTCCCAGAACGGTTCCAAAGGCGCCACCTGATGCGGGAAGGACGCGACCCCGGCGCTCACAGAAATGCTACACCGCATGGATACCGATACCGTGCTGGTCGCAAAGCATGGCCACGCGGTCCTTTTCCAGCAGCAAGGTTTTCCCTGCCTCAATCGCAATGCCCCCCACCCCGGCGGCGGCGCAGGTTTCAATCGTTAGCGGTCCGACGACCGGCACATCGAAACGGAAATCCTGGTTGGGTTTAGAAACTTTCACGAGCAGCACGTCTTTTCCCCGGCCGAGTTCGCCACCTCGCTTGATGCACGCATTCGTGCCTTCAAATGCTTCCGCCGCCAGCACCGTGCCGTGCCGGACCACAACGCTTTGGCCAATATCGAGCTTGCTGGTTTCCTTCGCGATCCGAAAGCCGAACTCCGCATCGGCGAGCTGGCGTTTTTTAAACTTCGGCCCGCAGACGGGCCCCGGCCCGGGCAGGTGATCTTCGAGAAAGGTGGTGGCTGGCAGCAATGTAATGCGCTCCTTGCCGAGCTCGTCGCCGATCGCCCCGAACATCGTTTCGGCATTCCGCTCTTTCAATCGAGCGAGAATGAACAGAACCCGCAGATCAGGCCGCATATCGAACAAATTTTTCGGTGAAATCTGCCCCATCATCACCGCCTCGGTCGCTCCTTCACGAATGAAAAACTTGAGCATTTTGGTGAGTTGGCCCACTCGTAGCCACTCGATCGCATCGACCATTTCAGCCAGCTCCGGCTTGGTTTCCCCCTCGAATGCCGCCACGACCAACTTGATTCCAGGCGATTGCCGACGCGCCGCCCGAATGAATGTTTCCGGATACACTCCGTTGCCTGCGATAATTCCGATAGTGCGGGGAGTGGCCATTCAAAAACTGCGTGTGCTGGGTCAGGAAAAACGATCGGCACACGGAAAATGAAAAGTAGCGGCTGTGGGACTCGAACCCACACTCGTTAGAACTCGATTTTGAGTCGAGCGCGTCTACCAATTCCGCCAAGCCGCCTTGGTGCGCGGCAGATTGGCGGGATGGTTCCGCCAGTGCAAGCGGATTTCTGGAAACTTCGAGCAGGCGTGTTCCGGGGTGATCCGGCAAATGACAGGACGAGCTAGACACCTGTCGCAGATGTGTCCAATATCCGAGACAAGACCATGTCCGTTGAATTCAAAGACTACTACGTCACACTTGGGGTGGCCCGTGACGCCAGCACTGCTGACATCAAGAAAGCCTTCCGGAAACTGGCTCGGGTGCACCATCCAGACGTCGCCAAAGACAAAAAATCCGCCGAGGCGAAATTCAAGGAAATCAACGAAGCCAACGAGGTTCTCAGCGATCCCGAAAAGCGGAAGAAATACGACGAACTTGGTGCCGATTGGCAGAATCCCCATGCCGGACGCCCGGGCCGCAGTTCCTCCGCCGGCTATGACCGGGAGTTCAATTTCGGCGGCACCGGCTTCAGCGACTTTTTCGAGCAATACTTCAGCGGAGCCAGCCGACATGCCGCCCCGGAACGCGGGCGAAAAGGGGGCGATATCGAGGGCGACATCCTCGTCACGCTTGAGGAAATCATGCATGGTGCCGTCCGCCCGATTACCCTCCAGACTACCGATCCACGCACGGGAAAAACCACCACCCACACCTTCCAGGTCCGCATCCCGCTGGGCGTCACCGATGGTAAACGCATCCGAGTCCCATCCCAAGGTGAGCCCGGCTCAGGCGGCGCTCCTGCTGGAGATCTCTATCTGCGCGTCCGCCACGCCGCCCATCCGGATTTCCACACCGAAGGGCACGATCTCTATTTCGATCTTGATGTCGCCCCCTGGGAAGCCGTGCTCGGCGCGGAACTCAGCGTCCCCACGCTCGATGGCCCGATCAAACTCCGCATCCCCGCAGGCAGCGAGAATGGCCAGCAACTCCGCGTCCGCAGCCGTGGCCTGCCCAAGGGAAAAACCGCAGAGCGCGGCGATTTCTACGCCACTCTCACCGTCCACCTGCCCGATCAGGTCAACGACGAGGAACGAACGCTCTGGGAAAAACTCCGCGCCGCCTCGTCCTTCAACCCACGCAACCCATCCGCCTGATGAACGACGACCTCCCACTCTATGAGCCGGATGCCGATGCCACCTATCATCTGGAAATCGTCGCACAGCTCACCGGTATTTCATCCGAAACCATTCTTCACTATCAGGAAAGTGGCCTCATCCAATCCCACGGTGACTCCGGCAAATTCGACGACGATGCCCTCCTCACCCTCAGCCGCATCGAACACCTCCGCAGCACCTGCGAGGCGAATCTGGCAGGAATCCGGCTCATTTTGGACTTGATGAAAACGGTGGAGGAATTGCAAACGGAGCTTCGCATGCGGCATTGAGGTTGCTACATCGTCCATCATCCGATGACGCCCGAGCTACTCCCTTATCTCACCCTCGCCATCCTTGTGGTGGCGTTTCTCTACTCCTGCGTCGGCCATGCAGGGGCGTCCGGCTACATCGCGGCGATGACGCTTTTCAGCCTCGCTCCCGCCGATATCAAGCCAACGGCGCTGGTGCTCAACATCCTCGTCGCCAGCATTGGCACCTGGCAGTTTTGGCGGGCCGGGCATTTCTCGTGGAAACTCTTCTGGCCCTTCGCCGTGCTGGCCGTACCCATGGCCTTCGTCGGCGGCTATCTGAATTTACCGACGCATGTTTTCAAAATGCTTGTGGGCATCGTTCTGCTATTTTCCGCAGTGCGTTTTCTTTTCAAGCCATCGGATGACTCGGTAAAATGTGAGCCCAAACAACCCTTGGCCATTTCGCTAGGTGCGGGCCTCGGCCTGCTCTCCGGACTAACCGGAACCGGCGGCGGCATTTTCCTGACTCCGCTTCTTCTATTCAAACACTGGGCCACCGCCAAAAACGCCGCTGCCATCTCTGCGCTTTTCATCCTCGTAAATTCAGCGTCCGGCCTGCTCGGCAATTTCAGCAGCACGAAACGCTTCCCCGCTTTCGCGATTGCCCTAGCAATTGCCGCAGTGATCGGCGGCACGGCGGGCTCGTATTTCGGCAGCCGAAAATTCGATCACACCGTCATCAAGCGCCTGCTCGCCATCGTCCTCCTCATCGCCGGAACCAAGCTGATTCTGACGAAGTAAAAAACGCCCGCGTGCCGATTCTATCATCACGCAAAGCAATTTCCAGCTAGTGTCGTGTAAAATTTAACTGGGTGGATCGCGGGTGTGAACGTGGTTGTGGCGTCTCGCCGCACCGATTCTTCTTCAGCGCCGTTGCTGCGAGACGCAGCAACCACGTTCAGTCACTGTCATCCGCCAAACTGAGATTTACGGACCATTAGAGCAATTCATGCGGTGTGGTGGAATATGGGAGCCAGAAGCCGTAAATGGGTTGCCGAAGATCTAAGCGTCTGAACAGGATTGCAGACTGGCGGACCCTAGCAGTCTTTACGATGAGGATTTTGTGTTTCTTTGTTTTGTTGGGACGGAAGATTGTTCGTCGCCGCTGTGGCGGGACGAACACAAGAGGCGGAATGAATTCCGCGGTCCGTGAAGAACAGGCGGGAATGCCTGTATCACGCCTTTTTCACCAGCGCGGCGGCGTAGAAGCCATCGTAGCCGGTGGCGGCTGGGGAGACGGGGTGTTCTTCTAGCAGGGTGAAATTTCCTTGGGCGAGGAGGTGATCCACGGCGGCGCGGTTTTCTGATGGGAGGATCGAGCAGGTGGCGTAAACGAGGCGACCGCCGGGCTTGAGCATGGCGGTGTAGTTCGTGAGCAGCTCTTTTTGGATGCCTTGGAGGCGTTCGAGACCGGCGGGTTTGAGACGCCATTTGAGATCGGGCTGGCGCTTGAGGGTGCCGAGGCCGGAACAAGGGGCGTCGATGAGCAGGCGATCGGCGACTTCGGCGAAATCGACGGCAGTGGAGGCGGTGATTTCCTTGGATTTCACGCACTTGTTGGCGTTGGCGCGTTTGGCGCGGCGGTCAAGTTCACCGAGTTTTTTCGCATCGATGTCCATGCCGAAGACGCGGCCTTCGCCTTTCATCAGAGCGGCGAGGTGGAGCGATTTTCCGCCAGCACCGGAGCAGGCGTCGATGATGCGCTCGCCGGGTTGGGGATCGAGGAGTGGGGCGATCATTTGTGATCCGGCGTCCTGAATTTCAACGCGGCCGTCGAGGCGCAGGGATTTCGGCAGGGCCTTGCCCGGGGCAAGAACGAGGGCGTCCGGGAGGCCGGGGACTTCGGTGGCAAGGATGTTGAAGCTGGCGAGCCATGCGATCGCTTCCGGCCGGGTGGTGCGGAGGGTGTTGACGCGGAGGAAAACGGAGGCGCGCTGGTTGAGGGCGGCGAGTTCGGCGTCCCAGGCATCGCCGAGTTCGGCAGCTCCGAGAGCATCGATCCAATCAGGAATGGACTCGCGGACGGCGCGGGGTTGGTCGGCGAGTTCGGCTTCGCGGGCTTTCATTTCCTCGGCGGTTTTGCCGTTGTAGGCCCACCATTCCGGGATTTCGTAGCCCATGCGGACCCATTGGGCGGCGCAAAGAGCGGTGGTTTCCTCGCTATCGACGAGGAAACTCAGGGCGCGGCGCCAGCGGGCGACTTCGAAGACGGTCTCAGCGATGAAACTGCGGTCGCGCTTGCCCCATTTCGGGTTTTCCTCGAAGGCGGTGGCGAGTTCGTGGTCGAGGACCTTGTGCTCGCGGAAGACGGACTTGGCGATGGTGGAGGCGGCCTCGGCGAGGATGCGGTGCATTTTCATAAAGGCGCACCCTTTCCTAAAGCGGGCGACGTGGCAAACGCGGTTTGTAGAAAAGAAGATGAGGCACCGCGAATCTTGCTAATCTGGCGAACGGAAGAGTTTTTAGCTGCGGATGAGGTGGATGGAAAAGGATGACCTGCGCTAATGTTCTTCTTTGATCCGTATCCATTCCCGCGATCCGCGGTCGAAAATCCTCATTCAGTCAGGGGTGCAGTGGCTTATTCCTTGAGTCTCGGGCGATTTCAGCATTCGTTGCCGCCGTGCCGACTGTCCAACTCAAGTACCAAACATTCCATCCCTCGATCTGGCCGAAGATGATCGGCGAGGTTTCCCGTGACGCCATGCCGGGTTCATTTGTGCTCGTGCTGGGAAAAGAGGGCACGCCATTCGGCTGGGGCCTGTGGAATCCGAAATCGCGCATGCCGCTGCGGATCGTGAGCCATTCGCTGGAAGAACTGGATGATGAAACGTTTTTTGAAAATGCCATACGCCGTGCCGCGAAGCTCCGCCGGGACATGCTGAAACTGGACGGAGAAACGGACAGCTACCGGGCCATCCACGGTGATGCGGATTTCATGCCGGGCATCGTGGCGGACAAATTCGCCGATGTGCTCTCGGTGGAAATCACCAATCTTGCGGCATGGCAGAGGCT
>JBDTNJ010000545.1:0-24250 GCA_039933825.1 Luteolibacter sp.
CCAAATACTTGGGCGGATTGGAAGCAACTTCACCCGACTGAAACTGCGGGCGGAAATCCGGATGCAGATGCCTATGATAACTTCGCCGAGTTCGCCTTCGCTATGCCTTATGACAATGGCACGGGCAGCCCGTGGTTGGATAGCACCGCTTGGATTATCCGGCCATCCACGCTGACCTCCGGCAACATCGAAGGAGTCTTTGTTCGCCCGAAAGGTGCCTATCAAAACGTGGTTTATACGCTGGAATACACCAATAGCCTCGTTACCCCGGCACTTTGGGCCTCCGTTGAAATCATTCCTGCCATGGTCACCGTGGTCGATAACAGCGACTGCACCGAAACGGTCACGATCCCGGACCTTGAGATGCTCACGGGAATGACGGCAGGAACGGGTTTTGTTCGCATCGTTGCGGATCTTGATGAGAATAATGACGGGAATATCGACCATACTTCCTACGTCGAGGTTGAAGGCTGGAAGGAAACGGCGCTGGAACTTGACTGCCGCACCTACAATAACCCGTTTCTTCGGGAAGCGGCCTTCACCGGTACGGTGAGCTCGGTTAACGGGCAGAATCTCGGTTTCGCGACCAGCGCCGGCAGCACAGATCTTGCTGACCTGCTAGCACTGGGTGGGGACTTCTATCTGGAAGTGACCTCGGGTGATAACGAAGGGCACCGCTTTGACATTGCCTCCGCCAGCGGGTCCATCCTCACTCTCGCTACGGATGCCGATCTCCATGCCGCTTCCGCGCCATACAATACTCTGACAGGAAATCTTCCCGTCTCACTGGTCGGTAATCAAATTGCCATTCGCCGCCATTGGACCCTTGGTGAGATGTTCCCGCCATCGAGTTTCGGTGCGACGGGAGACCCCGCCACCGCCGATCAAGTGCAACTCTTCGTCAACGGCCAATGGATCATCTACTGGCTCTACAACGATGGTGTCCTTGCTGCCCGCTGGGCGAAAACCGGAGACAACACCTACGCCGATCAGGGAGCGGCCGTTCTCGCTCCTGGCCAAGGCCTGTTCTTCAACAACCGCACTGGGGTCACTTCAATCCTTGCTTATGGTGAAGTCCGCGCTAACAAGTTCATCCGCCCTATCGCAGTGGGCTCAAACCTCGTCGCCGGCGGCTATCCGGTTGACCAGTCTCCTACTGGCACGGCAAGCCGCGCGATGACGAGCATCGCGGGCTTCTTTGGATCGCGGGACATTGCCACCGCCGATACCTTCTACGTCTGGAATGGTGATTCAACAATTGGGGCCATCGGCTATAGCAGCTACTTCCTTAACGACAACGCACCGCGGACCCCGTCGGTGATCAAATGGGTCAAGGTGGGCGACGCCAGTCTCTTGGCAAGGGATGCGGAGCTGCTGTTGCAGGGAAATCGCAGCGTTTTCCTTCGCTCCAAGAACGGTCTGAATGGCTATACCACTCCTAGTCCTTGGGCTCCTTGAGAAACAAACCAAAATAAAGAAACCTTGATTATCAAATCTTGCTTTATTTATATCCGCCAAGCAGATAAGTTTGCCCGGCACTCCCCAAGCTACAACCAATTGAAAAAGTTATGAAAGCGCACCTCGCCAAGCTGATTACACTGATGTTCCTGTTGGGAGCGGCGTCCGCCCAGTCACAGACGCTCAACTGGGCAAGTTTGACCGGGAGTGATATCGTGGACAGCAAGGGCGTAGTTTTGGATTCTAACACTTATGTTTTTGAAATCGGTGCATTTACTGCTGGATTTGTGCCGGTCGAAAGCAACATCAGTCAGTGGGATTCAGTAAGCAATTGGCATGTGTTTAGCACTGCCGCATACAGTGGGAATTCCCTCGACGGTTGGGTGTTCACTGGCATGCAAACCCTGCAAAACGTTCCGGAATACGCTAGCCTTTTCCAAGGTTTGGAAGCTTACATATTTGTTAGAAATACGACTGATACCGAATATTTTCTCGCCAGACCGGCTGCAACCGACAGCTGGATATTCCCCGCACTGGCTACCGGTGTATGTGCAAGTTGCCCTAAGGGAATCACCACCTGGTCCGTGAGTGATCTGGGGAGCGTTGATCCGGTCTGGGGAAGCCAAGGTGGTAACGAGGGTGGAGGCACCGGAACATACGGAAACCACGATCTGCAAACCTACGCAGTTCCCGAAGCAGGCTCATCGCTGCTGGCCATGTTTGGCTGTGGGTTGCTCCTGTTCCGCCGTCGCAGGGGACTTGGCTGAGTCATCTATTTTGTCTCATCATCCACCTCCATGAATATCCCCAGCCTTCGAAACTGCTTGTTGGCGGGTTTGTTGATGATTGCATCCAGAGCTGGAGCGGAAACAATCAATTGGTATAACACACCGAACAGAATCAACCTCACTAGCTCCGAACAGAATATGGACGCTGGTTTCCAATTTCAACTCGGGGTGTTCAGCGCCGGCTTCACTCCCACCGTTGGCAATATCAGCCAGTGGGCGGCGAATTGGACTTCTGCCCAACAGTCTGCTTACAATCCCGCTATCGGCTCGACATCGTTCAATGGAAACTACACCGTGACCGGCAATTCCGCACCTTTTACGGTAGGGGCAAAAGGATATATTTGGGGTCGTTCCACCTCGTCGACTAAGGATGAATGGATTCTTTTTCGTAAAGCCGATTGGACATGGCCGGTGCCTAACCCGATGAATTCGACTCCAATCTCATGGAACGCAGCCAACGCTGACGAAGTCATTCTCGGCTCCATGAATTCCAGCGGAAATCCATACCTGATGAAGTCAGCAGCCATCGCCACCTATTCGCAGTGGACCGTGGCCGAACTCGCGAATGAAGCCCAAAACGGGGCGAATCAGGATCCCGATCGCGACGGAATTTCCAATCTGATGGAATTTGTCTTCGGCACCGCACCAAAGACGTCCAATGCCGCCACTGCCACGCCACTTTCGTTAGTCGATATCAGCGGGCAGAAATATTTGCAAATAACCATCCCGCGTCGCATCGATCACCCCGCAAATCTGATAGTCCAAGTCTCAATCGATCTGAACCAGTGGAATTCCGGTGCGAGCTATACCGTCGTGGTCGCGGACACTGCGAGCGCCTTGATCGTGCGGGATCTAACGCCGTTCGATTCGGCCAGCCCAAAACGTTTCATGCGTTTGAAAGCGTTACTGCCATGAGTGAGCAAAGCGCCAGCCCGAGACCCTCCGTGTTGGACTGGCTGTTGGATCTAGTAATTCTGATTCTCGCGCTCGCTGGATTTGCGATCAATGAATTACTGTTAGCCAAGCGTGTTGCGGATGCGGATATTGGCATCGCAGGTTGCGGGGGGGGCAGTGCGTGTGAATTGGTTCTCAACTCGCGGTGGTCTCAGATTTTCGGGCTGCCCGTGACAATTTTCGGCATGCTGGTCTATCTCGGGCTGATGTTTTCAATGGCTCCACGCGGTCATCGTCTGCTGGCTCCGATGTTGGGAGCAATCGCCGCAGCTGCGCTGTGGTTCACCTTCGTTCAAGCGATTCTGTTGGGGAAATTTTGCCCATGGTGCATGACAGGACATGCGCTCGGCACGATTATTTTTGTGTTAGGCGTGCGGCGTCTTTGGAATTCCGAAGGACTGGCAAGCGCGGGCAAACAACTGGCCATTTCGGGTTCGTTGGCATTTTTCGCCCTTGCGCTATCCCAGTTGTATGGACCACTTCCAGCCACGCATCGGATCGAGAACACTGCACTTGCGAACCAAGCAGAACCTATCGGAATCCATGCGCGAGGAGAGGGTCGCAAAGTTAGCTTCGCGGGTGGTACTCGGGGCTACAATGCGACGGCTCTACCACACATCGGTTCGGATCAGGCGAAGCATGTGTTGATCGAGTATTTCGACTATCAGTGCCCGGTCTGCCAGAGTATGCGTGGCTATCTAGCGGCCTTGATCGAGAAGCACCCACAGGATATTTGTGTGGTGCTGCTGCCAGTGCCGTTGAATGGTGAATGCAATCATTTTTTGGGTCCCCTCGAAGCGGGCCATCCCGGAAGCTGCGAGTATGCCCGCCTTGCGCTTGCCGTATGGAAATCCCATCCAATCAAGTTTCCTGAGTTTCATGAGATGGCATTTACCGGCGCATCTCTTGAGGACTGTCGCCGCTTCTGCGAAAAGTTCATTTCGCCTGAAAAGCTTGAAGCCGCCCTTCGCGATCCTTGGATCACAGAACTCATCGAGGCCAATATCGCAGACTGGGTTTCATTCTCTCGCGAAACAAAAAAGTTACCAAAGCTCCTCATTACGGGAAAACGAATCCTTCAAGGACTACCTCCTTCGGAAGCCGACTTTATTCGCGTCATGGAACGAGAACTCGGCCTCTGATAGCCCATGGAATTTGCAAAGGCCTCTGGCTCCCGGTCGTCATCTTCAATATCCCACGAGGCGTTTTCTCGTCGCCTCATCCACCGCCTCACATAATCGATAGCCATCTCCATGGCTTGGGATGGTCATCAACAGCGCGTCACGTTCGTAAGAAGATGGAAAATCCAGTCCGATCAGAGCGCGCCCGATGCGTTCGCCGGATTGGCGGTAGTTGAAATAACAGAGGCTTGCATTGCCGCGGATGCGTTGGTCGAGGAAATCATGCAGCGCTCCCGGGCGTTCGTAAAAATCCAAACGAAGGAACGCCGGATTCCGTAACAGATCACCCCGAAGCGGGATCGCACGGAAGGAGACATCCACCGCGCCGGTCAGGTCCTCCCATGCGAAATTGTGGGCGTTGAGTTTTTCGGGCAACGCCTCGAGCACGATGGAATCCTCCGCATGGACGGTGAAGGTGGGCCATGCGAATTGCGAATCGGTTTTGCCGTATTGGAAGTCCGTGATGTTCACTCCTTCGAAACATGTGTCCAACAGTTCCAGCATCGCCCCCGCGCGCTCCGGGATGCGCACGCGTAAGGTGCGGCGGGTTTTCGCTCCGTCTCCAAGGGATTGGGCGATCAGTCCGAGCTGTAAGAAATCGATGTTTGCCCCGCAAAGCACTACCAGCACCCGCTTTTCGATTAAATTCTCCCAGTTCTTTATAACTGCTGCCAGACCCATCGCGCCGGATGGTTCGGAAATGCAGCGCAAGCCCTCCCAGAGCGTGCGCATGGCATCACTGACTTCGGCATTCGTCACTGTTTCGATCCGGCTCAGCGTGTTCTTGCAAATTTCAAACGGCAGGTCGCCCGCTTTTCTGACGGCTGTTCCATCGCAGAACAAATCGACCTGTTCGAGAGCGACTGTTTTTTCCGCTTCAAACGCGGCTTTCATTGAGGCCTGGCCGACTCCCTCCACGCCGACGCAATCGATGTCCGGCCAATAGGTTTTCAACCAGGTGGAAACGCCCGCCGCCATACCTCCGCCGCCGATCTGAAGGTAGGCGGCGTCGAACGGGCCGTGACCCGATAGAACCACTTCATCCGCGAGGGTGCCTTGGCCTGCCATTACTTTCAGGTCGTCGTAGGCATGAATGTAAACCGCGCCGCTCGCTGCTTCATCGGCCCGCGCGGCGGAAACGGCATCGTCATAGCTATCGCCCGCGAGATGGATTTCTACGAACTCGCCGCCATGATGGGAGACTGCGGATTGTTTCACCTTCGGCGTCGAGCGCGGCATGTAGATGCGCGCCTTGATGCCGAGAGAGCGGGCGGCGAGCGCCACTCCTTGCGCGTGATTTCCAGCGGACGCGGTCACCACGCCGCGCTTCTTTTCTGCAGGGGAGAGCACCGCCATCCGGTTGCAGGCCCCGCGCCACTTGTAGGCCTTGATCGGCGAGAGATCCTCACGCTTGATCCAGATTTCCGGACCGGGCCCGGGCAGTTCCAGTCGCTCCAGCGGCGTCGGCTTGCTGAAGCGATATACACGCTCCCGGGCAAATAGAATTTCCTGTCTGAGCTGTCGGTCGAGTGGCAGATCCTCACGCTTCATGCGCGATGTTCGCCGGGATGATGGCGGCGTGCAAGGTAACAACGAAGGTGTCGATTGATGGGTTTGGAAAATTCTTCGGAATAAAGCAATGGGGCTGAACTCCCATAAAACACGGAGCCGCTGCAACCAAGCGCCCGTTTTCCACACATCAAACAACAAAACGTAACATCATGAAAACCATATCCAACACCATCCGCGTCCTGTCCGCTGCCATCGCGTTCGGCGCCTTCGCATCAATCGCCAGCGCCGGTCCCGGCCCGCAACATTGGGGGTCACTAGGCAAGGAGTCCCAATTCAAGGAGCTAAAGCCGGGCATGAGCATCGGTTTCGTTTGCAATACCTGCAAGTCCGTCTCGGAAGTTCCTATCAAGTCTGAGGAGCAGGCAATGACGATGTGCAAGGAAGGCGGCTCCGTCACGTGCCCATCTTGCAAGCAGGTGAGCAAAGTAGTGGTCAAGCGCTCCCGCAACGACGCGCCCACCCATACCGAAGTCAGCTACGTGAACGACAAAGGACAAGACTGCGCGTTCATGGTCACGATGCCTAAAAAGTGATCCACCCGTGCCGGATCGGGAATCATGAAGCTGCGGCATCCGTGCCTCAGCTTCTTTCGCGTGGGACGCGATTGTCTCGACTCATCAACTCGGAACCGCCAGGTTTCCGCCGTCATGACGCAGCCCTCCTCGCATCCGAACGATCCCTTGCACGGCATAACCTTGGAATCTGTGCTCCGCGCCGTCGTTGATCGCCACGGCTGGGAGGAGATGAGCCGGCAAATACCGATCCGGTGTTTTATGTTTGATCCCACGATTAAATCCAGCCTGACCTTTTTGCGGAAAACCCCATGGGCGCGCAAAAAATTGGAGGATTGGTATGTCTATGATGTCACCCGCGGTTGGATTCAACCGTAGTCGCCGGGCACTTCTCTTTCATTTTGTTCGAGAAACTGGCGGAGAAAGACTGTCCAATGCCCCGCTTCCATTCTGCCGGATTTTATTAGAAAAGCGCGCGGAGTTCTGCCCAGCTTTGGAAGGTGAAATCCGGGGAACAAGCGCCGGGGCGGAGGGAGTCCGGGTGGCCGGTGAAGAGCGCCGTGCGGAAGCCAGCAGTGGCAGCGGGCAGGATGTCGTGGAGGGGATCGTTTCCAATGAAGAGAGTATCCGCAGGGCTGATGTTTCTGCCCGCGAGACGGTCGGTCATGATCTGGAAAAGTTCTGGGGCGGGCTTGGCGATACCGTGCTGATAGGAAAGCAGGCTGAGCTCCGGGGCGAACAGGTGGGAGATGCTGCCGAGAGAGGGTAGGGTGTTACACTGGGCATTGGAAAGAAGCCCTAGCGAGATGCCAGAGCGTGCGAGTTGCTGAATGAATTTTTCCGCGCCGTGCATGGGCCGGGTGGGGTGCCAGGCGGCTTCGAGCGCCTCAACCAGCGGAGCGACATCGGCATCGGCTGGCAGTGATAGAATTTCCCGCCAGAGCACGCGTAAGTCGATCTCGGGGAACGACACTCCGGCGGCCGCGTGGTGGCGCAGGACGGCGGCGTGGAGTTCGCTGCTGGGGGATGTCGGTGGCTCATGACCGAAGTTCCGCAGGATTTCGCGGAGAACCGGATCGGTGAGGGAATCGGGTTTTACGCCACCGGCTGGGGCGATGAGAAGGGTGCCGTAGATGTCGAAGATGACAGCGCGAAACTTCACGGGCACGGGTATGGGTTCCAGCGCGGAAAGCAGGAAATGGAAGGATTGCGGTGTAAGATGGGCGGTGAGAATCTCTGCGGCGGGGAGGTGGAGGACAGGGGAGGCTGGCTGGCGGGCGATATATTGATACAAGTTGGTGAGATTCTTTTCATACACACCTAACGAGTAGGGTGCGAGCTGGTCCTGCGTGGCGGTTGGGATATGTTGGGCGATGACTTCGGCCAGCCAGTCTTCCAGCGGTCGGGTGTTGCCGTTCGCTTCGACGAGGGGGATTGGGCGATTGGCTTTTTCAGTCAGTTTTTCGATCACGCCTTGTTGGAGAGGTTCGGGGAGATTTCCGAAATCCAGATAGCCGTCGTGGACGAGGGCGTCATACGTAGCGGAAATGGTCTCATTGGAAAGCGGCCGTTGATAGAAGCGGTGGTTTCGCTCAAGCGTGGTGGTGAGGTAGCCAGCAAAAATGGAGGAATCGATCCAATCGATGGGAACGAGGATGCGCTCGTAAAGTCGACCACTTCGGATGTCGTGGCGGGCATGTTCTCCTGCGAGGTGGGCGAGATTTCTGCCGATAAGTGGTTTACGGTGAGCAATCGATTCCAGAAAGGGTAGGCCGAAGCCTTCGGCAACCGAGGTGGTGACGAAATGGGTGGCGTGCCGAACCCACGACTCGAAACCGGCGCTGGCACCGACGGTGGGAGAGAAGTGATCGACAACATCGAACTCAATGGGCAGGCGGTGTTTTCTAGCAAACTTCCGCCAGGTGTCGTGGATGGGAAGTGCCCTGGGGTTCTGAGGAGCCCGACTGATAGCGAAATTCGCACCGACAGGAGCCAGTGCGGAAAGGAGGACCAATTCTCCGAGGTTTTTGCGGCGGATGCCTCGGATCGGGGCGAAGAGGATGGATCGGCTACCGTGAATTTTACCTCGCAAGTGTGGGTCGGGACAGGGGACCGGGTTTGCAAGCACCGTGGTGTTTTCCTGAGGGAGGCCGGCGCCGGTGAAGATTTTCAGATCGCGTGTGTTGAGAAAGGCGTAATGGATGCGGGCGGAAAACGGGTAGATGTTCTGGCTGTCGGCGATGAGCGGATAGTTCTCAGGACGGCCGCTTTCCGCTAGGTCGTGGATCTGAAGGATGAGGCGTTCCTGCTCATTTGCCAGGCGGGCGACGACGTCTGCGATGAGGCAGTTTTTCCCAAGCGAATGGTTATGAAAATGCCAGATATCGGGTGGCGCGCCGAGAGCATCGGTGGCCGCCGCGCGGAGGGAGGTGAGGAGTGAATCCGCCGTGAGATCGCCGGGTTGTGTCAGATATCCCAAGGCTTCGATCTGGCGGTGCTCCGGGTGCGACGCCCGGGCAACGGACTGGGGCGAGATGCCCGAGCTACCTGTCAGGATGACGTGACGGATACCGGCGGAGGTGAGTGCTTGCGAGCCAGACTCGATCACGGACGTCACGCCGCCCGGCGCGAGGTGATAGTGAACGATGGCGATACGCATGGCAGAGTGAAGTAATGCGCAACTATTCGCAGCCGTCGCCTTTCCAATCCCCGATCGCTTTGACAAAATGAAAGCCCCAGATTTCAAATCCGAGGCGATGATAGAGCCGATGCGAAGGGCGGTTTGCAGTGTAGCTATCCAGCACGATGATTTTGCAATCGCGCTCGCGGGCGACGTCTTCCAGGTGCCGGATGAGGCGGTTACCGACACCCGATGAGCGATGGATGGGATCAACGACAAGGTTGTCGATTTCCAAATAGCGCCCGCACCAGATTTTTGTGGCTACCCAGGCTCCTGCGACCCCGATGAGAATTGTGTCTGAAAACGCGCCGATGATTTGGTAGTGCGCGTGGTCTGCTAGTAGCGTTTGCAGCCGTTCCGCAACAAGTGCTTCGGGCGTATCTGAATTGAGTGTGGCGAGCAGGACGGCAGCGGCTGCCAGATCCGCGGAACGCAGTGGACGAATGGTGATTGCTGCCATGAGTGGTGCGGGAGGGTTCCGCATGAAGGCGGGACCGCGAACGGGTCAGTTAGCTGGCTTAATGGAAATGAGCAGGGCGTTTTCAGCGACCAGGTATTTTTTCGCGAGAGCATTGATCTCGGTCAGATTGATCGAGTGATAGTCGGCATCGCGGCTGCGGGCGAGCTCGAGTCGTTTGGGATCGAGTTGGCATTGGCTCATGACCGTGGTGAGCCAATATTTGTTATCTCGCAACGACTTGGCAAGTTGGCCGAAGGTGGGCTCGAGGGCACGATCGAGTTCGTCGGCGGTGGCTCCTGTTTTTGCGAATTCATCGGCGAGATCGCGCATGGTTTTGAGGAGGAGGTCGAGATCCTCGGGCTTGCCGACGCTCTCGCCCATGACATATCCGACGCCCTCGAACGCGTCAGAACCGGTGGCACCAGCGCTCGGGCTGTAAGACGCCCCGAGTTTTTCGCGGATTTCCTCGCGGAGTCGGTCACCATAGATTTCCGCAAGGATGTTGAATCTGCGGAACAGTTTCTGATTTCCCCGGATCCCAGTGGTCTTCCAAATGGTGACAGCACTGGCTTGGGCGATTTTTGAGTCATAGGTGAAGGTCTTGGCAGCGGGAGCTTTTGGAAATTGAATCTTGCGGGCAGTGGTTAAAACCGGAGGTACGAGCAGCCGGGTTGGCAAAGCCCCGAAGGTGGCTAGCAGATTCGGAAGGATAGTATCAATTTCGAAATCACCGACGATGGTGAGCTCCATGTAACCTTTGGCGAGCTCCGGGGTGAGCCATCTTTTGGCATCGGCGATGGTGTAAGATGAGAGTTTTTCAATGGGTGCGATGGTGAATCGGGAGTCGCCACCGTAGAGCCAAGCTTCCATTTCCTGCTGGGGTCCGGCTGGCGTGTGCTTGAGCTGCTGATACATCATTGGGACGGCCTTTTGAAACTGCCAGAGTGCTTCCTCGCGGTAGCCGGGGTCCGTCAGTGTGGCGCACATGAGCTGGGTCTGGAGTATGAAATCCGCCGGGGTGGTGGTGCCGCTGAGGACAAAGGCGTCTTCGCCGATAGCAAGCGTGGAGCTGACGTTTTTACCTGCCAGAAGTTGCTGCAGATCGTCGTTGGAATGCTTGCCGAGGCCTCCTCCTTCGAAAATAGCGGCGGCGAAACTATCTAACATTGGCTTGTCCTTTGGCTGGGTGAGCTTGCCGGAGCCGATGCGGGCGCTCATGCGGATTTTGCCTCTTTCAAAGTCGGTTGGCTTGAGATTGACGTGAACGTGGTTAGAAAGAACCAGTTGGGTGATGCCGAGATCGGCGACTTCCTTGCGGGAGGCGATGTTGCCGGGTTTGCCGAAATTCGAGTAGTCAAACACTTGAACTGCACGAGCGGCAGGTGGCTCGACCGGTTTTCCACGCGAGTCTTCAAATAGGGCGGCGAGATCCATTTCCGCATTGTCGGGCTTTTCCTTAGTGGTGAGAACCAAGTGGAAACCGGGCGCATCCCAGAAGGATTTGAAGGCCTGGTGGCAGGACTCGGTCGTGATGGAGGCGAGGGCTTTTTGGGCGATTTCGAGGTCCGTGACAGGATCGGAAAAGACGGACTGCTCGTTGCTGGCGTCGGCAAGAGCGGTGGCGATGACTTCGGACTTTCGTGTGGCCTTTTGTTTGACCTGCTGCTCGTAGGCGTTGAGCTGGTTCGATTTTGCCTCGGCGAGTTCTGCCTCTGAAAAGCCGTGCTCGATGGCGCGGCGGAACTCCTGTTCGAGGACAGGCACAGCTTCCTTCCATCGATCATCGGCGGCGGTAATATCGATGGAGCCGAGTTCGAGGTAATTGAAGAGCTCGTTTTTCGATGCCGAGCCGCCGGCGATGGCGGAACCTTCCACTTTCGAAAGCCGTTCAAAGCGGCGGCTGAGGATTGAGTTGGCCATGTCCAAGGTCATGTTTTCGAGGCGGGTGGCCACGGTGTCCGGCTTCTCCTTGAGGGGGCGGACGAGGGTGAGTGAGATCTCGGTGGATGACAGCTCCTTGTCTGCAAAGACGGAGGTTTCGAGGCCTTCGGGTTGCTTGATAGGACCAAGGTCGGGGTTGTTTACAAGTTTGACCGGGTTGCTCATCGAGGCGAAATATTTCTCGATTTGCCCTCGGATATTCTTCGGATCAATATCACCGACGACGATGAAGGTCATCCGCTGGGGTGTGTAGAAATTGTTATAGAAATCCACAAAGCGTTCACGTTGGGCAGTCTTGATCACATCTTCCTTACCAATCGGAAAACGACGGGCGACAAGGGAGCCCGGCAGTATTTTCGCAAACTGCTGTTCCATGATTCGGCTGCTCACGGTGTCGCGGCTGACCTTTTCCGACAGGATCACCCCGCGTTCCTTGTCGATTTCCGAGGCTGCGAGCAAGGCCCCGTCCGCATAGTCGCGCATCACGGTAAAGCCGAGTTTCATCGCGTCATCAGCGAGATCGGGAATATCTAACATGTAGGCGGTTTCATCGAAAGACGTATGGGCATTTACATCCGCGCCAAACGCAATTTGCATGCGCTGCATGATTGGGACGAGTTCGTCCGCCTTGAAGTTTTTCGAGCCGTTGAAAACCATGTGCTCGATAAAATGAGCGAGGCCTTGTTGGTCATCGCCTTCCATCAGGGATCCAGAGGCGATGTGGAGGCGAAGTGAAACCCGCTTCGGGGGTTCACTATTCGGATAGATAATGTAGCGAAGGCCGTTTTCCAGAGTGCCAAAAGTGGCCTTTGCATCTGGAGCGATGTCAGAAGAATCCTGAGGCCACGGACGAGGTGCGGCTTTTACGATTGGGTGAGCTGGTTCAACAATAGGGGCGGTCGGTTCAGTGGTTGGCGCGGCGATAGGGGTGGATTTTTCCGGCTCCTGAGCCTTTGGCGTGACCACAGATGTCGCGACAGGCACCTTTAAAGGAAGGGGATCCCGTTTGGCCCGGACGGAAAAAATAGTCGCTGTGGCAGCGAGGATCAGAACAAGAATCAGCGGTGTAGCCTTCTGCATGGGCAGAGGTTGGTTGAGTGCAAGCCCGTTTGGCAACGCCGAAAACGGGCCGTCCTGTCCATCGGCACGCTGTTCGCTAAAACTTTATTAAAACGTGATTGCAATCCTCTAGGCTGCATGCTGTTTTTCCGCCCGGCCGCAAGGTCATGTCAGTGCGCGCGTGGCGGAATTGGTAGACGCGCTAGATTCAGGTTCTAGTGGGGGCAACCCTGTTCAGGTTCGAGTCCTGTCGTGCGCACCATATTGATTAACAATGAATCAGGGAGTCCGAAAGGTCTCCTTTTTTCGCGCATGCAGAAGAGCCCTCTTTCCGAATTGGAGTTGCTCGAAATAGTCGACGCCACGGATTTTTGGTTGTAAGTCGAATATATTCAATTGGTTATATTTTTAATGATGGTGGTGGGTGGCGGGCCCTGGAAATCCACCTAAAAGCGATCACAGCGCGAAAGCGACCTTGCCAGCACGGCGGTTGTTTGCTAGATAAACCGCCAGCATGAGCGAATGGTATTACGCAAAAGACGGAAAACAAAATGGTCCTGTGGGTTTCGATCAGCTGGTGACATTGGCCCGCAGTGGTGGCCTCGATCCAGTGAAAGATCTGGTCTGGAACTCAACGATGAAGGATTGGATTCCGGCCGGACAAGTGCCGGATATTTTCGCCTCGCCCTCCGCTCCGCCTGGTCCTGCTGCGGATCCGAACAATCCTTACGCCGCACCCGCTAGCACTTGGAATCCTGTTGCGCAAATTACGGCCGGTGAGGCACTCGAAGAGATCATTCCCGGCAGTGAGCCGCTCGATGTGATGGCCTGTGTGAAACGCGGCTTTGACCTGACGGTGAGGAATTTCGGCAACATCCTGCTCGTTGGTGTGGTGTATTTCGCAGTATTGTTTGGCGTCGGGTTGGTTGTTGGTTTGATTGATGTGGTACTCGGTCACGGCCATGGCTCTGTCACTCACTTTCAGTCGGGTGCTACCGCGGGCTTTTCGGCCTCCCAGCAAAACGCCAGCCCGCTGGCCAATCTCATCAACCAACTCACTTCGATTTTCCTCTCCCTTGGTGCGACGCGGATCGGGCTGAACTTGGTTTCGGGTAAGGAAATCTCCGTCGGCATGTTATTCGGCGGCGCTGGAAAATTTCTTCCCGCGCTCGGGGCCACGATTCTTTACATGCTGATGGTTGCCGTTGGGTTGATTTTCCTGATCGCACCCGGAATCTACCTCGCCATGCGCTACGGCCAATATCTGACCGCGATGGTGGATCGGGATTTGGGGATCATGGATTCGTTTAATTACAGCTCTTCGATCACGACCAATAACCGGATGAATCTCTTCCTGCTCGCTCTTATGGCGATTGTCATCTCACTCGCCGGATGCCTCGCCTTGTGTGTGGGATTATTTTTCGCCATTCCCGTCATCTGGCTTGGCTGGCTCGTCGCTTACCGCTGGATGCAATACGGCCACCGGGCCGCCCTCGATCATTCGGGCACGACGACCCCGATGCTGGCAAATGTTTGATTGGCGGATGTATTCTACCGTGGAGCGAAAGCCCTAATTTTCCCCTGAGCCTCCGCTTGCCGTCGCTCGTCAGAGCGCTAGGCTTTTGCCGCCCGATGTCTGATTCCTTCGTCCACCTTCACCTTCACACTGAATTTTCCCTGCTCGATGGCATGATCCGCACCAAGGATCTGGCCAAACGCGCTGCTGATCTGGGCATGCCCGCTGTGGCGATGACCGATCATGGCAACCTATACGGAGCGATTGAATTTTATCAAAGCTGCCTGAAGAACAAGGTGAAGCCGATTTTCGGCTGCGAAATCTACCTTTCCCCGTTCTCGATGGAGGATAAAAAGGAAGTGGTCGGTCGGAAGAGGGCGACTCACATGACGCTGCTCGCCGAGACGAACGAGGGTTGGCAAAACCTCAGCAAGCTGGTCACGAAGGGCCACTTGGAGGGGCTATACTACGGTCACCCGCGCGTGGACCGGGACGCACTGCGACTTTATTCCAAAGGCATCATTTGCCTGACAGGCTGCATTTCCGGCCCGGTCAACGAGTGGCTGCTTGCCGGTGACGAAGAGAAAGCCCGCGAAACGATGGCCGAACTGGTCGATATCTACGGCGCTCCTAACGTTTATGTGGAGATCCACAACCACGGGTTAGAGCAGCAGCGGCGGGTGAATCCGGTCTTGTTGAAACTCGCCAAGGAATTCGGCCTGAAGCCGGTGGCCTCGAATGACGTGCATTTCCTCAACCGCGAGGACCATGAAGCGCACGACGTGATGATCTGCATCGGCACCGGGCATCTAGTGGTCGATGAGAACCGGATGCACTACACGCCTGAGGTCCATTTCAAGACCGCTGAGGAAATGCGGGCGTTGTTTGAAGACGTGCCGGGTGCTTGCGATGCCACGTTGGAAATTGCAGAGCGCTGCAATGTCTCGATCACGCTGGATGCCACCTCGTCGGAAAAGTATCCGCAGTTTGGCACGCCGGACGGAAGCCCGCGCGAGGAATACATGATGAAGGTATGTCGCGAGGGCCTCGTGAAACGCTACGGAGTGGAAAAAGCCGAGTCGCTGGAAATCGCGGACCGCTTGAAATACGAGGTGGATATCATCAATCAACTCGGATTCGCATCATATTTCCTCATCACCGCAGATTTCATCCAGTGGGCGCGTGATAATAACATTCCTGTTGGGCCCGGACGGGGATCGGCGGCGGGTTCGCTTGCGTCCTACGCGATGGGAATCACGGACATCTGTCCGATGCGCTTCGGTCTGTTATTCGAGCGGTTTCTCAACCCGGAACGCGTCAGCCCACCCGACGTCGATATCGACTTCTGCCAGAGCCGCCGCGTGGAGGTGATTGACTACGTTAGGAAAAAATACGGCGAGCGCAGTGTTTCCCACATTATCACCTACGGCACGATGGGCGCGAAGAGCGTGCTGCGCGATGTTTCGCGGGTGATGGGAATTTCCTATGGTGAGGCGGATCGGATCGCAAAAATGATCGAGGCGAAACCGGGCGTCACCCTGAAAAGTGAGTGGGACAGCAAGCCGGAGCTCAAGGAACTCATCGAAAGCAGCTCGACCTATCGGGATCTCTGGAACTACGCGCTCAAGCTGGAAGGAATCAATCGCAACGTCGGCGTGCACGCGGCGGGCGTGGTGATCGGCGATCGCCCGCTAGATGAACACGTCCCGCTCACTCGCGGCAACGAAGGCGAAGTCGTCACCCAGTATGACATGGGCGCGATCACCGAAGTGGGCCTGCTGAAAATGGATTTCCTCGGACTGAAGAACTTGACCGTCATCCAGGATGCGGTGGAACACATCCGCAAACACACGCCGGATTTCACGATTGAAAAAGTTCCTTTGGACGATGCGGAAACTTTCAAGATCCTCAACCGCGGTGAAACCATGGGTGTGTTCCAGTTGGAATCCGGCGGCATGGTGGAGACTTGCCGCAAGTATGACATCAACAGCATTGATGACATCATCGACCTGATCGCCGTCTATCGGCCTGGTGCGATGCAATTCATCGATCAGATGCTTGATGTGAAAAAGGGCAAGAAGCCGTTTTACGAACATCCTCTGCTGGAAGAAGTCTGTGGCAAGACATACGGTGTGATGATCTATCAGGAGCAGGTGCAGAATGCTGCGAAGCTTCTCGCCGGTTACACGCTCGGCGGTGCCGATCTTCTTCGTCGCGCAATGGGCAAGAAGGATCCGAAGAAAATGGCCGAGGAGCGCTCGAAGTTTGTCGAAGGCGCAATGCGCACGAATGGCATCGGCGAGAAGCTGGCGAACCAGATTTTCGAAAAGATCGAGATGTTCGCGGGTTACGGATTTAACAAATCCCACTCTGCCTGTTACGGGCACATCTCGTATTGGACCGCCTATCTAAAAGCGAATCACGGGGTTGAGTTCCTTGCTGGCTTGCTTTCTAACGAGATTCACAACACCGACAAGATCGGCGTGTTCGTTTCTGAATGCCACCGAATGAATATTGAGATTCTGCCGCCGGATCTGAATGCCTCCCAGCTTCGTTTTTCTCCGGAAACCACCCCCAACGGAAGTAAGGGCGTGCGCTACGGCCTCGCCGCCATCAAGAACTGTGGCGAGGGGGCGATGGCTGCCGCAATCGCCGAGCGTGAGAAGAGCGGCAAGTTCACCTCGCTGGATGACTTTTCCTCACGCCTCGATTCGAAGGTCGTGAACAAGCGCATTCTCGAAAACCTAGTGAAAGCCGGGGCGCTCGACTGGACAGGCGAGACACGCGCGGGGATGTTCGCACGCTTGGAGCAGGTCGTTGCCTCCGCATCGTCCGCGCAGAAGGATCGGGCATCCGGACAGGTTTCGATGTTTGATTCCATGGAGTTTGCGCCGCCCGCGCCGGTCGAGAAAAAGCGCCGCAGTGAGGCCGCTATCACCGAATGGACGAAGGACGAACGGCTGGCTCACGAAAAAGAGTTGTTAGGGTTTTACGTCACCGGCCATCCGCTGGACAAGTTCCGCAAGGTGATCGATTCGGATCGTTACCGGCGCCTTGGATTAGTGGATGATCTGGATTTGGCAAATCCGCGCGATCGTTATCCGTTTGCCGGAATGGTCCGCAGCTTGGAATCGAAAATCACGAAGACCGGTAAGCCCTTTGGTGTGCTTATTATGGAGGATTTTACTGGAAGCAGTGAAATTATGCTGTGGGGCGAAACCTTCGTCCCCGCCCGCGATGCGGGATTGTTGGATGTTGGGAAAATCATCAAACTCAAGTGCGCCGTGCAAGTGGATGACAGGACCGGCGGCCGGCGCCTCACCGGCTACGAAGTCGGCGAGCTCAAACAGAAGCGGACCGCAGCGAATCAAAAAGGTCCGCTCGAGCTGATGCTCTGGACCACCCGCCACTGCGAGCGGGATCTGAATGAAATTCTCCACACGATCCGCGGCTATCCAGGCGATACCCCCGTGCTACTCCATTTCCAAAACAGTGCCGGACGCCGCATCACCGTCGCCGCCTGCGAGTCCCTCAACGTCAAGCGCAGCGACGAGTTGGAAGATGAACTGGACCGCTGGCTAGACGAATGATGAAACTTTGCGCTCTGCGGTTTTCATGCTACGATCTTTCCATGCTTCATCGAATCATTATTCCCGCCATGGTCATGGCTGCCAATGCTTACGCTGCCGACCTTGCTGCAATTCCATTCGCGGACGCGGCGGGGAAAGAGACATCGCTCAAAGCTTATTCGGGGAAAGTAGTGCTCGTGGTCAACGTCGCCTCAAAGTGTGGTCTCACCCCGCAATATGAGGCGCTCGAAGCGCTCTACAAAAAGCACAAGGATCAGGATTTTCTAGTGCTGGGGTTCCCCTGCAATGATTTTGGCAATCAGGAGCCGGGCTCGATTGAGGAGATCCAGAAATTTTGTAAAGCCAGCTATGACGTGACGTTCCCGATCATGGGTAAACTCAGCGTGAAAGGGGCAGGGCGGCATCCACTTTACGAAGCGCTTACGGGAAAAGATGGTGCATTTCCGGGTGATGTGCGTTGGAATTTCGGCAAATTTCTAATCGGTAAAGACGGCAAGCCCATCGCCCGTTTTGAGCCAACGACAAAGCCTGATAGCCCGGAAGTCACACAAGCCGTCGAAAAAGCCATCGCGCAGCCACAGCCTTGAGAGAGTTTCGCCAAACCGGGAGCGCGGAATTCATTCTGCTCTACCCCTGACGAAGCGACTCGCGGAATAAATTCCGCGCTCCAATTTGCACACGCGGTGCTGACATCAGCTCTTCAGCTTTTCAGCGAGCGCCGCAAACGTTTCCGAAGGTAGGACTGGCTTCGCGGATTCTTTCCAGGCTAAGGGCGGTTCAGGCAAATCCACCCAGCTCCGGCATCGGCTGTGGCTTTTCTGATAAGGGAACTCCCATGGCTCGGCGAGCTCCCTCACCCGCACGAGTGCGACATGGATACTGCCGGAGGCCATGCCTTTGCCTTCCCAATCAAAACGATCACGGACGGTTTGCCCCGAGTAGATGTGAAACGACTCAAGAGAGACGACTTTTTCCCAATCCTTCAAGGTCACCGCCCACAGCGCTTCGGCATGGTGGGTGATCCGGACGAGATCGCCTGGCTGCCACTCGGGCATCACTTTCACCTCACCCTCGCGGACCTGTGCGCCTTGAGCGTGGAAGCGGGTGGGGAAAAGAAAAAACGATTCGTGGGCGAAGGAAAATCCTTGGCGTCCTTCGTGGATGCCACCCTTGCGTAGAATGACGGATTGGCGACCACTGCCCAGTGCATCGCAAACAACCTGCCACTCTTTGAAGCCGATAGTTTCCACTTTTTGAATAGAAATTCGAGGTGTCAAATTTCAGATTCAGCCTAAGTCGTCCGCCGTGACGGACGTTTGTTCACGCGAGCCGAGGATACGAGCTTGGAGAACCACCCGTTCCGGTGCCGGGTCGAAACGGTAGCTGTGGCAGTTAGGGCAGAGTGCGGCTCCACTGCCGACGATCGAATCGCAACCTTCGCAGACCTTGTAGCCCGATGGGTTACTGGCGATTTTCGCAGCGGCGGCAACGCGGTTAGGTGGAGGTGATTCTGACATGGCGGAATGAAAAAAGCGGCACCGGTGAACCGGTCCGCTTGTTTCGTTGAGATTCAGGAAACCGGCCGACGGGTCAATCAGGCGATGGCGGCAATCGCCTTCGCTGTCTTGCTCTTCAGATTAGCAGCTTTATTCGGGTGAATCAAGTTGCGCTTTGCAGCTTTATCCGCGACGGACGAAAATGCGGAGCTGGCAGCAGTGGCAGCGGCTTTGTCGCCAGCGGCAATGGCGCTTAGGACCTTCTTGCGGAGGGTCTTGATACGGCTCTTTTCAGCGCGGTTGCGTTCGGTGCGAACGACGGTTTGACGGGCGCGCTTGATGGAAGATTTGTGATTGGCCATAGTAGTAGTTTAAGAAAAATCAGTCGCCAGAAGGCGGGCGGGGGAAAATAGGAATTTCGGTGCGGGTGTCAAGCTCGTGTTTCAAGGAATCAAGAGTCATGGGAAAAATGGTCGAACTTCCCGTTGGCTGCGGTGGATTGGCCAGACGACTTGGCCTGGATCGAGCCGCGAATCACGAAGACGTCTGCGCCTGTTCCGATGCGCTTGTAAAGGTCCGCCACATCTTTGCTGCCCATGCGGATGCAGCCGAAGGAGGCTGGCGAGCCTAGACGCCGCTCCTCTGGGGTGCCGTGGATATAGATGGTGCGGCGGAAGGCATTTTGATTGCGGGACTCGGTGCCGGTCAGCCAAAGGATGCGGGTGACAACTGGGTCGCGGCCTGGAGCGTTTGGCGCGATGATTTCTCCGGTGGGGCGGCGGTTTTTGAAAACACTGCCGATCGGGGCATTTCCTCCGATTTTCTTTGCGACTTGCATGCGCCCGAGTGGGGTGCAGTTACTGTTGGGCCTGTCTCCAATTCCGAATTTGGAAGTCGAGATTTTGTACGCTTTGACGGGGGTCCCGTCGTGGACGAGCAACATTTTCTGGTCGCTTACGCTCACGATCATTTTATTCCGGTTGTCCGCACCGAAGGTCAGGGAATCGGACCCGCAACTGCTGAGCCCGAGGGCGGTGAGTAGCCCGAGGGAGGTGGTGAGAAGGAAGCGCTGAAATAGGTGTCCTTTCATGATTGGGTCAGGGTGCTTTGCGATTCACAATCTTGATACTCGATTCCGCAGCGCCGGAGGGCAAGAGGCGGATCAAAGAAGATAAGGATGTATAAAAGAATCCGACCGGGAATGGAAGCAAAAGAATTGCAGAAGACCAGCGGGCTCCGGCGGCGGCCTCGACGACGATGAAGAGAAAGAAGAAGCCGAAGAGCAATTCCACAAACGGAGTCAGGGACTTCATGGCTTTGTAGCTGCTCTTTTTCCAGTCGCTTCGACTTGCCTGCCCAATGCCGTATTTCGGCGTGCGGATGAAGGCGGTTTGGTGGTTGAGAAGAGCTTCAATGACAGCTTTGGCATTGCTGATCGACATCCCGATACCAAGCGCGAGAAGCAGCGGCAGGTAAGGGATTTCCTTCCACCATGACCCGGGGCGAAGAGCCTTTTGGGCGACCATGTAGAAGACGATCACGGAAACAGAAGAGAAGAAAAAGATCGGAACGTTGACGATATAGTAGGAAAATTTTCCGAAGTCCGGCTGCCATTGCTGGTTTGGATAGATCAGGAAGCAGAGGACGATGAGGAGCAGGTAGGCAAAGTTCGAGGTGAGATGTGCGGTGGCTTCCATCTTGATGAAAAGCGGCACATCACTCCGCCAAATGGCGGGCAGGACTTTTTTGCAAACTTGGATCGAACCCTTGGTCCAGCGGTGCTGCTGGCTTTTGAAGCCGTCCATGTCAACGGGAAGCTCGGCAGGAGTTTCCACATCGTTGAGGAAAATAAAGCGCCAGCCCTTGAGCTGGGCGCGGTAGCTGAGGTCCATGTCCTCGGTAAGTGTGTCGTGTTCCCAGCCGCCGGCATCGGCGATGCAGGATTTGCGCCAGATGCCCCCGGTTCCATTGAAGGTGAAGAAGCGTCCAGAGCGGTTGCGGGCGGTTTGTTCGAGCTCAAGGTGGCCATCGAGGAACATCGCCTGGATGCGGGTCAGGACGTTGTACGTGCGATTGAGGTGGCCCCAGCGCGTCTGGATCATGCCAATATTGTCATCCGAGAAGTAGTGGATCGTTTTCTCGAGGAGATCGGGATTCGGGACGAAATCCGCGTCAAGAATCAGCAGGTATTCGCCTTTTGCGAAGCGGGTGCCATTTTCCAATGCGCCTGCCTTGTAGCCGGTGCGATCGGTGCGGTGAATGTGCTCGGCATCGAAACCACGGGCTTTCAATCGCTCGATTCCCGCGCGGCAGATGTCCACCGTTTCATCGGTGGAGTCGTCCAAAAGCTGGATTTGCATCTTGTCCTGCGGGTAGTCCATCGCGGACACCGCGTCCAGAAGGCGGTCCACCACATGCATTTCGTTGAAAACGGGGAGCTGGATGGTCACCAGCGGCAGGTCCTTGAAAATTTCCTTCGGCTTGGGATGCTCGCGGGCGTGTTTGAGGTAGAGGAACACAATCGTTAAACGATGTGAACCATACCCCGCCAAGCCGATGAGGACTAAAATATATGAGGCATACCAAATAGGTGAGGACCAGTCCATAGGATGAGGGTGTCTGAGAAAAGCGGATGAAGGGGTGCTCCGAGCACTCAGAATTGAGGAGACAAGGCACTCGGCGGACTGGCAAATGAAGCATCAGGTGCCAGATGCCGTAGGCTGGCAGGAACCTGCCGTGGCGTCAAGCCTCAAGTCCTGACAGTTCCAGCTCTGGAGCGCTTGGCGCGTGCCTGGTGAAATGGATGAAAACGATTTGAATCCCCTTAGGATTCCAAGTGCAGTGACGAGAGGGCGGGGGCAACGCCGCATCGGACTGATGGTGGCGAGTTACCTCTCGCCCGGTTGCGCGCTATTTCCTTCCAACTGTCGTCGGAGTTCGACCAAGCATTCCTGCCAGAAACTGACTTCCATGGCTTCATACCGCACGGTGTCTGGGTTCACCTGCGTGGTGAAGAGGATGTTGCTGGGTTCCTCCAACAGCTCCTCATAAAGCGCGCGCATCAGGTAGGCGAGAACTTCATCATCATCGTGGAGCAGGGGCCCCGGATCTTCATTCCGGGCCTCCGCCTCAAGCGAGGCAGCCACTTTCAACAACATCCGCTGATCCAGCGCCACGCCGATGTGATCGGCTGAGGAGTGATGGTCCGCGATGATCGCGAGCAGGCGCTTGGTGATTCGCTTGGCTTCGCCCTTTCGGTCTTCGATTTCTTGCGCGGCTTTCCTCGGCGTGATCTCAGGCAAAAGCGGCATGCCTCCGACCAAAAACGGGAGCTTTTCCGGGATGTTGGCGAAGCGGAAATTTTGATCTGGTGGACGCTTTTCCATGTCGCAAATGGTTAAATCCAAGCGAGTGCCTGATCCAGCGATTCCACCACATGGTCGGCACCGTAGGCTTCGAGGGCGGCTGCGGTGAATTGCCCGGTGGAAACCGCGAGGCATTTCGCCCCGATGGCATGGGCGCAGGCGATGTCCTTCGGGGTGTCTCCGATGACCAGGGTTTCATCCGATGTGAAATTTCTTCCAGCATGGGCGGCCGCGCGCACGAGTGCGATCGGTCCGAGGCGGTTCCGGTCCGCATGGTCACAACCGTAGGCACCAAAGGGAAAATAAGCAGCCAGACCGAAATGGCGCATCTTGCTGGCAGCGCCGCCTGCCGTGTTTCCTGTGAGCAAACCGAGTGTGGCCCGGGGGCGTTTTGAGAGCTCGTCCAACACGTCCGTCACACCAGAGTAAACGCGACCAGGGAAATTTCCGTGGGCGAGATTCCAATCGAGGCGGCTTTGATAAACTTCAAAGTAAGCGGTGATGCGCTCCTGTGTTGGCTCGACCTCGAAATGGGCGTGGATGTTGGCAATGATACCTAGATCCGTGCTTCCCGCTAGATCGAGTGCCGGCCCCTCGTGGCCGAAAATCTCGCGGGTGGCTTCCTGTAGAGCCATCATCCCGGCACCGCCGGTGTCCACCAGCGTGCCATCGATGTCAAACAGATAGAGCATGGATCGTGGCACTGATCAAGATCCGGGTTGGGAGGAAGGCAGGCCGCGGCGCTGGAAAACCGTCGCCACGGCCCACCTAGAGACTCAGGCTTGGGATACCTCTTCTTGTTCCACGAGCGCGGCGGATTGCACGGGCGCAGCTTCGGGAACTTCATCGGGCACCTCGTCCGGGACGAAATCATCAGACGGATCTTCCACGTGGGTTTCGTCATCTTCGAAGTCGTCTTCTTCCATCAGTTCACCGTGGAACAGATGGAACTTGCGCTTCCGCTGGTGGGCGGGAAGTGGCGAGAGAATCATGGCGACGGCGCGTCCATTCAGACGCGGCGCCTGGTCCACCTGAGCCATCGACTTGAGGTCCTCAATGATCCGATTCAACACCACGAACCCGAGGTCCTTGTGAGCATTTTCACGCCCTCGGAACTGCAGGACGAAGCGGCACTTGTGATTCCCTTCGAGGAATCCTTCGGCACGGCCCAGCTTGATGTTGTAGTCGTGCTGCCCGGTGCCGACGCGGAATTTCACTTCCTTCATGCGGGTGGAGCTTTTCGACTTTTGTTTCTTCAACTTCGCCTGCTCGTACTTGTATTTCCCGTAATCGACGATCTTGCAGACCGGTGGGTCCACCTGACCTGCGATCTCGACGAGGTCGAGGCCGAGCGATTGGGCTTTGGCGAGCGCCTCGCGTGAGGTCATGACGCCGAGTTGCTCGCCGGTGGCGAGGACAACACGAACTTTCGGGGCGCGGATGCGGTCATTGATCCGCGTCATATCGCGGAAACGACCCCTGTTTTGGTCTCTTTGTGGCTTAGCGATGGCGTTGTCCTCCAGTGGGTAGATGCGACACACTGGTGCACGGACGGGCAAAGCCGCCGCACAAAACCGGTGCGAAGAGGGGTGCGGAACAATAAACCAAACGCCGGATCATAGATCGGAGACAGCGGGTAACGACCGATCATCAAGTCGATCGGTTTTGAGGGGCATTG
>JBDTNJ010000546.1:0-4306 GCA_039933825.1 Luteolibacter sp.
CGCTCAGCAGGTGGTCGCGCTTGTGGATCGGCGAGAAAAGCGCGATGTCGATCCAGCCCTCCTCCGCGAGAGAGGCCTCGCAGATGATCATGATGCCGGTGTTCACCAGGTTCGCGATCACCGCGCGGCCTGAGTACACGACGCGATCATTCATGAACACGCGGAAGTCCGTGAGCACCTCCGAGAGCTGGAGGATGCTGTAGGGATTGTAGACCTCGAATACGACGGAATACCGCTTGATCCTAAGCAGGTTGGCCGTCAACTCCGTGCCTTGGCTATTCCGGCAGGTGATGACGCTTTGGGATGATTCGCTGGTTAAATCCATTATGAAAGGTGGGCGACGGCTTAGATTGTCCGGATCTTTTCCACTCCGCAAGTCATGAGAAATATTTTTTCATATTCCTTGATAGTCCGCCGCCAAGCCCTTGCTCTCGCAAGGGTTCAGAGCCGTCATGAGCCGAACAGTATCAGAAAAAATGCGGAGTTTACGCAGTTTCCCGGCGTTTCCGCACGGCTTCCGCCAAGTCACCGAGAACCGCCACTGTGTCATCCCAACCAATGCACGCATCTGTCACGGACTGACCGCGCGTCAAAGTGGATAACTCCTTGGCGAGTTTCTGATTCCCTTGCACGAGATTGGACTCGATCATCACCGAGGTGATCACTTTCGACCCTTCCGCAATTTGATGGGCGATGTTTTTCGCAACCATCGGCTGGTTCCGGTAGTCCTTCATCGAATTGCCATGCGAGCAATCGATCATCACGGACTCGACCAATTTTTGCTCACGCAACATTGCCGCCGCCGCATCGACCTGGGGTTTTTCGTAGTTCGGCCCGGATTGCCCGCCTCGGAGAATCAGGTGGCAAGACTCATTACCAGCCGTGGAAACAATCGCCGAGACTCCCTGTTTCGTCACGGAGAGAAAATGATGCGGCCGCGAGGAGGACTGGATGGCGTCGAGTGCGATCTGGATCGAGCCGCCGGTTCCATTTTTGAAACCCACGGGCATCGAAAGCCCGGAGGCCAGTTCCCGGTGAATCTGCGACTCGGTGGTGCGTGCTCCAATAGCCCCCCAAGCAATCAAATCCGCGATGTATTGGGGAGAAATGGTATCGAGAAACTCGGTTCCGGCAGGCACGCCCATGTTGGCCAAATCCAGCAAAAGCCCTCGTGCGATGCGCAATCCGTGGTTGATATCGAAGGAATCATCAAGGCCCGGGTCATTGATCAACCCTTTCCAGCCCACCGTCGTGCGCGGCTTTTCAAAATACACCCGCATGATGACAAAAACGTCCTTTTCGATCCGTTCCGCCTCCGCTCTCAACTTCGCCGCGTACTCCAGCGCAGCCTCAGGATCGTGAATTGAACACGGGCCAACGATCGCCAGCAAGCGGTCATCCTCACCCCGCAAAATTGCGTCAGCTTGGGCACGTGCGCTCGCCACCAACTCGGAAGCCTGCTCGGTAAGTGGAAGATAGTAGGACAGAACCGCTGGGGAAATTAGCGGGTTCAAGCCTGTGATTCTGAGGTCGTCGGTGCGGTGGCGCGTCACGCCGCAGATCGTGAACGGCAAATTGCACGTGAAGCAAGGCACAAGTTCTTCAAAGATACACCCTTGCGGGCATCCCGAGATCCTGATTGCTTAATTGCCCCATGAAAACCCTCCTCCTCTGCCTTTTTCCCGCCCTGACTTTAGTGGCCAAGGACCTGCCCGCTCCCTCGCTTGCCGCTTCTGCTGAGCAATTCCTGGCCACGCTCGATGCCGATCAACGTAGCAAAGCCGCTATGCCCTTCGCCAGTGACGAGCGCGAAAATTACCACTATACCCCGCGGGATCGCGCCGGCCTGCCATTTAAAGAAATGTCCGGGGCCCAACGCCAAGCCGCCATCACACTCCTCGAATCCGCTCTCAGCGAAAAAGGCAAACTCAAAGTCACCCAAATCATGTCCTTGGAAAGCGTTCTCGCCGAGATCGAGAAAGATTCCAACAAGCGTGATCCCGCAAAATACTTCATCTCCGTTTTTGGCACTCCCGGCGACCCGAAAGGCTGGGGCTGGCGCTTCGAAGGCCACCACATCTCGCTGAACTTCACCCTTGTTGACGGCAAAAAAATCTCCCTCACCCCATCCTTCCTCGGCTCAAACCCCGCCGAAGTCCGCGAGGGCCCGCGTGTCGGCCTCCGCGTCCTCGCAGCGGAAGAAGAACTCGCCCGCACGCTCCTCGTCACCCTGCTCTCCGACGGGAAATCGGCCGTGATTTTCAGCGATCAAGCCCCCAAGGAAATCCTCACCGCCGAGTTGCGCAAAGCCACCACCTTGGAACCTGTCGGAATCGCAGCACCGGAAATGTCGGAAACCCAGCGCATGGCCCTCATCCAGCTCATTTCCGAATACACCGGCCGCTATCGCAAGGATCTGGCAGATGCGGATAGGGCGAAAATCGAAGAAGCAGGCATCGACAAGATCCGTTTCGGCTGGTCCGGCGGGATCAAGCCCGGAGAAGCCTACTATTACCGCATTCAGGGCCCGACGTTCCTGATAGAATCCATCAACACCCAGAACAACGCGAACCACATCCACGCCGTCTGGCGCGACTTCAATGGCGACTTCGGCCGCGACATCCTCGCCGAACATTTCCAGCAGGAGCATTGAAACGTGACACAGGCATTCCTGCCTGTTTTTAAAAATGAACATCAAAAAAGACCGCATCGACGCCCTGTTAGTCGCCCGTGGCCTCTGCGATTCCCGCGAACAGGCCAAGCGCCTCGTCCTCGCCGGAGAAGTCCGCAGTGGCGATCACGTCATCGATAAGCCGAGCACCAAACTCGCCACAGATGCCCCGCTGGAAGTGAAGGAAAAACAGCGCTACGTCGGGCGCGGAGGACTCAAGTTAGAAGGCGCACTGGATGCATTTGCCATCGATCCTATCGGCTGGATCTGCATTGACGTGGGCTCCTCCACCGGCGGCTTTACCGATTGCCTGCTCCAGCGCGGTGCCACCCGCGTGCATGCCGTGGACGTAGGCACTAACCAACTCGTCTGGAAACTCCGCAACGATCCACGAGTCATCGTGAAAGAACAATTCAACGCCCGCCACATGGTCCCGGAGGACATCGGCGAACTCTGCCGTCTCGCCGTGATGGACCTTTCCTTCATTTCCCTAACGAAAGTCCTACCCGCCGTTTTCACCGTGCTCGAAAATGACGGAGCCGTCGTGTGCCTCATCAAGCCCCAATTCGAACTCCAGCGCGAGGACATCACCAAAGGCGGCATCGTCCGTGATCCCGCGCTGCACGAGCGCGCCGTCGAAAAAATCCGCCGCTTCGTCACCGAAGAACACGGCTGCGAATGGCGCGGTCTGATCCCCTCCCCGATTACCGGGATGGACGGAAATCAGGAATTTTTAGCCTGGATCATTAAAAAAGACGCCCCAAACGTCTGAAATTCTAAAAACCAGTGACTTATGGCCGATTTTGGGACCACCTGGCCGGATATGGGACCCTTTATAACTTCCAAAACCTAAATTTCCGGATCATCTTACATCCAACGAAAGGCGACAGCGCACTACGGTGAACTGAAAACCTTTCCAACATATCCTGTCTCGCGTAACTCTGCTCAAGGCAATATCGATCTCCGGGGGGAAGTCGATTTTGAAGCCAGCAAAGCCAAGCGAGATCTTTGGGGGGAAAAATGTGCAATCTCGGGCGCGGATCGGAAACGGTCCGCGCCCGCATTTTTTTCAGCACGCGGCCCTTGAATGAATCAAACGACTGCGAAAGCGAAAGGAAACGAAGACTGGGTAAGAATCGATTCGGATACTAAGCGCTTGAAAGACAAGGAAGTGGCAAGAAGTATCAGGTCATCTCACTCAACGGCTCGAACTTCAATCGCAGCCCTTCGCCTTGATTCCAGGTAAATCCCATAAAACCAACACTTCCGCCTCATCACATCATGACCACCCGATCGCTTCTCATTAGCCTGTTAGCAACAACAGCAACCCTCAGCGCCGATGGATTCTACGGCGATCCGCCGGACGACACCCATCCATGGGCCATCCACGACATGAATCGCCCGCAGCCGCCCTTGGTGACCCCGGGCACTCCCAGTTTGCAGGATCAACCCGGCCGCCCTCCATCGGATGCGATCGTGCTTTTTGATGGCACTGATGCTACATTACAGAATTGGGAAGCGGATAAAACACCCGCCGAAGCCACCAAATGGATCGTCAAAGGCGGCGTGCTTCAATGTGTGCCCGGCAGCGCCTTCCCGCGCTGCTGGGCTGGGCGGCGGCCAGGATTCTCTTGG
>JBDTNJ010000547.1:0-10143 GCA_039933825.1 Luteolibacter sp.
GATCAAACTCCGGAAGGCGTTATCTTTCGCAAGGATCTGCCATTTCCTAGCAGGATTGATGTCACGACGACCCTTCGTGAGGAATTGACCGGGCGAATCTATCAGTCATCCGCCATTGAGAAGCACGCGGAAGACAAGAAGGGAACCAAAATGGTTGTTATCAAGTTGGAGCGGGCCGGGGATCAGGTGCGTTACACGCTGGAGCAGTCCAGCTTCACGGTTTTGCCGGTAGAAGGGGCGCCCGTGCCCAAGGATGCCGCTGCCGATCAGCTGAAGAAAGTCGCAGCCGCAAGCATCCCTGTAACCTATCAAAAATCGTCAAAAGGATGGAGGTGCTCTACTAGTGAGGGCTTCCGTGCGGCAGTGATTTCCAAGGAGCTTTCCCCGGTGTTTGATGAACTTCTGAGGGAATATGCCTTGGCTCCGCGCACCCTGTGGTTTGGAAAACGTCGGTTCAAAGCAGGTGATCAGGTCCCGGTTTCCGCGAGTTTGTTGCCCATGTTGCTCAGCGGTATGGTCACCGGTTCGCTCAATTTGACATTCGAAAAAGCCGAATCCGTCCAAGGCCACCCCTGTGGTGTGTTTTCAATCACTGGTGATTTCAGTCGCAAACAGTTTCCTGACTTCGAGGGCAATCTTACCGATCAGGACCTGACCATCGAGTCCGGGAAAATCTGGCTTTCGCTCATCTATCCAATTATTTTGAAACAGGAGCTCAGCACCATCCAAACCACCAAATCCGGTGGCCACGGCGGCTCTACCGAGCGTGTCCAAGGGAAAATCAAGGTCTTCCTGTCCCGTGACTGGAAATCGAAATAAGGCGCAGGCAGGAATCGCAAATCGCCAAGTCGATGCCGGGCACAAGCTGTCTGTGATTATTTCAGAATCCGGGCCTTCAGAAACCAAGCTCGTATTCCCCTATTCTCCACTTGCGGAGCACCCCACGGTGCCTTCATGCTCTGGCCAATGACCGAGGAAAACACGTTCTGGAGAGGCAGTCCCTCCCAATGGCTGAACATCTGGCCATTCACCGGAGCTGCGGTTTCAGCCGTCGGTGTGTTGATCGGTGGTCTGTTTTTTCCGCCCGCATTCGCCGCACTGATACTGCTATCAGCCTACGTTCTGTGGAAATATCTATCTGTCCGCACCCAGGTCTTTGAACTAACCAGCGAGCGACTGCGGGTCACCAGTGGGATCATCAACCAGAAGATCGATGAAATCGAACTCTATCGAGTCAAGGACACCCAGATGATCCGAAGCTGGTGGATGCGCCTCACTGGTCTGGCATCGATCGTCCTCGAAACTTCCGATCGTGGGATGCCCAATCTCACCATTCCCGCCATTCGCGGCGGCTTGGAACTCCGCGAGCAGCTTCGCAAACAAGTCGAACTCGTCCGCGATCAAAAACGTGTTCGCGAAATGGACTTTGACGAAGCGCACGTCGGCGACCTCGGGCACGGCTGAGAGCATCCCGGGGAGACTTGGGACCAAGTTATCACAAGCTTCTAATTGTTACAAAGGCGTCCCAAGCACTTTTGCTTCCCTGCTTCAGTCAATTGAAGAGATAGAAAGGATCGGGCTGCGACCGACCATGCTTGGATCGCAAATCAAAGTGCGGCTACTATCAAACCAGCGCCGGATCCGCGCCAATCATCCCGACGAGGCTGGCGCGGTAGGCAGGGGAGTTTACGTGGTCGTGGGTGGTCTTGGCTTGTTCGAGGCGTTCGTGGATGCGCAGGCGCTCGAGTTCACTTTGGTAGTTCGTCTTGGCGAGGAAACTTTCCAGATAGGCGATGTGGCGTTTCCAGAGGGCTTGATCGATGCGGACCTTGGCATCGAGCCGGGCCTGGTACCAATCGGACGTCATGGTCGCCTCACGGGTGAAGAGCGATCTGATGGATGGGTCGGTGATCGGTTTTCCTTCAAACTCGCCATAAGCCATGATGTGAAGCAGGGCCTTGAGTGGCGGGCAGGCGGCATCGATACTGCCGTCTTCGAAGTAGTTCAGTGCGACATTGCGCTGGGTCTCGATGATGTTGTCGAGGCCGTCGATGAAATCCTCCATGGATTGCAGTTCGGGCTTGAGCATGTCCTCGCTGAAAACGGTGTCCGCTGCGGAAAACATCCGGCCGAAGAAGGTGGTGACGAAACTTTCGGTAATCCGGTAGCCCAGGCGGCTGGCTTCGATCGCTTTGCCCTCGTATTGGAAGTCTTCCAACTTTTCGAGGTAACCGTTTTTGATTAGATATGCCGGTTCGCGCTCGGGAATGAACATGCGCGACCAAATCTCAGGAACCAGCAGGCTTATGTCGTGATCGACGCGGTATTTCCGTCCGATGTGGCCGGCTGCGCTGGTGAAGCCGTGGTAGTCGGTGACCAGGTAGGAAACGAGGGCGGCATTCACATCGTGGATCGGCAGGATGGCATTGAACGGACCTTTGGTGAGTGCACCCTCACTGCCGGCACCGGTGGTGGACGGGCTTTTACCAGTGAGTGATGAAATAAAGTCCATGAACAATTCAGGCAGCTCCTGATAGTGGATCGGATTGTAAACCGCGAGCGCGCGGATGCCCGCCGTTTCGTCCGGTGGGTTGTTACGGCGGCCTGCGAGTACCGAAATCACCGGCATGGGCACTGCCGCGTCGAGAGGAAGGCGGCGATAGAGGCGTGAGCCGAGGGTTGCGAGATAGACTGAACGCGGGTCTTCAAGGTCCGGGCGGTTCTGCAGATAACGCGGATTTTTCGTTGGTTTGCCATCGACGATGCGTGGCTGATGGGAGCTGACGACATAGTCGGGCTTTCCGGCTTCGACGAAACTGGTCAGCATCTTGCGCAGTGGCGAGGTGAATTGCTCGAAGCGGATGGCGTCCTTGGTCATGGCCGCAGCCGTGCTTTGGCTGATCGGCTCGTAGTTGGAGAAGAACATGCCACCCTGGCTGAAGTCGCTCTCGGTCTTCTTGTCGTAGCCGCGGATGATGGCGTCGTCCGGTCGTTGGAACAGGCGGTATTCGCAGTTTTTAACAAACTTGAGCGAAGGGTTTTTGATGTCCGGATGGAGGCCCGCCACCGATCCGTGAGGGACCACCATGGACGCGCTGATATCGTCCTCCGTCTGGACTTTTTTCGCCGGAGCGAAGTCCTTGCGGATGCTGAAGGTGCGCCAAGTACCATCTTCACTGAAGCCGACACGGAGATATTGGGTGACGAGGCGCTGGCGCCGATAGATGAGCTGGCGGCCGGGCAGGCCGTTGATGAGATCGACGCTGAAGCGCTTCCGCCATTCGGTTCCCCAGCTCGCTTTATAAAACCGTTTGACAATGAAAACGAGGTCGCGCACGGAACTCCCGATGGTGGTGAGCCAGGCGTTGTATTCGTCGGTGTAGGCCGGGTTATAGGTGAGCAGGCGGATGACGGAGCCAAGTGACCTTTCCGAACTGAGCAACGGGCGGCCCGGTTTGTCGGGATCGATCGGGGTTTTATAACGGTTTGAAAAATCGCGGTTGATGACTTCGGTCGCGGTCTTGAGGTCGCTTTTCAAGTCATTGACGATGACCGCGGCGGTAATCATCGCGTCTGATAGGGACTTGGAGATTTCGGATTTTCCCCCGCCGGAAACGGTGCAGGGTTTGTGGCAGAAGGTGCCCTCGGCGGCAGTGCCGATGAGCCTCCAGCGTTGGCCAGCAGAGGGTTTTACCATCTCGACCTTGTAGCCGGAAGGTAGTACGTGGGTGATGCCGGGCTGCAGCGGGATTTTTTGCGGGCCCTCGGTATTTTTCCAAGTGACTGACTGGCTATGAAGGTCGATGTGGACGTCCTCTGGAACGTAGAGAATATCGGGGAATTGTCTGTCGATGCCGTAGCCTTCGGGCTGGAGATCGAAAATGGCACCGTAGCGTTTGGTGAAGCCGGTGAACGCGTGATCCACGGGGCGCGAGTAGTCACTGAGGGAGAAATCTTCACCGAGGTCGAAGCTCGGGAATGCGATGGCACCACCGGCGTGCTCTTCTTCAGCGTTGCCAAACAAGTTGGCGGCATAGCTGAGCTGGGTTTTCACCTCTTTTTTGCAGTAACCGTAATAGTTGTCGGCAATGATGGTGACGATGATGCCACGTTTGTCCCGGCAGGTGATTTTGAAAGCGCTGCCGTCGTTGTAGAGTTCATCTTCGGAGGCCCAGCACATCCCTTCGCGTTTCTGGCGTTCCGTAGCAGTGGAAATGTTAGGGAGTCCGAGCTCTTTCTTTTTGAGCGAAACCAGATGAGGTGCGAGGATCACGCAGCCGGTGTGTCCGGACCAACCTTCCGCATCAAGGCGTGCATCATTATCGGGTAGATAGGGATCGCCTGCATTACCAAAGATGCTCTCGACGAAATCCAAATTGCTCACCAGATTTCCGGGTGCGAAGAAGCGGGTTTCCATCGATTTTTCCGACGATACTCCGGGGATTTCCGGCGTGACCACGGGGCGGAGCAGGAGCGAGACGAAAACTTTCGCGGGATCGTCAGAGGTGCCGGTGAAAGGCAGCGTCATGATGTCCTCGGGTGGATTGAGTGCTTGCTTGAGCAAGTGGGCGAAAACCCGTTTCGGGATCGCTTTTTTATCCGCTGGAATCGGCAGGCCTCCCTCGGCCACATGGAAAACACCTTCAGTCGTGCGGCGGTCGTTCGCGGGGTTGTGACAAACACCCTGATGGACACGATACGAGCTGAGGATGGACGATTTGAACTCATCCTGGTCGGGCGGCAGTGAGAGCATGCGGCTGATGCCATGGCGTTCCATGACAAGAGCGCCGATCGGTAGAAGATGAGGAGTATCCGGGAAAACTTCAGCCATGATTTCACTGCCTAGATAGTCGTGCAGGAAATTGTCGATGTAAGCATCCGCCGGGCAGAGGTAGTCTGACAGCAGCCGGGTCTTTTCTTGAAAACTGGCAATCAGCGAACGGCCCAAATCAAGGAACGGATAGTCCGCCTCGTCGCCGACAATCGAATAACCGCGGGCGGCGAGCTTGAGATTGACGAACTCGCGAAGGCGGTTTTCTTCAGCAGGAGAAGCGATGGCGGGGCCTTCATCAGTGAATCCGATTTTGTCTTTGAGGTTGGGCATGGGAAGGTAGGAATTTCGGGTGGCGGGAACATGAGCAGGCACCGGGCCAAGGACCAGCGGAAATCGCCGCCAGATCTCACATCCGCAATGTGCTGTTTGATTTTTCTGAAATCCCATGGAAGATCAGGCTGTCCTTGCCCGTAGCTGCAACAAATCATGGCTGAAACCGATCCTCATTTCCCGCGCCTGAAAAAACCTTGGGCGCTCACTTTTTTCGGGTTGCTTGCCGTCGGCGGCTTGATCGCCATGCCCTTGTTAGCGGGGCGACCGGATGGGGCTAAAATGCCGGATATTGTTCGATTCATCGGTCATTTCCATCCGGTATTGTTGCATTTGCCGATCGGTGTTTTTTCGCTGATTTTGTTTCAGGAATTGGCCGCGATATTTGGCAAACGAAGCCCGGAGCCAAGG
Source organism: Luteolibacter sp. (assembly GCA_039933825.1). Taxonomy (GTDB): domain Bacteria; phylum Verrucomicrobiota; class Verrucomicrobiia; order Verrucomicrobiales; family Akkermansiaceae; genus Luteolibacter. The sequence goes on from JBDTNJ010000547.1 coordinate 5,516, forward strand.
AACACATCCATGTTTCCGATGTTTTTTGGTGCCGCCAGCGCAATCCTCGCCGTGATCGCCGGGTTTCTGTTGTTTCATGGCCACGGGGAGGATTACGGCAACAATGCGATTGCCGAACGCCACCTATGGGGCGGGCTGATTTTTGCGGTTGCAGCGGTAATTACCTTCATCGTGAAGTCCTGGACCGTCGCGCTTGGCGCCAATCCGGCATTCTTTCGACTGTTGTTATTTGGCAGCGTGGGAGTCATGGCGTTTGCCAGCCATGATGGGGCCACGATCACACACGGGGAGGGTTACCTGACCCAGTATGCGCCCGCACCGCTGCGTAAATTGCTGGGAATCGACAAGGCCAAGCCCGCAGTTCCGGCCAAATCCGGCAACGAACAACTCGTCTATGCTGACATCGTTGCGCCGATCCTCGAGCGCCGTTGCGTCCAGTGCCATAAGGAAAGCAAGGCAAAGGGCAAGTTGCGAATGGACAGCTTCGAAATGTTGGCGAAAGGCGGTAAAGACGGCCCCGCGATCGAAATTGGAAACGCTGCGAAAAGCCATATCATCGAGCGTATCGAGTTGCCAAAGGATGATGAGGATCACATGCCGCCGGAAGGCAAACCGGCGATCGAAGCACATGAAATCGCCATTCTGAAGTGGTGGATCGACAATGGTGCGGATCCGGCTAAGAAAATTGGGGATTTTGATCCGCCTGCTCCAATCAAGGACGCAATCGGCAAACTGGTTCCTGCGGGTGCGATTGCGACTCCAGGGTCCTCGAAGGACCAATCGAAACCGCTGTCTGCGGGACCGGATGCCGCTTTGCAGTCCTCGATGGCGGCTTTATCCAAAGAGTTCCCGGGGGCGGCGTCCTTTGAATCCCAGGGATCCGGCGCGTGCACATTTACGGCTGTTTCGCTCCGAGGGAATTTTGATGACGCTGGATTCAACAAGCTGGAAAAGTTGCTGCCCTATCTAGTGACGCTTGATCTATCATCCACGAAGATCACCGATCGCTCGGTCGCCATGCTGGCTTCCGCGGGGCAGCTTCGGATGATTCGCCTCGCGGAAACCGGGGTCACGGATGCCTCGATTGATACATTACTGAAACTTCCCGCCCTTGAATCCATCAATCTCTACGGCACCAAGCTCCATCTCAAACGGCTCTACCTCTGGCAAACTGCGGTCACTCCGGAAGCGATCAAGTCACTGAAGGGAAAGTTGCCAAGCTGCGAAATTATCACCGGCATCTAACGAATTTTCAGGCGGGTTGCTGTTGAGAGATGCAATGCAGCGTCCCGCCTTCCTCGACCAGATCCAAGCAGTCGATGCCAATGACTTCCCGGTCGTGGAATAGTTCGCGGATCATGCCCAGCGCACGATCATCGTTTTTTTTCTGTCGGAATGTGGGGACCAGCACGCCTCCGTTGACGATGAGGAAGTTCACGTAGGACGCGGGCAGTACAGGCAAGCGCCAGCCGGGCACTTCGCAGGCTTCGGGCAGTGGGATTTCCAATACATCAAATGGGCGTCCGTTAGGTCCTTTGAAGCCACGTAAACGACCCAGGTTCTCGTCAAGAATCCGCCGGTTCGCCCCGCTGGTATCGACACAAGCGAGAATCGTCTGCGGATCGATGAATCGCGCCAGATCGTCGATATGACCATCCGTGTCGTCGCCCTCAATGCCTTGGCGCAGCCAGAGGATCTCGGAAACTCCGAGTCCATCGCGCAGCAGTTGCTCGGTTTCTGCGCGGCTGAGATGCGGGTTGCGGTTTGGATTCAGTAACACCGCTTCGGTTGTCAGGACTTGGCCGGCACCGTTGATCTCAATCGCTCCCCCTTCGAGGATCATGCCGCCTTTGAAGACGCGCTTGCCCAGTGCTGCGGCGATCCTCGGCGGAATCGAGTTATCGAGATCCCAGGGTGGAAATTTACCACCCCATGCGTTGAATTCCCAGTCCGTCACCGCGACCTCGCCGGTGTCTGAATGTTTCACAAAGATCGGCCCGTGGTCGCGGCACCAGACGTCGTTATGAGGATGATCAAAAAGCTGGAGTCGCTCCGGCACGGCTTTGGCGCGATTGCAGGCCGCTATGATTTCCGGGTGGTCCATGCCTGAGGCATTGATCCTCACGGTCTCGAAACGGGAGATCGCAGCCGCGATTTCAGCGAACTTCGCCCACATCATTTCTCGTTTCGCACCTCCCCAGTGGCGAGGATCATCGACAGGCCACGAAAGCCAAACCGCTTCCTGCGGTGACCATTCGGGGGGCATCGTGAATCCGGCAGAGGCAGCAGTCATGGGCGGAACATGAACGGATCCTCTCGAATTTTGCCAGCTTTCATTCGCCGCGATTAACTTCATGGGAACGCTGCGATTCTCACCCTGTCAGCAATTTCCCCTACGTGGCGCGGCAATATTGTCTTACCGAATAATGCGCAATCGACTGCCTATGAATTGGGGGATTTGCGTGGAGTATATTGCGTGATCAAAAACAGCCAAAACCCGAAGATTGTGCCAATCAGGCCGTCCTTTTTAAAACTTCTGGGAATTCTCGGGTTGGCAATCTTGGGGCTTCTCCAAAACTCGACGAATGCAGCCACGGTACCCCTGACACTTGGGTGGGATGCGGTGTCCAATTCGGGGGTTGTGGGTTATAAGTTATATGTTGGCCTGCAGAGCCAGCTATACAACCAATCCTATGCAGTGGCCGGTCAAACATCGTTTACAGTGACGCAGTTGGAAATAGGGGAAACTTACTATTTCGCGGTAAGTGCCATTGACAGTGCCGGAATCGAAAGCGACCTCTCGTTCGAAATCATAGTCAGTGTCAATACTCCTCCCTTACCCACAGGAGGAGTCCTCGCTAGGAATGGAGCTGGACAAATCGGCTTGCAGTGGAGTTTACCCAAGTCAGCCTTGATTACCTACCCGGTTTTTAACATCTATTCGAGTCCCGATCTGGTGAATTGGACCAAGGTGGATACGGTTCAGCTGTCGCAATCCACCGCTGAGGATGCGAATACGCTGCAATTTGCCTGGCCCATCCCTATATCCAGTAGCCAGATGTTTTTCCGGCTCAACGCGAGGAACTGGTTAGGCGATTCCACAGTTCCATAACTGCCAAATTAGCAGCAATGTCTGTGGGTCCACACGGCTCTGCTTGACGCAGGCGCTCCGCTGGAAATGATGCATCAACTCCGACCCGTACTCGCCATGCTTAAATCTGGAATCCTCAATCCGCACGTTCTCGAACTCATTGCCCGCATCCGCCACACCAATACATTGGTGATTTCCGACTGGGCATTTCCTTATTGGCCCGAGATCGAAACCGTTGACATCTCACTTACCCACAATATTCCTACCGTGCTGGACGTGTTGGATCTGCTGACTCCGGTTTTCAAGATCGGCCGTATTTGGCAGGCTGATGAGTTTACTGCTAACAACGCGCAGGATGTCGTCGATCGTTATACCAGATCCTTCGGGGAAATCCCGCTCACCCGCGAGGCCCACGTCGAATTTAAAAAACGCGTGCCAAACGCCATCGGACTGATCCGCACCGGCGATGCGACGCCGTATGGGAATATCATTCTGGAGTCCGCGTGATTTGATTCTGGATCAAACCGATTCCAGCAACTCCACGAGAATCCGATCAAGCCGGACTTGTGAGTGGTGTTCACGGTAAGCTCCAAAGTCAGGCGAAAGCGCTTGGTGATTGCGGTCCGTGCCCGCGAGAAGGCAAGGAATCGCGGCGAGAGCTTGGGTCGCGTCAGCTTCCTGAATGGTGAGGCCTAGGCGGTAGTTCTCCACGCGCATCCCGACGCATTCTCCGGCGGTGGCGATGCACGGGATTTCGAAGGCGGCGGATTTGCTGAGGGTGCCACTGCTGCCTTCAAATCCTTCGTAAGCGGCCCATGCGATGTCAAAAGTGGAGAACAGCGAGTTGTAATCCGCCTCGTCCGGAATGCGTCCGGCATTTGGATCAAAGTAGAGGTTGCCGATTTCTCCATCTGCTATTTTCCGAACGATTGTTAGGATTTTTTCCTGTTCCTGTTCGGTGAATTCCTGCAAGCGGACAGTCCCGGCGCAGACAAAATAGTAGGGTAGCCCTTGTTCGTGTGCCAATTCCGCGGTGCGCAGCAGGGTGAAAAATCCCTTTCGGCGCTCAAGGCCGATGATCCCGATGATCTTTCTCCCGGCGGCTGATTCCTTGACTCCAAGTGCCAGCGCGGAGGGATGGGCAGGGAGATTGGCCTGAGTGATATCGGGATAAAAAACCACTTCTTTCCGGCTCATCCTCTCCATCTCAGGAATAAAACGCTCATCCAGCACGCCGATGCCGTGGCAGAGTTTACTGTGTAAAATAGCGTCTCCCTTTGCTAACATGCGAATGGATTTCCTGGGTGACGGCTTCTCGCCGTGATGGTGGTTCCGCAGATAGAGGCCGCTCCACGGGCGGTGGAGCAGGAATTCCGGGATGGCGGGAAACGGGAGAAAACGCAGGTAGCTATCAAGGTAAGGGAAGAAGACGAGGTCGGCCCTCAGTCCGCTGATGGCTTCGGCAACGGCTAGATAATCCGCCGCATTCTTCCAGCGGAGAAAAGTGCGGAGGGGATCGCCCTCGAAGCGCCGGAAC
>JBDTNJ010000548.1:0-8816 GCA_039933825.1 Luteolibacter sp.
GTCGGAACGTGAACCCGGGCCTTCGAGGCGGGAAAGCGATTCGTTGCGCGCCCAGGATGCGCCGGTGTTGAGGATGAATCCGATGGCGGATGCATCGCGGAAAGTGGCGGTTTCGTTGATCTGGATGACGCGGGTGACTTCGTTGAATGCCTGGATGGCAACGTAATCGAGCTTCGAATTTTGGCCGGCGCAAAGGTCGTTGAAGGCGATCGCGAGGCCGGGTTGCATGTCATCCGCCGAGCGGAAAATATCGACTACGCGGACCTTCGAACTCTTGCCCGTAACGATCAGCGTGTGCGGGAAGATGACGGTGTTTTCGCCGGTGATCCAGTGATGCACCTCGATGGTGCCTTCGACTTCCAACTTGTCGGAGACATGGACGAACAAACCGTTCGTTAGGGAAGCCTCATGCAGCGCGGCGAACTTGGCGGAACCGAGGCGCGTTTCCTGTTTCATGAAATGCGCCTGGACGAGATCGCTGTGGGAAACGAGCGCTTCGGCAAGTGGCAGACAGATCACGCCTTCGGGCAAATGCGATTCCACGTGGACCAGCTCGTCGTTCACGAAGATCAGTTTCGCGGCGGGGGACTCGAGGCCGGTGGAGCGCTCAATGAGTTCGTTCACGCCAGTGGCAGGAGCTTTTTGGAAGCCGGAAAAATCGAGCTGTTTGATGCTGGAGAAGCGCCAGGTTTCATCACCGCGCTTCGGGGCGGGGGTGGCGAGGAAACGTTGCCACGCCGACTGCTGGCGTTTGGCGAACCAAGCGGGAAGATAGGCGGGCGTTTCCGGAGCGGATTCGAGGAGGGAAGAAGTTTGTTCGAGCACGGCGGGCATGGGAGAATTTCAAAAAGGTGTTAGTTGGAGGAGCGCGGATCAACCGACGCTGCCTTCCATTTCCAGATCGATGAGGCGCTTGAGTTCCACCGAGTATTCCATCGGAAACTCGCGGACGAGGTCGTTGATGAAGCCGTTGACGGCGAGCGACATGGCCTGGCCTTGGTTAAGGCCGCGTTGTTGCATATAGAAGAGCATGTCGTCGGACACCTGGCTAACCGATGCCTCGTGCTGAGTCGCGTGGCGGTTGCCTTTAACCGTGATGGCAGGATAAGTATCCGTGCGGCTATGGCTGTTGATGAGAAGGGCGTCGCACTCGGTGTTGTTTTTGCAACCCTTGAGATGTTTCGGAATGTGGACCTGGCCGCGATACGTGGAACGACCTTCGCCGACCGAGATCGATTTGGAAACAACATTGGAAGTCGTGTCATCGGCGGCGTGGATCATTTTCGCGCCGGTGTCCTGGTGCTGGCCGGTGTTGGCGAGGGCGATGGAAATGACCTCACCGCGGGCGCGTTTCCCCTTCATGATGACGCCGGGATATTTCATAGTTAGACGCGAACCAATGTTGCAATCGATCCATCTAACTTCCGCGTCTTCCATCGCGATGCCGCGCTTGGTGACGAGGTTGAAAACGTTGGAAGACCAGTTTTGCACGGTCACGTATTGGATCTTCGCGCCCTTGAGTGCGACGAGTTCGACGACGGCGGAATGCAGCGTGGCGGTCTCGAATTTCGGCGCGGTGCAGCCTTCCATATACATCAGCTCGGAGCCTTCATCCGCGATGATGAGCGTGCGTTCGAACTGGCCGAAGTTTTCCGAGTTGATGCGGAAATAGGCCTGGAGTGGTTGCTTCAGTTTCAGGCCTTTCGGGATGTAGATGAAGGAGCCACCGGAGAAAACGGCGGAATTCAGCGCGGAGAATTTATTATCGCCGGTCGGGATGACTTTGCCGAACCACGGGCGGAAAATTTCCTCGTGCTCCTTCAAGCCTTCGGTGGAGTTGCAGAAAATCACGCCTTGTTTCGTGAGTTCTTCCTTCACGTTCGAGTAGGCGGCTTCCGAGTCGAACTGCGCTTCCACACCAGCGAGGAACGCGCGCTCCTGTTGGGGAATGCCGAGGCGCTCGAAAGTCTCCAACACATCGGCAGGCACATCGTCCCAAGAACGCTTCGGCTTCTCGCCGTCGGATAGGTAATAGCGGATGACGTCGAAATCGATGTTCTCCAGATCCTTCGTCGCCCAGTTGGTCGGCATCGGTTTGTCCTGGAAAACTTTCAGCGCCTTGTGGCGGAATTCACGCACCCAGTCAGGGTCGTTCTTCACGTCTGAAATGTAATCGACCGTCGCGGATGTGAGGCCACGACCGGCATCGAATTTATTGCGTTCCGGGAAGGTGAAGTCACCCTTGCTGCGGTCGATGTCGATCGCCTCGCGGGTTTCCGTATCGAGAACGTCTGTGGTGTCGTAGGACATGGTGATTTGAGATTTGAGATTTGAAATCTCTTATGCGAGGGCCGGCTCCTTAAGGAACTCGTAACCGTCTTTTTCCAATTCGAGAGCGAGTTCGGGGCCACCGGAGCGGACGATTTTTCCATCCGCCATCACATGCACGTAGTCCGGCTTGATATAGTCGAGCAGGCGCTGATAGTGGGTGATGAGGAGTATGCCGCGGTCGGGAGAACGCATGGCATTCACGCCTTTGGCAACGATTTTCAGCGCATCGATGTCGAGGCCGGAGTCGGTTTCATCGAGGATACAGTATTCAGGCTCGAGCATCATCATTTGGAGGATCTCGTTGCGCTTTTTCTCACCACCGGAAAATCCTTCGTTAACCGCGCGGGCGGTGAATTTCCGATCCATTTCGAGATGGTCCATTTTCGAGTAGAGATTCTTATAATACGCAACCGCGTCGATGTCCTGTCCCTTCGGCAGACGGGCTTGGAGTGCGGCGCGGATGAAGTTGGCATTCGAAACGCCGGGAACTTCGGATGGATATTGGAAGGCGAGGAAAATGCCGCCGCGTGAGCGTTCGTCGATGGACTTGCCAAGAATTTCCGCACCGTCCTGCGTGACCGAACCTGCGGTGACGATGTAGCTTTCGTGGCCGGCGATGACTTTCGAGAGAGTCGATTTACCGGAACCATTGGGTCCCATGATGGCGTGGACTTCGCCTTTCGGGATGTCGAGATTGACGCCCTTGAGAATTTCGGTGCCGTCTTCAAGAGTGGCGTGGAGGTTGGTGATTTGCAGGCTCATGTTGGAAGAAGATCGTGGATCGGAGATAGGGGATGGAAGATCGGGGGAGAAATTAAGAGGCGGCAATTTTGCCGCGGAGGGTGATTTCGACGTCTTCGATCAGCGCGCCGAGTGGGAGTTGGAGGACGTCGGCGAGACTGATCCCCGGTTTGAAATTCACATCGTGGATCACACCGGTGACGGCGTCGTGAAAGTGGCCGTGCTCGTTGAGATTCGGGCAGTAGCGAGAAGACTCGCGCTCGAAATTGACTTGGCGGATGATTCCGTGTTGCACGAGCGCTTCGAGGCAGTTGTAAACCGTCGCGAGTGAAATATTCGGCAGCCGGTCCTTCACCCGCATAAAGACATCGTTGGCGGTGGGGTGGTTCCGCTCCTGATGCAGAATCCGGTAAACCTCCTGCCGTTGTCGCGTCATGCGGAGCCCGGAGATTTCCTCGGGGATCTCGATTTCTGCTGGTTGATCTGGGGTTTTACTGACCATTGCGACGGCAAAATACTTGCGAATGAGTCTCAATCAAGAATTATTCCAATTATTATTCTTGTAGGGTAATTGATCCAGATTCGATGGAGGTGGAGAAAATCGTCTCGCGGGCAGCCGGTTGCCGAAGCACCAAGTAGCCCGCCAGATAAGCCATCAGCACAACCAGCACGAACCCCGCGGCAGGCAGGTTTTCACGGAGCGGGTTTATTCCAAAGATAAACCCAGCGCTCGGAGACGCATTTACCATTCTCGTCCTGGAGCTCGCAGGTCATGTCCATTTCCGCCAGATCCTTCGGTGGCTCGCACACGAAAAACGCCCGAAGCACCTGTGGCATGTGGAGCTTGTCGCTACGGCCGAGGCCGGCGGGCAGGTCGTCCACGTTCGGCATGCTGATGTCGGATAGACCGACGTGGATGAGCTTCACTGACTGCTGGTTGATGGTGACGACCGGTTTCAGCTTGGAAATGTCGTCCCATTTCGGGTCGCCGATCTTGGCTAACGGTTGGAGCGGTTTTGCAAAATCGATGGCCATCAACACCTGATCCGGCTTCTGCACCGGCGTCCCGGCGCGCGTGGCACGCACCGAAAAAATCCCCGACGGCGCAGGATCGCGCATCCAGCGCAGGCGATAGTGGAAATGATAGGGTTTCCCCACTTCCAACACCGGAGTCGGCTCCCATAGCAGAATCACATTGTCATCGGTTTCATCGCGGGTCGGCATTTCGATGAGATGCAGTTTTCCGTAATCAAACCCCTCGACCGGCTCCACCCTCACGCTCGGGCGGTTATGATAGAGCGCCTCCGGATCCTGATAGGACGAAAACAAACGATCCCGCTGCAGCAGCGCCCACGAGCGCGGTCTTTCCATCGTGAAAACACAATGACGGAACTGTCCATTCGTGGTTTCCAGCGGGCGGTAGTGTAAATTTCCGCTGCCGAGTTCCATCAGCAGCCCGTCGTTGTCATGCACTTCCGGGCGGAAATCCAGCGGCTTCGGAAACGTGCTCTCGCCAAACCAGAACATCGTGGAAAATGGCGCAAGTCCGAGCTGCGTGACCGGCTTCCGCAGCGTGATTTCCGCATCGATGTCCATCACGGTTTCTACACCCGGCGTGATCTGGAATTGATAGGCCCCCGCCACGCTCTCGCCGTCTAGCAGTGCCCACGCCTTCAGTGTTTTAGAATCCTTCTCCGGTTTCCCCAGATAGAATTCCGAGAAATCAGGAAACTCTTCCGGCACACCCGGCAGGCCGCTGTTGATCGAGAGCCCGCGCGCGGAAAGCCCATACGGCGCGTCCTTCGGGATCGCCCTGAAATAGCTCGCACCCATGAACACCAGAAACTCATCCATGTAGGTTTCCGTATTCAGATGCGTGCGCGCGCGCCAACCGGCATAGCCCGGAGGTGGCGGAGTCCCGGCGGGGATTTTCTGTTTGCCGTAGTCGAAAAGTTTCTGGTCGAACTTCATCGTCTCGGCCTTGCCGCCCGCCACTTCATGCAGCGTCACCATCTTCTTTGCCGTCCATCCGGGGTGGAAAAAATCGATCGAAAACGCGGCTTTCTGATCCGCCCACAACCCGGAATCCATCTTGAAACGGATGTCGCGATGCTGGTCGTAGGTCAGGTTCTTCCAATACTCCGCCAGGTTCAGCGAAGGGACTTGGTGAGGCCCGGCTGCCATTTTTCGGGCTTTTTCGCGCAGCCTATCGAACGAAAAATCCTCCGCGTGGATCACAGCGGAAAAGACGGCCAGCACTGCCAGCATGACAGGAATCTTGGGAGAGCGATTGAACATTAGCATTTGAATATGAAATACTGACCTGGCAATCCGCCACTGGCAATCCCCGACATGCGAGGTGGAATCTTCATTTCGCCTCGTAGACGATACGGAAACCAAGGTCGGGGCGGCGGAGGGATCTATTAGAAGTCCACTCGCGGGAAAGGGCGTTGCTGGCAGGTTTCAGATAGGAGCCGCCGATAATGACCCAAAGGCGCTCGCCCAAGGGATTCGTGGGACTCGTGGCAGGGCGGCGGGTCCATTCGCAGACCGAGCCAGCCATGCCGATGAGGCCGTTAGGCGTACGGTCGGTGGTACTGGACGTGACGGGTGAAAATCTACCGGAGACGAGAGCCGCAGGCACAGCAAGGTCCTTGCGCATGGCGGCGAACCATTCTTCCTGGGTCGGCAAGCGGGCTTGTTTCCACTCGGCATAGGCGGCGACATCCCACCAATCGACGCCGACGACAGGTGAATCCAAGGTCACCGACTGATCTTTCCAGCTACCATTGGTCTTGGCGGCACCATGAAGAGCGGCCCAGTCATCAGGCACGTGGGAAAGCTTTTCAGCGGGCTGGTTCTCATGATCGAAGGTGCGTTCTCGTTTGTCTTTGGCAAGGACGGCAAGGGTTTCGAGAAACTCCGCGTATTGGCCGATGGTCGTCTCGTTGGCGGAAATCCGAAAGGCGTGCAGATTTTCAACTGTCCCATCGGGCGTCGGATAAGCGCCTTCCGTGATGAGCACGGCATCCGGTAGATTCGCACGCGGCGGGGCCGGCGGCTTCGTCGGGCGCAGACGGACGGCGAGGACGGCAATCGTAACCAAGGCGAGCCCGGTGGCCAGAACGAGCAGGACATACGGCGGTCTCTTTCTAGCGGAACCGGTAAAGGCCCGAGTGGGTGCCACCGCAGGCAGCGGATCAGCAAGTTGCTGTTCGATCTGCTCGCAAAAGTCGCGCACCTGTGTCCAATCGATCGGTGCCTCAAGACCTTCACCACGCATCCAACTGAACAAGGTGAGCAGCCGGGTGGCACCGGGTTCCCCCCCGGCAACCAGAGCCGGGAGCAAGTTGCCGAGATGGACAACATCGCGGGTGGACATGTTCGGGGTGCGAGTGCCTGCGATCGCCAAGTTTTTCAAACGAATCACGCCGTGTTCGTCCAAATGGATCGCATCCAAACCGCATAGCGAAGTGGCGTGGCCGAGAATTTCATGTTGGAGATTCGCATCCGCCACACGCCGGAGTACATGGGTGAGGCGGGAGGGAACGAATGGAGGTGATGACTTTCCCCGCTCCTCCAAGGTCATGCCGGGTAGCAGCTCGTGGGCGTAAAAACACAGCCCCGGCTCGGCCACGGCTTCGTAAACAGAACCGATCAACGGATGATCGACGGAGGCCTTGGCGCGCACGTCGGCAAGAAACAAATCGCGCCGGGTTTCGTCCAACAGCTCATCCACCAGCACCCGCCGCGAGACCGAGACCTGCTCAGCGAGCCAGGTGCGGCAGAGGGCGGTTTCGTTAAGAAGCTGTTTGAGGCGGTATTCGCCGAGCAGGCTGTCTTCTGGAGCGGGATTCATTTAACAGGAAATGGGGGGAAAGAATCACTTGCGCGGCAATGGCGGCGCGAGCGGGTTCTCCGATAGAGGAGGAAGCAGTGGAAGATTCGGATCAAAATCGGGCGGCAGAGTGTCCTGGAACTCAGGCTGCAGCGTGCCACCGGGATTTGCCGCAGGTTGTTGGGGGATTCTGGCAGCGAGATCGCGCGGCCAGGCCTGGACATCGAGAACCTCGCCCTTGTAGAGCAGGGAAACGACTTGGCCGTAATAGGTGCGCCCGCCGTAAAGGTGCTCGGTTTGCTGGTCCTGGGCAGGGATCACGTAAGTCATGCGCAGGTTCTCTTCATCACCAGCCCAATCAAAGGGCAGGCTGACCCACTTTTCGTTCACCCATGATTTGTCCTCTAACTGAATAATCTCACCTTTCGACGTGCGGTTGAAAAATGTGACTGAAACCGCAAGCTCGTTCACGTCGATCTCCTCGGCAGGAGCCCGCTGCACCGGAATGGTCAGGATGACGCGCTGGCCGTCCTCGTTCCGTGAATCATTGAAAATCCGCACCCGCCCGAGCGCGAGTTTCCCTAACATCGCCTCCGGTTGTTCAAAGCCATCGCGGAGTTTTGCCGCTGCGGGTTCGTAAAGCGATCCGGCACCGGAGACACCCATTTGAAAAACCTTTTCATAGTGCGCGGATGCCACATCGAAGACGCCCATTTGTTCATGCACGAGACCGAGTTCGTAATGCACGTTCGCATCTTCGGGGGATTGGGATAACGCTTCCTCCAGTTTCATGACCGCGAGGCCCATGTCGCCGGCGACGCGGGCCTGCCGGGCTTCTTTCACCAGTCGCTCGGTCCGTGGATCGTCAATCTTAGGGAAGGCAACAGGAGTGGGTGCAGGCACCGGCCTAACTGCCTCTATCGTTGGCGCGGCAGGAGGGCGGGAAACGACGGGGTTCTCCGGCACCGCACGATCAACCGCAGGGCTAGGGACGCGGATGACGACGGTTTTCGGGACATTTTTCTCGATGGAGAGCACGTGTTGCGATTCCTCAAATTTGGCCGCAAGAGCCATCCCCGCCACCAGCAATTGCACGAAGGCCATCAGGGCCAGCACCCAGCAGGAAATTGCAAAAACTGGCACATTCCCGGTCGTTAGCGGCTTTGGACTCTCGGATACCACGGGCGAAAGATGCTTGCTCGGTCACCCCTTGTCAACCCGCCGGCTTGAAGCAGCCAGCGGCGCAAACTCGCCAATTGCCCTGCATTTTTTAATCGCATAAATTGAGGGATCCTGAAATATCGCAGCCTTAATGGGCGTTGTCTGTCACACGCCACTATCCGGCCAGCCAACTCATCACCATGCAAAATCCATCCCGCCGCACCTTTATCAAGTCCGCCGCCGCACTTGCCGGCACCGCACTGGCCCCAAATCTCCTGCTCGGCCAGGAAAAGGTCCTCAAACAACTCAACATCGCCGCCATCGGATGCGGCGGAAAGGGAAAGAGCGACATCTCGGAAATTTCCAATGGCAACCGGATCGCCTTCCTCTGCGACATCGACGAAAACATGGCCAAAGGTGCCAGGGAACAATATCCCGATGCCCAATATTTTTCGGACTACCGGGAAATGTTCGCCAAGGTGGCCGATCAGATCGACGTCGTCACCGTCTCGACACCCGATCACATGCACTTCCCGATCGCCTGCGAGGCGATTCGCCACGGCAAGCCTGTGATGGTGCAGAAACCGATGTGCAATACGCTCTGGGAGGCCCGGGCACTCGCCAAATATGCCAAGGAAAAAGGCGTGCTCACCGTGATGGGTAACCAAGGCGCGACGATGGAAGGCACCCGCGTCTTGCGCGAATGGATCGAATCCGGGCTGATCGGCGACGTGAAGGAAGTTTA
>JBDTNJ010000549.1:0-4236 GCA_039933825.1 Luteolibacter sp.
CTTAAACACGCCGCCAGCGTTCATTCTGAGCCAGAATCAAACTCTCCGTAAAAATAATCTAATTTGCTGTTCTGTCATTGCTGACAGGCAGATTTTAAATCGGGGTGCCGACCTCAAGGGCCGACTTCCGCGCACTGTTTCAATATTGTTTCCAATGATTGATTTTCAGGTGCGCAGCGCACAATTTAATCTTTTTCCTCTTCTCAACAAATCGCTGCTTCCAAGATTTTCAGGCCGTAACCCGATCCACTTTTGGCATGCCGTTTGCTGAGCCATACTGTCAAAGAGCTTGTTTCGAGGGGACTAAAAAGCCGATCGGGTGGTTTTACCGAACTTTCATTCAGGTAAGCACCGCGATCGACATCCTGTCTCTCGGTCGCCCTCCGTCGTGGCGACGGGCGGAACCTATTCCGCCCCGCCGCCCCGGGTCAATCCATTTTGTGGAGTTTTTCCAAAATTTTTCAACCTCACCCGCCAATCCCTTGTGGAATATGGGTTTTCAGGGGATTTATTTTCCAATTCCCTAATGGAATTGGGGATTTCGTTAGGAAAAGTGATCGCGAATTCCGAAATTCCGATCAAATTAATACGGCGAATCCGCGACAGGTATGATCTACGATGATTACCGTAGCTCACCCCTCCTGCGCACGGGGGCATTTACGCAGCCGAATTGTGACTGAAAATCCGCCGGATTCCGGGGCTGTAGCCGTTGTTTCGCCACCACAAGCTTCAATCGCAGTGCGGACGATGGCCAAGCCGAGTCCGTTGCCTCCGGTGTCACGACTGCGGGAGCGATCCGGTCGGTAGAACGGCTCGAACAATCGGGCAAGCTCCTCTTGTGGCACACCCGGGCCGTCGTCACTGATGGTGATGGCAACATGATCGCCACTTTCGGCGGCCGTGATGACGACTCTTGCGTGGGGACCAGCGTGAACGTTGGCATTTCGAATGAGATTGCCCAAGGCGCGGCTGAGGAGAGAGGGGTCTGCTACCGCAACGAGCTCACGAGGCAACATCACATCGCAGGTGATACCACCGGTTTCTCGTGCCAGCACTTCCTGAATCAAGGGCTCAAGATGAAGAGCCTGGAGCTGTGGTTCGCGATTTCCCGCGCGTGAGAACGCTAAAATTTCTTCAACGAGCGTTGCAAGTTCCTGGGCGTCAGATTCCACGGAAGCAAGAACGGTTTGATCGGATTTCCCCAGTTTCATTTCCAATATGCCAAGGCCTGTGCGCAATCTAGCAAGCGGGGCGCAAAGTTCGTGTGCGGCGTCTCCGAGGAATCGTTTCTGTCCGGAGATCAGACGATCCAGTCGAGTCGCCATTGATTCAATGGCATTGCCGAGATTTCCGAGCTCATCATTTCCTCGATGTGGGAGCGAAATTTTAAAATCACCGGCAGCGATGCGGTCCGTAGCACTTGTCAGTCGGTGGAGATAGGCTGTGATCCCCCAAACAAAAGGGGTCCAGAAAGCAAGGCTGAGAGCCAGAACCGCTAGTCCCCCCAGAAGCCACGGCTTAAAATCAAAAAACATGCCTGAGCCATCAAGACTCGCCGCCCGAAGGAGGAGAAGATGCTGTCGGGCGGGGTTGCCGTGCGGTCCAGGCAGCGATAGATGAACGCCGGCCCAGTATCCCTCGCCACCGTCCCCTCTGAGAAGGAAGACCGGATGACTATTAGGTATATTGGATTTCAGATTCGGTCTATTGGGACCATTTCCCGGCGGTGGGCGGTCTTCAAACGGAGGACGGCCCTCGGGAAAATCATCGAACGGTGGGCTTCCGCGACCTATTAATGGAGGGCCACCATCGTCGGGAGGGCCGCCCCACTCTTCAGGCGGCCGACCACGACGTGCAAGCGGTCCCAATGGCGGTGGTGGCAATAAAGTTTGAATCCGCTGCTGGATGTTAGGTGGGATGGTGAACGGAAAACTCTTAGGATCTCCGTAATCGTAAATCGCCGCTTCCAAGTTCTTTTGTTTCGCTAGATTCTTGACGGCCGTGTTCCAATCCTCCTTTCGGAGACTGACGATGTCTTCACGAACCACCTCACCAAATGTGCGGAGCCGGTCACCTGCGGCTCCACTGAGCAGCGAGTCCAGCCCCAATCGCAACTGCCAGCCGACAAACGCTACAAATGCCAGCGTGAGGATGATCAGATGCAAAAGAAGCCATCCCAACACCTTTGCGAGCAACGGAAAATAGGGCCGCGTTTTCATAACGGTCCAAAATCCTGGGTTTCTGGTTCGTGAAGCGTGTAGCCGATCCCGCGAATGGTGCGGATAAACCGTGGATTCTTTGCGTCGTCGCCAAGCTTTTTCCGCAGGGAGGAAACGTGGACGTCGATTGATCTATCAAAGACATCAAATCGTCGTTCGGAAACCTCCTCGATGAGGCGCTCGCGGGTTTTCACCCGGCCTTTCGATTTCAGAAGTGCCGCGAGAATAGCAAACTCAAGTGATGTTAGATCGAGCGGCGTGTCACCAAGGACCACCGTGTGAGTCTCCTCACAAAGTCTCAGCGTGCCGGCGACAAGCTCTCGAAGCGCCTCCGAACCGGGCTGGATACGCGAGCGGCGGGTGACCGCACGCAACCGGGCAAGGAGCTCGCGGGATGAGAATGTTTTTGGTAGATAGTCATCCGCGCCGATTTCCAGCCCTACGATCCGATCCGCTTCATCCCCAAGTGCTGTGAGCATCAGCACCGGCACATCAGATTTTTTACGCAGCTCGCGCAATACCGCAAAACCATCCATGCCCGGCATCATCACGTCCAGGATCACTGCCTGATAGGGCGTGGCAAGCGCTTCTGCCAGTCCATCGGGCCCGTTATAGCGGAGTTCCACTTCATAACCCATCGGCGTTAGATAGTCCCGGATAAGGCCGGCGAGCTTGCGGTCGTCGTCCACGACAAGGAGACGGTGATTGGCTTGGATTTCCATCGTTGAAAGCTTATTAGCAGGCCATGGAGCCGTTCGCCCATTGCTTTTACATGAATTTAACAATTTTGGGGTAATTTCCACACACTGGGCTTACATGATTGCTGTTTCATAATGGCAGTTCCCGATGGATCAGCCACCGGAGACCCACATCACCAGCGTCTTAACTTTATGAAAACACACCGCATCCAATGGCTCCTCGCCCTGATGGCGAGCGTCTCTTCCCATGCCAAGCAGCCTCTCGATCACGAGGATCAACGCCCACCGATGCCGCCCGGGCCACCTCTGTTTGCCGTCCTAGACACCGATCACAATGGCATACTTTCCGATGAGGAGATTAAAAGAGCTGCCAATGTCCTCGCCAAACTCGATAAAAACGGTGACGGCGAAATCACCTTGGAAGAACTCCGGATGCCGCCCCCCCTGCCCCGTAAAGACGGTGATCGTCCGAAAGGTCCACCACCCGAAGGCCGACGCCCGGTTCCACCAATGATCGCGGCAATCGACACGGATCACGACGGTAACGTTTCCTCAGAGGAAATTGAAAATTCCCCAGAAGCCCTCAAGGCGCTGGACAAAAACGGCGATGGAGCGCTTTCACCGGAGGAGCTGCGTCCTCCAGGACCGCCACCCGGGAACGAAGAGAGGCCGCAAGGACCTCCTCCACAGGGTGAGCCGGGAGGCGCGGAATAGTCTTCCCCCCAATCATGGTAATCCTGCCTCGGCCATTGGAGCTGGGGCGGGATTTTTTCATTCGTCCCAGAAACCGTGGATTTTGTCGATCTCCCGGCGGTCGCGCTTCGTCGGACGGCCTTTCGCCGCCTCATTTTTCGCAGTCAGCCAGAGTTTCAAATTTTCCAAAACTTCCACTGGCGTCCGCTCGTCATAACATGCCTGTGCCAGCGGGGCAGCCACCCGCGAACTGATCACCGCAGTCACCGAAATCGAGCGCACTCCCGGCCCTTCCGGAAACGGAATCTCCAACAGATCACCCGGATGGATCGTCGAGGCGGCTTTCATCGAGTGCCCGCCGCGTTTGACTTTTCCCGTCGCGCAGGCATCCGCGGCGAGACCACGGGTTTTGAAAAACCGGGTGGCCCACAGCCATTTGTCGGCTCGGACGGAATCAATCATGCTCGTTGGAACGACGCTGCCACATGGCGATCTCGCTTGGCGAGTCTCCAAATACTTGCGGCCAGCGCACTCCCTCGAATAGAAACACGCGTGGCCGGTAAAAACATCGTTTATTTCGACTTGGAAACGCAGCGCAGCGGCGGCGACGTGGGCGGCTTCTCAAA
>JBDTNJ010000550.1:0-12121 GCA_039933825.1 Luteolibacter sp.
CGATGACGTCGATAATTTGCATTCCGTGGATTGGTCCGGCCTCTTGCTAGACTTTACAGAAGGGTTCGACGGCGCGCAAATCGTTCATTGCAGTGATGGCGTTTTCCCGATCCGCCGGTTCGTTAAAGAGGTAGAGCGCGTAACCTCCGTAGCCGCCACCACAGTATTTGTGGGCAATGGCCCCGGGAATCCTAGGCAACTCGTCCATGCCTTCGGCGAGTTGGGTTTCGTGGTAAATCGAGACTGCTTCTGCCAGGATTTGGACGTCGGCATGAATGACTCCATCCCGCGCCACTCTGCCGCTTTGGGCGATCGGTGAAAGTGGCACGGGTAAAGAACTAGTCGCGCGAATGATTCACGACTCCCGGAGTGTCATGCGACCCGCCTGTCCAGAGCACGGCGAGTCGTCCTGTCATGAAATCGCCGTTTCGCTTGAAATCGAGCACGGGTGTTAGTCCCGAGCGCCACACGCACAGACCGGTTTCCCGAATCACCGCGGGGTCCTGCCAGCCCACACCGAGATCCACTTCAGAATCCACGCCATCGCGGCCATTCAAAAGTGCCCAAGCTCCGCTGCCGCCGAGGCCTGCTTGTTTTTCATATGGCCACTCGCGCAACGAGACCATCGGAGAAATCGCGCAGTTCACAATGAACTCGCCGGGCCGGGAAAATCGAGGCACATCCAGCCAACCGCCGGCGAAATCAACTCGCAGGGGCGCTTCTGTTGGAGCTTGCACCCATTTGACAATCGAGCTGGTTGAAACCGGCTCGAAACGTGGCGGAGTTTTGGGAAGCACGGTGTATTGCGCGCCGACCTGGCGGCAGAGCTCGCGTTTGATCGCACCGTATTTGTCATCTTCCGTGACAATGAGAAAATCCGGGCGAACTCGTAGAAAGTCTTCTTCAAAATCGACGCCTTCCTTGTGGCCTTGTGTCACGATCACTTCATCGACCATACGCAGCCCCTGCAACAAGGCGCGTTTGTGATCATCCGGGATCGAAGGTTTCCGGCGCTTGTGATGCCAGAGCACCTCCGCCGATGCGAAGGAGACGATTAGATAATCCCCCAGCGCACGGGCTTCCTCAAAGAACTGAAGATGCCCGGCATGAAGGATGTCATAGCACCCGGAAACGAAAACTTTTTTCATGAGAAGGTGATGCGCAAGGTCATTCTTTCGAAACCGACACGTGGTGGCCGTGTGATTCGAGAATCGCGTGGCGGCGGGCGATATCCAGGTCCGAGGCGACCATTTCGGCGCACATTTGTTCCACCGTGATTTCAGGGACCCAGCCCAGTTTTTCTTTGGCCTTAGTCGGGTCACCTAACAAGGTTTCCACTTCCGCCGGGCGGAAGTAACGGGGATCGACTTTTACAATGACATCGCCAATGGAAACGGACGGAGCGATGACCTGGTCCACCGCAGTAACGGTGGCGATTTCATTCACGCCTTCTCCCGAGAATTCCAATTGAATGCCCGCCTCCTTCGCAGACAATCTCACAAATTCGCGGACGGAGATTTGTTTTCCAGTGGCGATCACAAAGTCATCCGGTGTTTCCTGTTGCAGCATCATCCATTGCATCCGGACGTAGTCTTTGGCGTGGCCCCAGTCCCGGAGTGAATCGATGTTACCGAGGAAGAGGCAGGATTCCAAACCTTGCGCGATGTTAGCGATGGCACGGGTGATCTTGCGGGTCACGAATGTTTCACCACGGCGCGGCGATTCGTGATTGAAGAGGATGCCGTTGCAAGCATACATGCCGTAGGCTTCGCGGTAGTTCACGGTGATCCAGTAGGCATACATCTTCGCGACGGCGTAGGGCGAGCGCGGATGGAATGGGGTGGTTTCCTTTTGCGGGATTTCCTGAACGAGACCATAGAGCTCTGAAGTGGATGCCTGATAGAAACGGCAGGTTTTTTCCATGCCGAGGAAACGGATGGCCTCCAACAAACGCAACGTGCCGATCGCATCGACATCAGCCGTGTATTCGGGAGCCTCGAATGAGACGGCGACGTGGGACTGCGCGCCAAGGTTGTAAACTTCGTCGGGTTTCACCTCGCTGAGGATGCGGGTAAGGTTCGATGAATCCGTCAGGTCTCCGTAGTGCAGGCGGAAACGGGAGTTTGCCACGTGCGGGTCTTCGTAGATGTGATCAACACGCTGGGTGTTGAACAACGAGGCACGGCGTTTGATGCCGTGGACTTCATATCCTTTTTCGAGAAGGAACTCGGCAAGGTAGGAACCGTCTTGTCCGGTAATGCCGGTGATGAGGGCGCGTTTCATTTTTAGTTAGGGAGGTGATTGATGTGGGGTTTTCAAAGTCTGGCCACACCGGTTGAGAGGGTGGCGAGAAAGTCTTGATAGGCAGCTGCGAGACCGTCCTTGAACGGGACAATTGGCGACCAACCGGTGGATTTGATGAGGGAAATATCCAGCAGCTTGCGGGGAGTGCCGTCCGGTTTCGAGGGGTCAGTGAGAATCGCGCCCTTGAATCCGACAGTTTCTGCAACGAGTGAGGCGAGTTGCAAAATGGTTACATCCTCGCCGACGCCGACGTTTACCCAGTCAGGCGGTGAGTCGAGCGAGAGCAGGTGGAAACAGGCCGCGGCGAGGTCATCCACGTGGAGAAATTCACGGCAGGGAGTGCCGGTTCCCCAAATCGTTACGTTCGCAGCGCCGTTTTCCTTTGCTTCGTGGAAGCGGCGGATCAGTGCGGGAATGACGTGCGAGTTTTCCGGGTGATAGTTATCGCCGGGCCCGTAGAGGTTCGTCGGCATGGCGCTGTGATAAGTTAGGCCATGCTGCGCCCGGTAGTGCTGGCAGAGTTTCAGTCCGGCGATTTTCGCGATGGCATAGGCTTCGTTGGTACCCTCCAGCGGGCTGGTGAGCAGGCAATCCTCGGTCATCGGCTGCGGGGCCATTTTTGGATAGATGCATGACGACCCGAGAAAGAGCACGCGCGCCACATCGGCGCGGCGGCTGCCTTCGATGATGTTTGCGGCGATCGTCAGGTTTTCGTAAATGAAATCCGCCGGGTAGGTCGAGTTCGCGTGGATGCCGCCGACTTTTGCTGCGGCGATGATCACGATCTCCGGTTTTTGTTGGGCGAGGAAATCGAAGACGGCGCTTTGGTTGCACAAATCAAGCTGATCGCGCGTGGTGGTGATGACTTGGTAGTCGCCGAGGGTCGCTGCTTCACGCATGAGTGCGGAGCCAACCATTCCACGGTGGCCTGCGATGTATGTTTTTTTCATGGATTCATTCCGTATGGGGCTGGGCTTGCACGCTACCGCCCATGGTCGATCTTTCTGAAATAGAAAGAAACCGGGTTGGATAGGTCGGGGGTGATGGGGTTGCCGTCATTTTTGCGGGGTGATCCCGCAACATCCACGGCTAAAGGCATTGGTTGATCAATGGGAAACGAGCAAAGCGGGTCACGTAATCACGTAGTGGATAGATGATTTTCAAGGAGTTGGGCGCCTCGGCAGGAGGATCGAGAAGAGATCCATGTCCACTGCCTGAGGTTGTCCGAGGAATTCGAGCAGGATTTTCACGCGCTCGGTCGCGGATGGAACCGCGACGACCGTGCCGCGCATGCCTTGGAGCGGGCCGTGAGCGATCTCCACTTCGTCACCGATTTCGATGGTGGGACTCACGGTGAACAATTCTCCGCTGGAATCCTTGCGGGAGCTGACTTCATGTTTCAGTGCTTCCACGAAAGAGTCTGGCACGGATGGGATGCCTGAGCCAAATCGCACGAGCCCTCGCACGCCTTGGCAAAAAGTAACGGCACGCTCCATTTCGGAGATGCTGAATTTCGCCAGCACATATCCAGGGAAAAGAGGCTCCACCCACCAGATTTTCCCGCGGCGGGTGGCTTTCCGATAGCGCAGGCGTGGGCAGAAAACATCGATGCCTTCGATCGCTCGGAGGTGCTCCGCGGCGATATGTTCGCGCTTGGTTTGGCAGCGCACGCAAAACCATTCGGGCACGCTTGGTTCGTTTTGGGTCATTGTCCTAGAATTTTTTGAAGGAGAGGAAGCACTTTACCGCTACTGCTCATCCATGTTTCAAGCCGCCCGATTCGCTCACCTAGAAATTCCCGGCGCTTGCTGTCATCGATTTCCTGGGCATTTTCCGCCAAGCGGCTGATTTTGGACTTTCCGCTGTCCAGATGAGGGCGCACTTGCTCGCGGATAAAGCCGCCGACCAGACGCTTGAGCTCGATGGCTGGCTCATAATAGGTCCGGCGCTCGGCTCCTCCTTCGGCTTCTCTGACCGCGCCCAGACTTTTCAGCATGCGCAGTCCTTGGCTTGCAGAACCTTTGCTGATGTGGAGCAGCCGCACGAGATCGTCCAGCGACAGCGGAGTCTGGGAAATAAACAGCAGTCCGTATATTTCCCCGATGGATCGCGGCAGTCCCAGCACCTTCACGCCGTCCACAAACACCGCCACCACCTGGCGCTCCAAGGGGTCGAGTTCGGGTTGATCTCCGGCAAGAAGATGGGGCATGTGGCAGATCATAAGGAAAAGCGGCGGTTGTTCAAACTTTTTTGAACAGAGTGGAAGTGAGGGGAAATGTGATTAACCGGGAACCTGAAATTCCACAATTTTCTCAAGAAGCCTTGATATGGGGCGCGGATGCTGCTCGTTTTCACCGCATGCGCATTTTGATCACCGGTGGAGCAGGGTTCTTGGGGTCTCACCTGTGTGAGCGGCTTCTCCGGGAGGGAAATGAGGTCATTTGTTTGGATAATTTCTACACCGGACGGAAACGGAACATCGCCCATTTGCTGGAGAATCCGTATTTCGAGCTGGTCCGCCACGATGTGATCGAGCCTTTCAAATTCGAGGTCGATCAGATTTACAACCTCGCCTGCCCGGCATCCCCTCCACATTACCAGCATAACCCGATCAAGACCACCAAGACCTCGGTGATGGGCGCGATCCATTGTCTTGGCTTGGCCAAACGGCTGGGAGCCCGCGTTTTCCAAGCGTCCACCTCCGAGGTTTACGGCGATCCCAACGTTCATCCGCAGCCGGAGTCCTATTGGGGCAGCGTCAATCCGATCGGCATCCGCTCCTGCTATGATGAGGGGAAACGCTGTGCGGAAACTTTGTTTTTCGATTATCACCGCCAGAATAATGTCGATATCCGCGTGGTGCGCATTTTCAATACCTATGGCCCGCGCATGTTGCCCGATGATGGTCGGGTTGTTTCAAATTTCATCTGTCAGGCGATCCAGGGCAAGGATCTGACGATCTACGGCGATGGCACTCAGACCCGTTCGTTCTGTTATGTGGATGATCTCATCGAAGGCTTCATCCGGCTGATGAACCACCCTTCGATCACGGGTCCGGTCAATATCGGAAATCCTGGCGAATTCACCATGCTGCAGCTTGCGGAGTTGGTTTTGAAAAAAGTCGGAGGCCCGTCGAAAATCACTCATTTGCCACTCCCGGGCGATGACCCGAAGCAGCGGCGTCCGGACATCACTCTCGCGCAAAAAGAGCTGGGCTGGGAACCGACCATCCCGCTGGATCAAGGTTTGGATTCGACGATCAACTATTTCCGAGGCCTGCTTGCCGAAGGTTAAGCGCGGCGTTGTTACTTTATTTCCCAAGCATCCACCACTTTTTGATAATCTGCGGTGGGTCGCGGCGTAAGGATGTGGCCGATGCATCGATACCTCATGCTGCTCTATTTGATTTTGGCTGCTCTGCCTGCCGTTGCAGAAGGGCCACGTACCGCAGACGAGCCTCCTAGCACCCCTTCATGGATTTGGAAAAATGCGACTCCGGGTGAAAACGAACGCGTGTTTTTTAGGCGCGAATTCCAGTTGCCTCCAGATGTTGCGAGTGCCTCGGTCATCGTGGTCTGCGATGACTGGTATCAGCTCTTTATCAATGGCCACGACATGGGAATGGGCAGCGGCTGGCGTAGCCCGCGCAGCTACGATGTGTTAGCTTGGATCAAGCCCGGTAGCCGCAATGTGATCGCCGTCGAGGCGCGCAATGAAAAAGGACCCGCGGGCCTAGCTCTCCAGTTTCACCTAACACTGAAGGATGGGAGAAAATTGCAGGTCGTTTCGGACGCGAACTGGCTGTGCAGCAACGAAGCTCCCGAGGCTTGGCAAACTTTAGATTTCCCAACTCCTTCATGGCCGAAAGCCACTGTGATCGCGAAAATGGGAGAGCCTCCTTGGTGTGGGGTCATGAAGCCGGAACCCGTCGATCCGGCAAGCTCCGTGGACAAGACACCCACCGATCATCGGGATCCCTGATTCAACTCAATGTTGATGACCCACCACCGCTTCGGGATCATGTTTGTGTTTGAATATAACTGCAAAAGCGATGGCGATCACCAGGGCATAGAGTGCGAATGAAAGCCAAATGCCATGCCAGTCCTTGGCACCGTTGGCCGTGAAGTAGCGGTCGATCACATAGCCGCTGACCAGACTTCCGAAAATCGCACCGATGCCGTTGGTCATCATCATGAACAAACCTTGTGCGCTGGAGCGGATTTTCGGGTCCGTCGTGGTTTCGATGAAGAGCGACCCAGAAATGTTGAAGAAATCGAATGCCATTCCGTAAACGATGCAGGAAAGCACAATCATCCAAAGCCCGCCTGCCGGATTTCCATAAGCGAAAAAGCCGAACCGCAGCACCCACGCCAGCATGCTGATCAGCATCACCATTTTGATGCCGAAGCGTTTTAGGAAAAACGGGATCGCCAGGATGAAAAGCGTTTCGGAAATCTGTGAGATCGAGAGGATGATCGTGGAATACTTCACGACGAACGAATCGTTGTATTTCGGAATGGTTGCGAAATCGGAGAGGAACACGTCGCCATACATGTTGGTGAGCTGCAGCGCCCCGCCGAGAAACATCGAGAAAACAAAAAACAGCGCGATCTTGGAATTGGCAAACAGCTTGAACGCGCTAAGCCCTAGCAGTTCCATCAGAGGCGCACCTTTTTCCGCCGATTTCAACGGAGGGCATTTCGGCAGCGTGAACGAATAGGCACCCAGTACCACCGCCACCGCAGCGGCGACGTAAAACTGGTTGGCGGAGGCCTTGTTGCCCGTGAGATTGGTCACCCACATCGCCGCGATGAAGCCGACGGTCCCCCAGACGCGGATCGGCGGAAACACCTTGATCACATCAAAATCGTTCGTTTTGAGAATGTTATAGGCCACCGAGTTTGAGAGCGAGATCGTCGGCATGTAGCACAGCATCGCCGCGAAGATCACCCAGAAAAAGGTGCCCGGGTGGTTGACCGCAGGGATGCAGGCGAGGGCAAGGCCGCCGAGGATGTGGAGGATGCCGTAGAGCCGCTCCGCGTTCACCCAGCGGTCCGCGATGATGCCGGTGAGCGCCGGCATGATGAGCGAGGCGAACCCCAGTGTGGAGAAAATGGCTCCGAACTCCGCACCGTTCCAGCCCTTCGTGATGAACCAATAGTTGCTGACAGTGATCAACCAGGTTCCCCAAATGAAGAACTGGAGGAAACTCATGATGATTAGGCGGTGTTTGATTCCCATGGGAAAGGTGAGTAGGTGAGGGGTGGGCTTTACGGTGATGCTTCATCACACGGCAACTCGCAAACTTAAACAATCCCCTTGTTGGCACAAGTCCCGAAGCGGATTCTTTCGTCCTTAAGCACCGACTATACCAAATCCAATCGAAGCTCTTCTACCGGGTAATTCACCATTTGGAACTTTTGTGCCCCGGCGGCGAAAATCTCGGCGATGCACTCCGACTGCACTCTGGGAGCGGAGGTTCTGGAAGCTCGCCGAAAACCGCAGAATAATCTTTCGAAATCCGTAGAATGCGTTAGCAGGGCTGCATGCATTCACCCAAGAAACTGCGGATCTTCTTCAGCTCTCCAGGAGACGTGAAAATGGAGCGGGAAACGGCGAGAAAGATCGTCGGCCGCTTGCAACTCGAGGCGGGTGACGCTATTTCCATCGAGCCGTATTTCTGGGAGCACGAGGCGATGTCCGCCACCCGGGACTATCAACAGAATATCCCGGAAATGAGCGCCTTCGATGTGGTGGTCTGCATGCTGTGGAGTCGGCTGGGAACACCGCTTCATCCGGAACGCCATCCCCGGCCGGACGGGGGATTTTTCGAGAGCGGCACGGAATATGAATTCTTCACCGCTCTATCTGCATTCAAGGCGAACGGCACTCCTAACATTCTGGTTTTCCGCAACTTCACCGAACCGCGCCGCCCGAGCCGGCCGAAGGAGGCGCGGGAAGCCGCAGACCGGGAACTGGACCGGCTGGACCACTTTTTCGAACGGTATTTTCAGGACGGGAATTTTTTCACCGCCGCCGTCAATGAATACCGGACACTTGGCGAGTTTGAGGACAAGCTGAGCCTCGGGTTGAGATCGTTCCTTCTGGAGTGCGTGGGCATGCAGGAGTCAGGAAGCAAGCGGATCGCCCGCTATGCGGGGCAGCCCTATCTCGGACTTTCGGCATTCGATTTCGACGATGCCCAGGTGTTCTACGGTCGCACCGCACAGGTCGGAGCGGTGATCGAGTCGCTGCAAGTGCAGGAAATGGAAGCCGCTGGGAGCCCGGATGCTTCGCGACGATTCGTTATTTTGTTAGGGGCGAGCGGCAGCGGCAAGTCCTCGTTGGCGCGAGCCGGAGTCCTGCCGATGCTCATTCAGCCGGGAGTGATTGAAGGAGCACAGCTTTGGCGGCGTTGTATTTTTAAACCCGGAGACACCCAGAGTGACCCGCTGCAATCGCTGGCAAGCGCCCTTTTACAGGATTGCGCCCTGCCTGAGCTGGCCACTGACGGCACGACCGCCGCAGAGCTCGCTTCAATGATTCGCCGCCAGCCCGCTGGAACCGGCATGATGGTGCGCCAGGCATTGAGCCAAGCCGCCGTGGTGGAAAAGGCACGGATCGAACAGGAGATGCGTGACGAACTCCGCCGGCTTGAAGCCGAGAATCGCATGGAGGATGTCTCGGAGCTGGAAGAAAAACTGAGAAACCTCTCCGCTCCGGTCACCCGTCTGGCGCTGGTAGTCGATCAGTTGGAGGAATTGTTCACCATGGAACTCGCGGCGGACCAGGTCAAAACCGTCATCGAAGTCCTTCACTCGCTGGCCATGAACGGCCGGGTCTATCTGATCGCTACTCTGCGCAGCGACTTCTACGCGCGCTGTCTGGAGCACCCGTTGTTAGTCGAGCTGATGAAGGGCAATGGTTCGTTCGCTCTACCTCAGCCCGGCCCGGGCGATCTGGCACAGATGATCCGCCAACCGGCGGTCACGGCAGGACTTGCCTTCGAGGAAATCGCCAGCTCCGGCGACAAGCTTGACGAAATGATCCGTGATGCCGCCTTGCGCGATCCATCCGCACTTCCGTTGTTGAGCTACACGCTCGAGCAACTTTACGAAAAACGGACTGCCGACGGTTTGATGACCATCGCTGCGTATCACGAACTCGGCGGCCTCGAAGGGGCCATCGGCGGCCGGGCGGAGCAAACCTACCGCTCCTTGTCAACGGAAGCGCAGATGGCCTTTGACGATGTCTGGCGGCGACTCGTCACGCTCAGCGACGACGGCACGCCGGTCCGGCGACGGGTGCGAATGAGGAGCCTGCCGGATCATCACGCGGCAAAGGA
Organism: Luteolibacter sp.; assembly: GCA_039933825.1. Classification (GTDB taxonomy): domain Bacteria; phylum Verrucomicrobiota; class Verrucomicrobiia; order Verrucomicrobiales; family Akkermansiaceae; genus Luteolibacter. Next base: position 9,650 of record JBDTNJ010000550.1, read on the forward strand.
GCTGGTGGATGCATTCATTTCAGCACGACTTCTAACTGCCGATGGGATGGACGATGGGGAGAGTTCGCTTTCCGTGGCCCACGAAGCCCTGCTCAATCACTGGCCACGCGTGACGCAGTGGCTGGATGGTAATCGCGATTTTCTGCGTGTCCGCTCGCGGATCAACACCCGCCTGGGAGAATGGGAGGACCATGAACGTACGGATGACTATCTGATTCCACGTGGCACCGCTTTGGCAGAGGCCGAGCAGATCCTCGTCAAATACGGCCAGGCGCTCGAACCGAACGAAAGCGGTTACATCACCCGCTCCGTAGCATTCGCCAAAGCTCGCGAGCAGGCGAAGCTGAAAAAAGCGCGGGGTATCGCAGTAGGCGCGCTGGCCCTCAGCTTGATCGCCGTGGCAGGCGGCATCTTCGCGTGGAAGGAACGGGGAGAAGCAAAGCACCATTCCGCCATCGCTCTCCAGCAGAAGGCGGCCGCTGAAAAGGCGGAAGCCCTCGCCAAGGCCAGCCAGGTGCGGGCGGATTACACCCAGGGGATCGATATGCTCGATGCCGGCCAAACTCGCAAGGGACTGACCAGCCTAATGCAGGTGCTCAAGGCGGATCCGGATCACGAAGCGGTCAAGCGGCGGCTGTATTCCTATCACCTTTACGGACTGCCCAAGGCGGTTCCCATCCGTTCCGTGCAGGCTCCCGCCCAGAGCCGTCAGCGGATCAGTGGGGCACGATACGGCGAAAACCAGCGTTGCGCCTATCTTTCAAAAGACCACACGCTGGAAGTCTTCGACTTGAACGAGCGGAAAGTCATTCACGGCCCGTGGGAGAAGGAACCGGATTCCTTCGCCGGAGTAATTTCCTACGCCAACGATTTCGTGATGAACATTCGCCAAGACTTCACCTGTCGAATCTGGTATGTGAATTCGGATAAAAAATCCGCAGTGATGCAGCTTGATGCGGACTTCGGAAACATCACCGTCAGCAATGACGGCGCGTCCCTGCTAGTCGGGCAGGGTTCCGGCAAAGTGCAGGTGTGGGATACGGCTGTTGGCAAGGTAGTTCATGAATTCCAACAGAAGGGAAAGGTGAGCAATATCGCCCTCGATAGCACGGACACCTACCTCGCGGTGACAAGCGACGAGTTGGTCTTCTACAATTTGAAAACCCGTCAGGAGCTGAAACACCACGAAAAGGAGGGCCTGTCCGCCCGGAACGTAGTTTTCTCCGGGGATGACAAGGTTGCCGTGGCCCAGTTCAACTCGTCCACGGGGGACGGCAAAGGCAACCGCTTCGCTTTCTTTAACACAGAAACCGGGGAAGTCCTTGAATCGCGCGATATTGGTATATCTAACGAAGTCTTCGATTTCAACGTGAACCATGACGGATCGGCGATCATTATTGCAAGCTTCAGCACCAACGCGCGGGTCTATCACCGAACCGATGCGACGGAGGACCGGTGGTATCCGTTCGAGACCTATCCGGTCAAAGTCCTGTTCTCGCCGGACGAGCTTCTCGTGATCACGGCCGATAGCGAGGGCACGGTGAAAATCTTCGATGCCGGAAGCGGCAGGGCGGCGGTGGTTGCGGACACGAATCACATCGCGCAGAATGAAATTCCGGCGAAGCTCGCGTTCGAGCCGATCAGCCATGAGGGTCGGCTCGAGGATCTGCTCGTATCGTGGGACGGGCACTACCTGATGAGCTGCACCGCGAGTCTGACGCGCATCTGGGATCTATCCGTCGGCCGCGCGCTCACCCAGCCAGTCGTGCAGGTAGGAAATTCATTCGACACTCGGTTCGTCTCGGACGACCGGGAATTTGTGATGGCCGGAAGCTGGGGCATCCAGCGCAATGACACCAAACTGATGGATAAAACCGGCAAGCCGATCCTAGCGGATGTACAGGTGGTGGACATCAAACTTGGCGACAAGGATCAATTTGCCATCGCGCAAATCGGGAAACAAATCGTCCGTTGTGTCGATCTGAAAAATCCGGAAAAGGCACCTGTCGATTTCAAATCACCCGCTGATATCGTGCAGGTGGTATTGAGCCCGGACGAACTTCACTTCGCGGTCGGGACCAAGGATGGCGTGGTTCTGGTGGACACTCCAACCGGCAAACAGTCCGGGCCAATCCATCAGCTAACGCCGGGAGGGGGCTCACTGCGATTTTCCGGCGACTCTCGGCAGTTGATCTCCCTTCAATCCGCTGGGATTGAAGCGATTTCTGTGGCGGACGGAACGACGACGAAGCTCCCGCATCGCGACTACGTGCATTTCTATCCATACATATCCGACGCCCGCGGCAGTTTCCTCGCGGTATTCTCCATCGGAATCGGAAGTAAATTGGAATTCATGACGATGGTTTGGGACCTTTCGAAAATGGACAAGGCTCCAATGGTGCTTTCCCACGATGATCTCGTTTTCGTCATGGGATTCAGCGAAGACGCGAACCTCATCGTTACCGGCACCCG
>JBDTNJ010000551.1:0-5888 GCA_039933825.1 Luteolibacter sp.
TCCATGAACATCTCCCTTGATGGCTCGAATGTCTGGCAGGCGGGGAACACCATCGCCGAATACGCCATCCGCGAGACCGGTGCCGACAGCATGACTGGCTACAATTCCGCTTATCTGGCCGGCCAGTCACTCACCCAGATCCGCAGCGCCGCCCTCGATAGCCAGATGGCACTCGAATATCAAAACGTCTTCCAGAAAAGTTTCGCGAAATCAAAAAAGGATGCCACCGCCGCTTACGATGCGTTTACTGCGGCGACCACGATCACCCTTCCAACCAGTGTGATCTGGCCGTCGAATCATTTGGCCGACCAATTGAAAATGGTCGCGAAGACCATCGCCGGACGCAATAACCTGGGCCAGCGCCGCAATACCTTTTTCATCAATTACGGCGGCTTCGACCACCACAGCGGTCTAATCGCCAATCAGGCGGCGATGCTGCCCATCGTAAACGGTGCCGTGAAGGCGTTCTACGACACGCTTGCCGCCATCGGGGCGGAGAACGAGGTGGTGCTTTACAGCGCCTCCGATTTCGGTCGCACGCTGACATCCAACAGCCAGGGCAGCGACCACGCCTGGGGCGGCAACCAGTTCGTCCTCGGCGGTCAGGTGAAGGGAAAGCAAATTTACGGCAGCTATCCGGATCTCTATCAAGACAGTCTGCTCGACGTCGGCCGCGGTCGGCTCATCCCAACCACCAGCGTGGACGAGTTCTTTGCCGAAATGGCACTCTGGCTCGGCGTTTCGAAAACCGATCTTCCGCTCGTTCTGCCAAACATCTCCCGCTTTTACAGTGCGGCCAGCACCACCCCTCCGCTGGGATTCCTGGGTTAGGTCCACCACGGGATTAGGGGATTTGATCCATTCGAAGCAAGCGGGTGAAGCAGGGATGGAATCGGTTGGTGATTTGGAATGGTCATTTCCGGGTGAGCGCCTAAGGTGCCCCCATGCGTAACGAGGCTCTCAGCGATGTCCTGAAGGTGTGGCTCTACGCCGCCGCCTCGGTGATGCTGGGTGCATGGATTTCCCCACTGTTCTATAACGGAGGAAAGGCGCTGGCGGAGGTATCATCTGCGAAGCAAACCAACGGGGTGTTGGAATGGTTGGCAGACCATTGTCGGATGGCTAACTTCCCAACGTTTTTTGTCTTGAGTTTGATTTTCGGTGGCTTGGTTTTGTTCCTGCCTTTTGCAGGATGGCTGCATGGAGGAAGGGGTAAGAATGGCTCGGCGGAGAGGCTGGATGGCGGGAGGCCCACGGAAACAGGGCAGCGCTTGTTGAAAAACCCGGGAGCCATTCGCCATTGCGTGCGCGGATTTCTAGTGGTAACCATGCTGTTTTTATTGCTCGGCGGCATCCTGATGGCGGCGGGGATTTTCGACTGGCGGCAGCCGCCGACGGGGGGAGTCAAATGGATCGTTCGTGCGGCCTTGCTTGCGTTCGGGCTGGCCGGGTTGCAGGAGTTTTTATTCCGTGGAGTGGTCATGGGAATTTTCCTCCGTGCGATGCGGCCATCGGCGGCGCTTGGTTTGTCGGCAGTGCTTTTCGCACTGGTGTATTTCCTGATACCGCCGCCAGGCTTGAACGTCGCTGACCCGGATGCTGCTGGCGTGGGATTTGAATTGTTGCGAAAGATGATAGGCTTATTCTCCGAGCCTCGGATGATATTCGGCAGCTTCGTGCCCTTGCTCGCACTCGGCTGCGTGCTGGCATTCGCCCGCTGGCGGACGGCATCGCTTTGGCTCTCGATCGGACTTAACGCGGGCTGGATTTTCATCAATGGAATCATGGGTGTGGTGACCGTCGCCGTGAGTCCCCCGGGTTCGATGATGTGGGTGCTTGCCGGCGCCTCGCTGCGCCAAGGGCTGGTTCCCCTAGCTGGGATTCTAATCGCCGGAATCATGATCGATTATCTAACCGCCTCTGATCCCGATGCCGCTGCCGCCCCCTTGTGAACCCCGCGGCTGGCGCAGACTCGCCGCGCGCGCACTGGATCTGCTCTATCCATCCATCTGCGCGGTTTGCAATACCGGCCTATCAGGTGGGCGGGCGCTGTGCGATTCATGCGACGGGGATTTGCCAAGACTCGCCCAGCCATTTTGCGGCACCTGTGGCGAGGCGTTTGAAGGGCGGATCGATGGCGTTTTCACGTGTCCGAATTGTAGTAATTTGAAGTTTTCCTTCGAGTTCGCCCGCTCCTCCACGGTCCGTGATGAGCGCACTCTGGATATGGTTCATCGGTTGAAATATGGCCGTGAGCTCCACCTCGCGAAGGAACTCGGCCGCCTCGCATTCGAGTCGTTCGCAGATCCACGGCTCGCTCCGGCTTTGGATGGGGAATGGCCCTTGATTCCCGTGCCGCTGCACCCGAAGCGCCAGCAGCACCGGCATTTCAATCAGGCGGAGGAAATTTCAAAAGTCCTCTCCCAATGCGCTGGATTGCCCGTGCTCAAGGGCTTGCGCCGTGCCCGCGCGACTGAAACGCAGACTCGCCTCACCCGTGCGCAGCGTTTGGAAAACCTGCGCGGGGCCTTTGTTCTCACCCCACGCGGCCGGCGCTGGATCGATCAATCGCCGACCGGAGCCGTTCTCATTGACGACGTTTTCACCACCGGCTCGACCGTGGACGAGTGTGCTAAAATACTCCGTCGCAGTGGGTTTCAAAAAGTCTTTGTCGTCACCGTGATGCGCGGTTAGGCATTTTGTCGAGGCGCCTCGAATCGCCGCAGGACGAAATGGCAAAGCACGGCGGTGAGCCCCAGTGTGATCATCGGTAACAAACCGGAGCGGATGTTCTGCCCGACTCCCCATGGACGCAATGGATGACCCGGGACATCGACAAAAAGCAGGTTAGAAGTCTTGAATACCATCACCCAGCCGGCGTGAAGTCCGATCGAAAACCACAGCGCCCCCGTTCGCAACCGCGCCCATGCGAGGATCATCCCGACGACAAAAAGCGTGGCGAAATCTGTTACGAAAAACCGTGGATCGGTGAAGTGAATGAGGATCCGCCCTAGCAGCTCAAAGCCCGCCGTCGGAGCCCCGGGATCGGTGATGGCGAACCCGATGGGCGGCTCTAGGAAATGCAGGAATGCGAAAAATAGCGAGGTCCCCACACACGCCATGAGCGGGCGGGCGGATTTCAACCAAATACCCAACAGTAGCCCGCGGAACACCAATTCCTCCAACAGCGGTGCCGCGACGGTAGGAATGAGAACTGCGGTGAGGAATTTTGAGATTTTCGGAGGATGAGGGTCGGGCGTGTAAACGCCGAGCGCTTGAAGCATCATGACCAAGCTCCAGAGCAGACCGCCCGCGATCACCCAACCGATTAGAATCTGAATGGGCCCGGACTTCCAAACCACTTTCGTATTCGTGGACTTTGGACGCTCACCCCGGGCGCGCAGCCTCCGGATCCGGCGGAATAGGAAAGGCAGGAAAAGCACTGCGGAAAATGACAGGGCACGACTGTAAAACCTGGCAAACTTGGATTTTCCACAAGCGGCGCCCAGCCACTCCAATACCCCGGGGAGTTCCCGTGACGCGGCGGCGGCGGCAAGAGCTTTGCCTGCTTGATAGACCCATGGTGCGAGGATTGCCGCCAGCAACATCGAAGATAGAACCCACAGCACGGCAGCACCTGCTTCAGATTGGAAAAAGCGTTTCAACAGGGATGATTTTGCAAGGGGTGGCGCAAGGTGTCCAGTTTTTGCTAGAAAAAAGCCGCCAGGGCAGGCACCCCGGCGGCTTGTTATTGAGAATAACGATCGGAAACGCATCACAGACCGCGAAGGGTCGCCTTGATCGCCTCGAAGTTCGGCATGTCTTTCGGATGCTCTTGCACCTCAGCATATTGGATCACGCCAGTCTTATCGATCACGAAGGCCGAGCGCTTGGAAACTCCGCCCATGATCAGATTCTTTTCCGGCAGAAACTGTTCGTATGCCACGCCGTAGGCTTCCGTGACCGCGTGGTCATAGTCGCTGAGCAGCGTGAGGGTGATGCCCTCTTGTTTCGCCCACGCTTCCTGCGCGAACGGATTGTCACCGGAAATGCCGAGCACTGTCGCATCGAGCGCGGTGTATTCGGAAATCCCAGCGGAAATCTCGCAAAACTCCGCCGTGCAACCGCCGGTGAAGGCCATCGGCACGAAGAGCAGGACGATGTTGGATTTTCCGATGAGAGTGCTCAGGGTAACGAGCTGCGGACCTTCGGCAGTTTGGCTGACGAGGGTGAAATCTGGGGCTTTGTCGCCGACTTTGATGGACATGGTGGTTTCGAGGTTGGTTGGAAGTGAGGCCGCACTATAAAACCCCGTTTCCCGATCTGTCATACGAAATTTCCGAAATCGGAAAAACCCATAAGGAGAGTCGATCTCCGGTCGACCATGCCCATGTGACGCCAATGAAAAGCGATGATCTCCGCTCATGGTCCCGGCGGAAAAATTTCGCCTCACGGCGTCCCCGTGTTCTCCCCCGGAACGCGGAACGTCACTTTGTAAAATCCCTTCTCCGCCCTCGCGCTAACGAACAACTCCAGCTCACCGCCCTGCGCTTCTCACACACTGAGAGCTTCCCACATCTGCTCGACTCCGACCGCCTGCGGACCTTTAATGTCCCGCCGCCTTATCCCGGCCCCCGTCCCATTCCATTTTCTATTTTTCAGGAAATCTACCACCACGGATTCAATACCACCCCATGAGCCATCGAGCCGTCCTCATGTCCATTAAGCCGAAGTATGCGGACTCATCTTCGCAGACACGAAAACCATCGAACTCCGCCGCGTCTGCCCCAAGGTCGGACCGGGCGACCTCGTCCTCGTCTATGTCTCCAGCCCGAGAATGGCCTTGGTTGGAGGTTTTGAGGTCGCCGGGATCGTCTCAGGAGACCCACTGACCCTATGCAAGAAATGGCAGACTCAGTCCGGCGTGGATCAAGACACCTTCCTCCACTACTTCCAAGGCGCAGCCACCGCCTACGGAATCCTCATCGGCCGCACCTGGCAGTTCGAATCCGCCACCGAACTCAAAGCCCTCCGCCGCAGAAAAAGCGGATTCCACCCGCCGCAGTTGTATCGCTATGTAGGAAGTAAGGAGTTGTTGAAGCTGATGGATTGATGACGGTCATTGTCGAAACGTCGCTACTGTGGATTGGGGAGCAATGACACCATTCATGTTGCAGTGGGCACCAATTTACTTAGGTTGAATCCGCGATGGATTTTTGACAGCTCCGTTAATAGATTTCTGAGCCTTTTTTTCTCCTCGGGTTTCTGAAAGCGAAAGTAATAGAGTAAAACAAGGCGAAGATGTAATACAAGGGTGACTTCAAGTTTTCCAATGGCTTTTACTTCATTTATGAAATCCTCATCGCTAATTGCGCCACAGCTAGCCTGGAGATCTAAAATCATAACCTTTTCTTCTTCTGTCAACTCTTGCGAAGCTACCTCGCGAAAGACTTCTCTAAGATAGGTGTCTCCAATTGATCGATCTGTAATGTATAATTCAAAAAATAAAACCGTCCAATGTGATTTGAATTTGTCTGAGGGCTTGTTTTTATTGAAAATATCATGGGCGAATTCGCTGATGATTCTACCAAAGCGAGCATTGCTCTGGAATAGAGCGCGAACAATTTTAATTTTGTGAGTCAGGCTTGTGCCCCGACCATTGACTAAGATTGATGATAAATTACTGGCGACTGAGAATTTTTCTTCATGCAGTCGGCTGATCAAAAACTCCATGTGTTTCTTGGCCTTTTCCTTTTCTTCCTTTGTTAATTCTCTTCTCGGTGGAGCGTTTGTGTTTGTTTCGGCAGGAGGGCGGGCGATTTCAGCATCAAGATCTGAGGCGGACCCGAAACTCCGACCACTGAAGAGCTAAACTAAGCTATGGTGAC
>JBDTNJ010000552.1:0-7249 GCA_039933825.1 Luteolibacter sp.
GCCTCACGAGCGTCGGTAAGGATTACGCGACAGCGCCTACGGTCACCTTGGCCTCCTCCACAGCCACTGTCACCCCGGCGACGTTCGGCAGTAGTTCCATCAACCTGAATCCTGGCACCGCCCGGACTCTGACGATCGCCGGCACCAACGCCAGCCCGGCAACCTATTCGGGTGTTATATCGGGAACGGGCGGCGCGTTGATCAAAAATGGAAGCGGCACCCAGATCCTTACCGGTGTGAATACCTACTCCAGCGCGACCACCGTCAACGGCGGCACCCTGTCCATTTCAGGCAGTCTCGCAGCTAGCAGCACGGTGACGGTCGGCGCATCCGGCACTCTCGGAGGCAACGGCATCGTCAACGGCACGGTCACCGCTACGGGCACCATCGCTCCTGGTACGAGCGCCGGCACACTTACGACCGGCGCCGCTTCCCTCAGCGGCACTCTCGCCATTGAGATTGACGGTGCAACGGGCGACAAGCTGCACTCCACCGGCGTCCTGAACATCACCGGCGCCAATCTAACGGTCTCGCTCCTCGCAGGTGGTTTCAGTCAATCCTCCTACGTCATCGCCGAAGGCACCAGCCTCGTCGGCACCTTCGCCAGTGTTCCCTCGGGCTACAGTGTTAGCTATTCTCCTGCCCAGGCGACGCTCACCCATACCGGCGGTGTTTCCAATTACGCATCATGGGCCAACTCCAACGGCATTCCCGGAGAACCCGCCTCCGGCGACTTCGATCACGATGGCCTGAGCAACCTCGTCGAATACGCCCTGGGCAAAAATCCCACGGTTTCCAGCCAGCCGCCCGGAACCTTCAGCGGAGGCGTCCTTAGCTTCACCAAAGGCACCGCCGCCATTGCGAACAGCGACGTGAGCTACGTGATCGAGGGGTCCATCAACCTGGTCTCATGGGCACCCGTGGTCACCCAAAACGCGCCTAACATATCTCCCGACATTTCCTACACGCTGCCAACCGGGCTGCCCAAAGAGTTCGCCCGCCTCAAGGTCACGCAAACACCTTGATCCTTGTTTGTTTCCACTGCCACCCTACCAGCCCCTCAAAAGCCATGAACCGATTCTTGTTAAGGCGCGTATGCCTGTTACTGATGCTGATGTCAGGACTTCAACCCGGCATGGCAGCGCTGGAACGCCTGGACCTTGGCGGGCAATGGCAGGTCTCGGAAGGCGATACCGGCGATTGGTTTCCGGCGACCGTTCCCGGCAGCGTCCACACCGATCTAATCGCGGCAAAGCGGATCGAGGATCCGTTTTTCCGTGATAACGAAGTAAGCCTCCAGTGGATCGGAGAAAGGACGTGGAACTATCAGCGCAGCTTCACGGTGCCGGCGGAATGGAAGGCCCGTGAGACGGTGCTGCTTCGTTGCGAAGGACTGGACACGCTCGCGACGATCCGCATCAACGGCAGGGAAATCGCCAAAACGGACAACATGTTCCGCACCTGGGAGTTCAAGGCGAACGATTTTATCCAGGTTGGGGAGAACCGGATCGAAGTACGCTTCGACTCGGTCCTGCCATACATTGCGGAAAAGGAAAAAGCCCGTCCGCTGCCGACTTGGGCTCACCCGGGTGCCGCCTATATCCGCAAGACTCCTTGCAATTTCGGCTGGGATTGGGGTCCCACGCTGCTCACTTGCGGCATCTTCCGTGGCATTTCATTGGTGGGTTATGACACCGCGTGCCTGGACAATGTGCTCATCCTGCAGGATCACACGAAGACCGGCAGCGTGGGCTTGCAGGTGAAAACCACCGCCGCGCCGCCCACGCTGGCCGCGCCGCTTAAGACCCGTGTCACGGTGACCGGACCGGATGGCAAGACAGTCGCAAGCGCCGAACAATCGCTGGCGATGGGCCAGTGCACCGCGGATCTAACCATCCCGACGCCCCAACTCTGGTGGCCTGCCGGCATGGGCTCGCAACCGCTCTACACAGTGAAAACGGAACTCTTCGATCCGGCGGGAAAATTGCTAGACGAGAGCACCAAACGCATCGGCCTGCGCACCATGCGGGCGATCCCGACCCGCGGCGACGAGCCGATGCACTTCGAAGTCAACGGCGTGGCGTTTTTCGCCAAGGGAGCCAACTCCATTCCGCTCGACATGTTTCCCAACCGGGTTTCCAAGGAAGCGATGCGCCGCCACGTGGAGGACGCGGTGGCCGCTAACATGAACTCGCTGCGCTTCTGGGGCGGCGGCTGTTACGAGGACGACGCCTTGTTCGACGCCTGCGACGAGCTGGGCATCTGCGTGTGGATGGATTTTAAATTTGCGTGCGGCACCTATCCGGCATTCGATCCCGCGTTTCTCGAAAACGTGCGGCAGGAGGCACGCGATAACGTGCAACGGCTGCGCCACCATCCGAGCATCGCGCTCTGGTGCGGCAACAACGAAATCATGCTTTTCCGCGGCAAGGAGGAATGGACGAAGGACAAGATGAGCGAGGCGGATTACTATCGCTTGTTCCGCGACACGCTGGGCGAGGTGGTGAAGGCCCATGCGCCGCAAAGCGATTATGTGACGGGATCGCCGGATTGTGGCGACGTCCATTACTGGGGTGTGTGGCACGAAGGAAAATCGTTCGAGTCCTATGGTGACATCCACGGGTTTCTCAGCGAGTTCGGGTTCCAATCCTGGCCGGCTCCGCAAACCATCGCCTCGTATACTTCGCCGGAGGATCGGAATGACGTCTATTCCCCGATCATGAAGCTGCACGGGCGCTCCGGGCGCATGTATCTCGGCGGTAAGGAGGACGGCACCATTGGAAATAACAAACTGATGGATATCCTGCGCCTGTATTTCCGCGAGCCCAAGGATTTCGAGAGCACGCTCTGGCTCAGCCAGATCAACCAGGCTTACGGCATCGAATACGCGGCGAACCTGTGGCGCCGGGAAATGCCGAAAAGCATGGGTTGCGTCTATTGGCAATACAACGACATCTGGCCCGGGACCTCGTGGTCGTCGATGGATTATTTCGGCCGCTGGAAGGCCCTGCATTACCGTGCGCGCCATTTCTACGCACCGCTGTTAGCCACGGGCGTGGCCGACCCCGCGAAGGGCACCGTCAACCTGTGGGTGACTAGCGATCACCTACAGCCGGTGAACGGCGAAATCAGTTGGAACGTCACCGATCCGTCCGGCAAGTCCCTGTTCACCGGCACTCAGCAGGTTACGATACCCGGGCGGAAGAGTTTGCAGGTCCGGGAACTCGCCCTTTCGGATCTCGTCCAAAAGCACGGCGCTGCGAACCTGTTGGTGTGGATCTCCTTCAAGACCGGCGGCCAATCGGTTTCCGAAAATCTAGCCACCTTCGCCAAACCGAAAGACCTGGCTTTGGTGGATCCCGACCTGAAGACCCAGGTGACCGGTGAAGGCAAACAATGGACCGTCACCCTAACCGCGAAGCACCCTGCGCTTTGGACGTGGCTGGAAGTGACTGGTGCAGAGGCGCGGTATTCGGACAACTTCATTCACCTTTTGCCCACCAAACCCGCTCGCATCGTGGTCACTCTCGAAAAGGAGCTGTCGAAGGAACAATTCGTTCGATCTCTGAAAGCACGCAGTCTCCGCGACACCTTCACGGTTGACGAAGTCTCGTTAGCCCATTGACCGGACTTGCCGGCTCGTTCGAAACAAGCGGCCTCGGCCCTAACCGCAGCGCGGAAGTCCCAATCATGCCCCCTTCATCAAAAGGCAAAGTCCCCGCGCCAAACAAGGGCTCGCGACTGGCTGCAACCACATGGCTTGTCGTGGCTGCCGCATCGATCTGCGCTGCCGCTGAAACGCCCGGATACCTCGACGCTAGTCTATCGGTTGAAACACGCGTTGAAGATTTGCTCGCGCGGATGACCTTGGAGGAAAAGGTTTCCATGCTTCACGGTGACTCGAAATTCACCACCGCCGCGATTCCGCGTCTGGGCATTCCGCGCCGTTGGTTGTCGGACGGGCCGCATGGTGTGCGTGAGGACATCGGCCCGGACACTTGGGAAAATTCCGGACATACAGATGATTTTGCCACTGCCATGCCCGCCGGGATCTGCCTTGCGGCGACGTGGAATCCCGAACTCGGATTCAGCGAAGGCGAGGCCATCGGCCAGGAGGCGCGCGCACGGGGCAAAGACATCTTGCTCGGGCCGGGAGTGAACATCCTTCGCACGCCGCTGTGCGGCCGCAATTTCGAATACCTGGGCGAGGACCCGTTTCTCTCCGGCGTGATGGGGACTGGCTATGTGCGCGGCCTACAGTCTCAGGACATCGCGTCGTGCGTGAAACATTTCGCGGTGAACAACCAAGAGGCGCATCGTGACAAGATCAACGTGGAAGTGGACGAACGCGCGCTGCGGGAGATCTATCTACCCGCGTTCGAGGCTGTGGTGCGGAGTGGTGGCGTGTGGACGGTGATGGCTGCTTACAACCAGGTGCGTGGCCAGCACTGTTGCCAAAATGAGTATCTGATAGATCGGATCCTGAAGGACGAGTGGGGTTTCACCGGCCTGGTGATGTCCGATTGGGCCGGCGTGCATGAAACGAAGCAGGCGGTGCTGAACGGGCTGGATTTGGAAATGGGCACCGAGGGAGTGGAATACGACGACTTCTATTTGGCAAAGCCCTATCGCGACGGATTGCGGAGCGGCGAATTTTCCCTAGCAGGCCTTGACGAAAAGGTCCGGCGCAACCTGCGCGTCATGATCGCCACTCACGTTCTTGATGCTAGCCGGAAAACCGGTTCGCTCAACACCGCCGCGCACCAAGCCGTCGCACGCCGCGTGGCGGAAGAAGGCATTGTTCTACTGAAAAACGAGAACCACGCGCTGCCGTTGGATGCTGCAAAGCTGAAAACCATTGCCGTCATCGGCGAGAACGCAACGCGCCTGCAATCGCATAGCGATGACAGTTCCGCCATCAAGGCGCTTTATGAAATCACCCCGCTCGCTGGCATCGTGAAACGTGCCGGGAACCAGGTGAACGTGATTTACTCCCTCGGCTATCAGAAGAATGGCGGCGCGGAACTGGCGGAGCGCGCCGTGGCTGCGGCGAGAGTGGCGGACGTGGTGATTTACGTCGGCGGCCTGAACCGTGAAATCGGATTTGACTGCGAAAATGTGGATCGCACCGACTTGAAGCTGCCCTACGGCCAGGACGAACTGATTGAGAAAATCGTTGCGGCGAATCCGAAGACGGTCGTTGTCCTAGCAGGCACGATGGTGGAAATGGATCCATGGCTCGGCAAGGTTCCGGCGTTGCTACAGGCGTGGTATCCCGGCATGGAAGGCGGCAACGCACTCGCCAAGGTCATTTTCGGTGACGTGAACCCGTCTGGCAAACTGCCTGCGACGTTTCCCAAAAAGCTGTCAGATTCACCCGCGCATGCGTTCGGCTCCAGCGGCTATCCTGGTGTGAACGGCACGGTGACGTACGCAGAGGGTTTGCTGGTGGGCTATCGTTGGTTCGACACGAAGAATATCGAGCCGCAGTTTCCATTCGGCTTCGGCTTGAGCTACACGGATTTCACCTACTCGCATTTGGAATTGGTGGAAGGAGGTGGTGGTGTAGTCACCGCGCGGTTTGCAATCTCGAACACCGGCACCCGCGACGGCGCGGAAGTCGCGCAACTCTATCTGCATCCGGAGAAATCCAGCGTGATGCGCCCGGAAAAGGAATTGAAAGGCTTCAAAAAGGTGTTCCTGAAAGCAGGGGAAACGCAGACCGTTTCCATTCCATTGAATGAAAGTGCCTTTGCCTATTTCGCCCCTGAGAAAAATGGCTGGATTGCGGAACGAGGAGGGTTCAAAGTTCTGATCGGAGGTTCATCGCGAAATCTCCCGCTACAGGGTGATTTCAAGCTCGCGCGGACAAGCGTCATTGAATGAATCCGCAATTTTCTTGGGTGTTCGCCTCCATGCCTCTGGCGGTCATTCCCGGGTCGCCTCATTTGCTTCAAGTCCGATGTTTGCATACAGATTTAACTTTTGGACAACTCCATCTTCAGCGGAAATCCCGTTGACGGTTCACTTGCCGATCCCGCACTTCTGCCGGATGATTTTGATCGCCCTCGCCGGTTGGATCGGGTCAATGCCGGAAGTGGCCCTTGCCGCCGAGCCGCTGACCCGCATCGGGGACATCCGGGTGATGTCCCGCGAAGAGATCGCCAAAGCCGTGCCGATACGGATTCGCGGAGTGGTGACTTGGTGGAATAGCCGTGATAATCTAACGGTCCAAAATGACTCGGGTGGGATTTGGGTGGACTTTGTCCAGGCCCGCAATAGCGATGTTTGGCGTGGCGATGACTCCATTTTGGACAAAGCTGTGGAAGGCATGGAAATTGAGGTCGAGGGGCGAATCGACCCCGGCGGGTACGCCCCGTTGATCCTGCCGTCCACACTGCGTATCCTCGCTGCCAAACCGCTGCCACCGGGTGCTCCCATGAATCGGGCGAGTTTTTTCAGCGGAGCGGACGATTGCCAGCGTATCGAAGTCAATGCCGTGGTGCAGAGGTTCTATCTGCAAGGCGATTGGGTCATTCTGGTGATGGACGCCAATCCAGGGCGTTTCACCGCGCAGGTATCCCATGCGGTCGCGGTGGACCCGGCAGCATTGGTGGATGCCGAGGTCCGGCTGCAGGGAGTGGCGGCCACTCGTTTCAATACCCGCGGCGAGGCAACGGGCAGTCGCATGTTCTCCAATGTGCCGGGTGAATTGGTTGTGACCAAACCTCCGCTACAGCCCGCCGTGGTGCCCAAGGTCACGCTCGACCGGCTACTGCCATTTCGCGCCAAGCCCCTCGGTCCGCACCGAGTGCGGGTGGAAGGCACCGTGACCTACTCGCTTCCCGGAAAGTTTCTCTATATGCAGGATGGGATCAACGCGGTGCGGGTGGAAACAACATCGTCGATGGCACTCAACGCGGGAGATCGGGTCGAGGTGGCGGGGTTTGTCTTTATGTATCGTTTCATCGGCTCGCTCCGTGATGCCACCGTGCGCAAGACCGGGGCTGCTGGACTGCCGGAGGCGGTGGAGATCAATCCAGGGGAAATCCTCGCCCTCAACCGTGCTGCGGTAGAGACCTCCCAAGTGGCAACTCATGATTATGACGGCCACCTCATCCGTTGCCGCGCCCGTTTGCTTGCCGTGGAATCCGGCTTGAGCGGAAAGACAGTTCGCACACTCACTCTGGAGCAGACCGGAGCCACCAAACAGGACAATCTGATTTTCCGGGCCCGGCTCCATGATGGA
>JBDTNJ010000553.1:0-10014 GCA_039933825.1 Luteolibacter sp.
GAGAGCGACACGGCGCTCACGCTGCGAGTATTGCAGGAAGATCCGGTCTCGCCCGCATGGCATCGCCCGGAAGTGCCGCGCGATCTGGAGACGATTTGTCTGAAGGCCCTGCAAAAGGAAACGGCGGACCGCTACGCCAGCGCGGATGCCATGGCCGAAGACCTGCGCCGCTATCTGGACAACGAGCCGATCCTCGCCCAGCCGCCGACGAAGATCGTGCGGACGGTGAAATGGGTAAAACGCCATCCGGTGCGCCTGATGGGCATGCTGCTGATGGCCGCGGTGGTGGGCGCGGGAACACTGCGTTGGTGGCAGTGGGAATTTTACGAACGCACGCATGTGACTTTAGCGCGATCATTGGACCAAAGTTTCGGGCTGTTGGAGGCGAGGGAGATCATTTCGGAAAACAAGGCCCGCAATCTGGCAACGAGTTTCCGCCTCACGCGGCGTGGGCGGTGGGGACCGGTGACTTCGGTGGAACTCCTGAACGCACGCGGCTTTCCGGCCACGGCAAGGCGCATCATCGGCGGTGATTTTCTACCTAACTGGCTGGAGGGAAGCAACGGTGCCCAGAATCCTGACGAGCGCTTGCAGGAAACAACGAAAATCGAATATGCGTTTTCCGGGGATGATCTGCTGGAAGTCGTCGGGCGGGATCGAAATCACCACATCACCTGGCGCATGATTCCGGATCGCAGGTTCGGGAGGAGTGACAGATCAGCTCAGGGAAGGTTTGTGAACGCATTTGGTTTCGAAGAAGGAGCCTATCGGCTCGCCACCAACATCGAGCTGGAGCGGGATGCGGCGGGCAAGGAAGTGATGGTACATTTCAAAACCAGCTCGGGAATTCCGGCGGTCAATCGCGAGGGCGTCTATGGCTACAAATTCGACCGTGATGCGAAAGAGAGGGTCGTGACTGTGACCAATCTTGGAAAGGATGACGAAGCCGCGCCTAACCGCACCGGCATGGTCGCCGCAGCCTACACTTGGAATGAATCCGACTGCATCATCCGCGCCGATTTCCAGGATGGCCATGGAAAAGCACTGCTATGGAATGGGATCGCGGCGGTGACCTCGGATTTTGACGGGCAGGGAAATCTCCTCCGCATGCACCGGCTGGATGCGACGGGCAAACCGTGCAATGGCCTGCCGGAAGCATGGGGAATCTTGGAAAACAAACGCAACGAGCGTGGAGAGTTTACTGAAATTGCCTATTCCAAAGTCCTGGCGGATGGCCCGCCGCAACTGGTTTCAAAAATGAACTTCGTTTACGAGGAGCGTGGCTATCCGACAGAGGTCACCGTCACCGCGGCGAAAGTGACCACAGCGAAATACCTCTACGACCCACGCGGAAATGTGATCGAAGAGCGGGCCTTGGACGAGAACGGCAAGCCCTACACCAACGCGGACAACTGGGCGATCCGGCGCACCACTTATGAAGACGATCCGGATGGAAAATCATGGCGTCTGGGGACTACTTTTTTCAACGGCGCTGGCGAAAAAACCTGGTGCAGGAGCGGTCACCACAAGGAGGTGATCACATGGAATCTATCCGGTGAATTGCGTGAACTGGCCACCTACGATCATGACCCGGAGCGCTACGAATTTTATGCTTACATTTCCCGCCCGGTCTATAACGAGGAGGGCAGAACGATCAAACTGGTGGCGCGCTTCGAGAACGCGGATGGCAAACCGTGGGTCGGTCCCTGGGCCCACAGCGGTGCGGAAACCGAGTACGATGCTGTCGGCCACCCGGTGGTGGAATGGCAGACCGGCTGCGACGTGGAAACGGATGGCGGAGCAACGATCCGCACGGAAAAACAGTGGGATGCCGCAGGCACGATGATCCGCAAGGTGCGCGAGATTTGTGATGATAAACGCCAACCCGCGCCGTTCATCATCAATGAGGACATCGCCAGCCGTGTGGCGGAAACCTATAACAGCAATGGCGAACTGGAACGTCTGGAGGAGTCTGGATTCAACCAGGCGATCAGTGGATTCGCCAGCCGGACGACGACGCTCGCTAACGGAAAATTCAAAGGCGTCATCCATGCCTTAAAGGACGGAACAACCGTGCCAAGCGTGAAGGTGTATGTAAGGGCGGTGATGGCCGATGCGCAGAAGGGCAGTCTGAGTTTCCAGCCGGACGATCAGCTCATGCGCATCCAGGACCAACCGGTGACATGCGTGTATGCGTGGACGTATGGCGAGGGGTTTCCTGGCGGGTCGATTGACATCATCAGGCACGGGATTTCGCAGCGGCTGGATGGATTCGTAAAGGGGCCATTGGGAGTTTTCCTCGTGGAGCGCGCCGATCCCGCTTACTTGGGAGCGCATTAGCTTGACGCCTAGGGCTGCATTTTGAGAGTTCTGTAGCACGGATGAGTGATACCCCCCACGAAGCACGAGGTGCCGCCGCTATCAAGGATGAGAGCAGTCTGTTGGATGTGCTTCGGTTGTTGATCGATACCAAAAAAGCGAAAACCACGGCGGACCTGTTGAAATATGCCACGCAGTTCGGCGCACCCGAAGCGGAGGAACGCCTGCTCATGATGGAGGCGGAAGGCATTCCCATGGGACTCGCCTTCGATGCGATCAGCGTCCACATCCGAATTCTCGCCCACAAACGGAATGGCGCGCTTCTAACGGAATGCAGGGGGAAACAAGTGGGCCTTGTGCTGCCACTGCCCCCGCATGTCCCGCAGTTGTTTCTGCCCGTGGCGGAAGTTACCTTTCTCCAACCGGAAGAAGGCCCGGCACATGGCTCCCTGCACGAATACACCGAGCATGCCGTGAAAGGCGCGCGTGCCTGCCGGACGAAGGCGCAGTCGATGGAAGTGCTGGTTTTCGAAGCATTCCGCGATGGGGCGAAGCCGGACGGATTGTTCGTGGACGCCTCGGTGGCAGATGCACTGGAACCGAAAATGCTACCCGCCGGAGTGAAACTCATCGCCCACCTCAGGCCGCACCGCAATCCGCGGGATATTCCTTTTCACTTCACCGGCGATGTCTCCTTCATATGAACAGATCCCCATTTTCCAGCGGCATTTTCCTGATAGCGGTGATGGCCCTTTTATGCCTAACCAGCGGCGTGGCGATGGCATCCGGCGGCGGTGCGGTAATGCCCAGCACCACCGGCCTGCATATGACGTGGATGGGTGGAGTGTTGATGTTGGTGATTCTTTTCACAGCGTTCTTCGCAATGACGCGCTACGAGATTCCCCTGCCTCTCGCGATGAGTCTGGTGGCGATGGCGTTTCTCATCCTGCAATGGGAAGGCGCTCCAGCCATCCTGCGCGGAGGCTTCAGCCACTATGCGGACATCACCATCCTCTTCACCGCGGTGGCGATTCCTGCACACATGATCGAGCGCTCGCAGGGGTTTAAATGGATCGCCGCGTGGCTAGGACATCAGTTGGGAAAAATCCGCCTGCGCCATCCCCGTCTCACCATTCCACTGATGGTCGCGGTCATTCTCCTAACGACTTATGTCACGGCCGGGTTGATGCACAACGTCACCTCTATCCTGATCATGACGCCGGTGATCATCCGGCTCTGTGCCTCGTATGAAGTACCCTCCCGCTGGATACTCAGTGCAGCTTTGGTTGCCAGCAATCTCGGCGGTTTTTCCACCCGCTGGGGAGATACTCCAAACATCATCGAGTCCGGCACCTGGGGGCTGACAGCGATGGATTTCATGAAGGAAGTGCTGCCCGCGAACCTGATCGTGATGACCGCGCTCATTCTGGTTTCGATCATACTAACAAAACGCAGCATGGGTGCGCGCACCCGCAAGAGTGGAGCGCAACAAGTGCCGTTCTATACCATCCAAGTCGCCCAAACAGCGGCGGATTGGAAACGGGCGCAAGCAGATCTCGCCATCGACAGCCGCCTGCTATCCGTGGGACTGACCTTGTTAGTGCTGTTCATTGTCCTGCATGTGGTTTTCCCCCCGCTCGCCATCGTGATCGGCGCGGCGACGATTTTGGCGGCGGTGCTGCTGGAGAGGAAAACCGAGCGTTATCACACGCTCACCTCGCTTGGATTCGAGGTTTATCTATCGTTCGCGGCGATCTTTATTCTTGCCGGTTGCGTTTCGAATTCATGGATCGGAAATGAACTTTACGCGCAACTCATCGCCGCCAAGGCCGCACCTGGAATGATCGCTGTGACCGGCTATTTCGGCACGATGTTCACGGAGGCCGCCTCATGGGCGACGGCGGTATCCGTGCCGATCCACGGACTCGATCCCTCCCACTCCGCCGCATGGGCGCTGGGCGGCGGGATTTGCGCGGGTAGCAGCTCGCTGGTCACCGCCGCTTCGGCAGGTATCATTCTGGCGGAGGAAAGCAAGCAGTTCAACGACGCCGAGCACACCATCACCTTCAGCCGCTATCTGGCATTCGGCGTGCCGTTCTCTCTCTTCATGTTGGTTTTCTACAGCGTCTATTTCACCTTCGTCCACTGATACCCGTGCCTCCTCCACCTGATGCCAATCGTTCTCTAACTGGAGATCTGTCTGGAGTTTGGTCCCGGCGCAAACAGATCTGGGCCCTAGTGCCGAAAGCGGATAAAAAGGGCTTCGCCGCCGCCGTCCTTATCATGGCCGCATGCGCGTATGTGGAGACCCGAATCCCGCTCGTCATCGGCCAAGTGTTCGACAAGGTGCTCGCGCTCAAGGGAGCCATCAGTGCGGATCTCACACGCTACACGGTCACTTCACTAAGTTTGTTAGCGGGGGCCTATGTATTGAAAGAAAGCCTGAACTACGCGCGCCGTTGGGTCGTCCAGAACACTACCACCCGTGTCGAAAAGGACATGATGGTCCGCCTCGTCGGCCATTTGCTGAAGGTGGACCTCGGCGTGATGGCGGCGGAGCGTGTGGGCTCGCTGCATGGCCGGATTTCCCGCTGCGTGGAAGGCTATGTGAAATTTCTTAAAATCAGTTTCACCGATGCCATCCCCGCGCTTCTGACAGGAGCCTTCGCCATCATCGCCGCCCTGTACGCGAACTGGCGCGTCGGCCTGCTCATGTTGGCTGTCGTTCCCATCGCCATCAGTATCACCATCTGGCAGGTCATGTCACAGCGCGGCATCCGTTTTACCCTGATGCAGGCGAAGGAAAGCCTTGATGGCACACTGGTCGAGCAACTCGGCGGACTCGAATACATCCGCGCAGCAAATACCTATCGGCAGGAAATGGGGCGCGTGGAAAAAGCCGCCGAAGCCCGCCGCTTTCGAGAGCTCAAACACCATCGTGCGATGGCCGGATTTGATTGGTTGAAATCGGTGAACGAGAATCTTTTCCACGTCGGCATTATCAGCTACGGCATCTATCTGGCCTCTCAGGGTGAAATGGCGTTTGGCAGTGTGCTGACATTTTCCATGCTCTTTCTCAACATCATGCGCCCACTTAAGGACGTGCATCGCATTTTGGATGAAGCGTTTGAAACCAGCCTGCAAGTCAATGTCCTGCTGAACATGTTACAGCAGCCGGTGGACCAGAGCTTCGGCGCATGCACCCTGCGCCCGCCCAAGTTCGATGGCTCGGTTCCCCTTCTTTCCTGTGTCGATCTGGAAGTGGAATACAAAACGCCTCAAGGCCCGCGCCGCATTCTCGATGGAGTGAATCTCGACATCCTCCAAGGCCAGACCATTGGCATCGCCGGGCCATCGGGTTCTGGCAAAAGCACCTGGCTCCGCGCCATGCTGCGGCTTCTCCATCCCAGCAGCGGAGAGGTCCGCGTGGGGGGCGTGCCCATCGGCGTGCTGTCCCGCGAGGACATCGGGAAACACATCGGTTATGTGAGCCAGATGCCCTTTGTTTTCTCCGGCACCGTTAGAGATAACATCGCCTACGGCTGCGGCGAAATTACTCCAGACGAAGTCGAAACCGCCGCCAAACGTGCCTACATCCACGATGATATTCTGGAGATGTCCCATGGCTATGATACGATTCTATCGGAGCGCGGCGGAAACCTATCAGGCGGGCAGCGGCAGCGCATCGCCATCGCCCGCATGTTTTTGAAAAATCCCGCAGTTCTCATTCTCGATGAAGGCACTTCCGCGCTCGACAACATCAGCGAGCGAAAAGTCCGCTCGGCCATCGACGAGGCGCGCCAATCCCACACCGTGATCATGGTCGCCCACCGCCTGAGCACCCTGCGGGATACGGATTGCATCTTCGTCTTCGACCAGGGCCGAGTCGCCGAGAAAGGAACTTACGATGAGTTGTTAGCACTCAATGGCGTTTTCGCGGAACTCGCAAGCAGCGCCGAAACCGGCTGATGAAGAAGTTTGGAGTTGATAGTTGATAGACAGAAAAGAAATCAGAATCCCGCACTCCCCATGAACCATTCCCCCATCACCTTCGTTTGGCCCGGCGACCTTCATCTCGACTTCCCGGAACGCGACAATCACAAGGCAGCGCTTTGGATGGCCGAGGAAGTCAACACCCTGATCAAGCCGGACTTCGTGCAATTCGCCGGTGACAACGTCCAACACGCCCGCGATGGCGAGTGGGCGTTGTTTCACGAAGTCACTTCACGGCTCCAGGTTCCTTGGCACGCCCTCGTTGGCGATCACGATGCGCATCATGATCCAGGAAACCATGCCTATCAGACCAACATCGGTGCGACTTACAAAGCCTTCAGCCTGCGCGGATTCCGTTTCATCTGCCTCAACACCATGCAGAGCAAACCGCTCGGCATTTCCACGGAGCAGCTCCTTTGGTTCCGTTACGAGGTCGATTCTGCACTCGCCCGCAATGAGCGGGTCGTGATTTTCCAACATCACTATCCATTCCAAATCTGGGAAGACTACGCCACAGTACCGGGCATGAGCGAGTGGCGGGAAATCATGCAGACCCGCCAAATTCACGCCCTTTTCGCCGGTCACACCCATTACGGACAAATGGCAAACGACGGGAAAAACCTCTACATCGCCACCCGCTCCATCGGCGAGCCCGAGGGCGGCCCAGCGGGTTACTCCATTGTGACACTTGATGGCGACGACCTCGCTGTCACCTACCGCAGCGTGGACGACAAAGGCCCGGCCGTGCAAATCACCCACCCGCGCCGCCTCATTTTGTCCACTAAGGCCGGGCACATTGTCACCGGCCCAGACCAATGGAGCGCCCGCTTCTGGTCGGCGCTGCCCATCGTCTCGGTGGAAGCCCGGCTCGATGATGGCGCTTGGTCCGACGTGAAAATGACTGAAAACAACGCCACTGGTCCTCTCCCCGGTAATACACTTCCCAAAGGCGAGCACACCTTGGAAGTCCGCGCCACCGATTCCTCCGGTGCTATCGGCGGCGATTCACTGGTTTTCCTCTCCGATCTATCCGGCCGCTTCAATCCCTATCCGGCGGTGGAACCGGTGGTGAAACACACCAAATTCTGCTGAACGCTCTGCCGGATAGACCCGCCGACCCATTCAAGAAACCGGAGGCAGCGCGGGTGGTTGCGGCGGCGGGCTGTGGGACGGCTCAGGAGCGATGACGATGGTAATCGGTTTTTTCCGCGTGAAAAGTGAGGCTCCGCCAAGGAGTGCTCCGAGAGCTACAAGTGAGATTCCGGCGGTGAGAGGGGTTTTGGATTTGGAATCGGGGAGATCGAGCGTGTAGGTGAGGTTGTCGAAATCTCCGCCCGAGCCGAAATGCACGTCATGGGCGTTAGCGGGAAGTTTCGCATGAAGGGTCTGGCTGACGATCTCGCCGTTGACCGAGTTGGTAAAGCTAAAGATCCAATCGCGGTTCTCACCAGTAACGAGTTTCATTTCCTTCGGCACATCGATGATGAACTGTCCGGAATTCCGATAGCGGGCAAGTGCGCGGGCTTTCACCTTGCCGGTCGCGCGACGCTGGACGTCGTCCTTTTCGAGACTGAAATTTTCCAACACCGAGGTGGCCATGTTGTAGCGCATGTCCCGCAGGACGATGTCCGGGCGATTTCCATATTGTTCCTTCCAAGTCGCCCATTGGCTGGCGCTGTATTGGAAGGTCACCTCGATCTCCGCGTCGCCAAGCGAGTCGATTTGATAGACCTGGTTGATGGTGCGGCTGACAGATTCAGACTGCTGGGCCGAGACGAGGTTCACGCCGCCTGAAACGAGGATGAGGATGGATAGCCGGATTTTCATAGCGTCGGAATTTTGGAGTGTCTCATTCCGCCCCGCCGATATGGGTGTGTTGGATGAGGGTCTGGATCATCTGCTGGTTTCTATCAAATTGAGCTTTGGCCGCACCAACAAAAACGCCGACGACACCATTCGCGGTGGGCTGGAAAATCCCAACCCAGGAGTTCGTGCCCATGGAGGTGAGGGTGGTGCCGGAATAGATGGTGGCATCGCCCTTCTGCTGGGTGTTTCCGACCCGTACCTTGGCACCGCTTGCTGCGGCGACACCTCGTTGCGCGGCAGTCATGGCGTCCTTGGCTGTTTGCAAATTTGGAAAATAGAACACGTTGGCTGCCACGGAAGTCTGAGCGTCTTGGGCAGTGAAGACCATCCCCGCGACGGGAGGATTTTCCATGCGCGCCCAGTAGGACGGGATCGCCATCGAGACAAGGCCGTTGGCACCAGCCCAACGGACGAAGCCTTCCGGCAGCGGCTGCTCCTTGCTCTCCGCTTCCTGGGCAACTTCTCCGCCACCGCCGCTCTCACGGACCTGCCTGCTGGCGAGGATGTTTTTGATCTTGTCGATATCGATAGCTGGCAATTCAGGAGGGCGGAAACCTTGCGCTTGGTACTGTTGGACGTTGAGCCAAATCTGATACTTCTGTTCCCGCAGATCCTGACTGGCCATTTTCACCGCATCCTCGAACGGGACGCGGGCCTTTGCTCCCACGGCCATCGGCGTGATGGCGGTACACTCGATGGGGATGAAATCCTGCGGTCCATCCCCGCACCATACGAGCGTGAACGCGTGACCGGGGCGGAAGACGACGGTGGTCCGCAAGCCGAGGTGCTCCATGACGGAAGCCCACAGCAGTGCTAGCTCGATGCAAAGCCCCTGGTTTGTGATGATCACATCGCGGGGCATGCGCACGGTCTGTACTGTTGTGTGGATGTCACCGATCGTCGAGGGCACGCCCTGATCACTGGTATAGCGCATGTTAGAATCACACATGTAGTCGTAAAGCGCCTTCATCACGCGGACGATTTCCTCGGTTCCGCCGGCGATTCCCGCAGTTGTGCCGCCAGTGCGCTGGGTGAGGAGTGCTGCGTATTCTTTCACCACCGGGTCATTCGGCGTGACCATTGCAGCGACGAAGGGCGAGCTGATGAACATGTCATACCAAGTGAGCAGCTCGTTCGCCGGGAGATCGGTGTATTCCACCTCGTTCACACCGCGCAGCTCGATATTGGAGCGGAGGATTTCCTCGTGTGGCTCACCGGGCTTGTCAAACCAGCGGATTTTCGTCTCTAGCGTCGCCGTCGTTTGGTTGGCGAGCTGGGTCACCTTTGAAGGAAGCTGCGGATAGAACAGCTTCACGATCGTCTGTCCCGGTGGGATTTCCGCGTGTGTTTCCTCGGTCGTCCATGGAATATAATCAGGAATCTGATAGCTGATGGAGAAATTTCGAACCATGCCCTTGCCGTCGTTGTGAAGGACGATCTTGCTAACGAAGTTCCGGCCGTTCTGTGCGGCCGGGTTTCCATAGACCTTGTAAGCGAAGGTCATCAGCGATTTTTTCACCACGGGCGGGTCCCAGTGGAGCGCACCGGTGGCGGGCGGACCGAGGAAATAGAAAGCCACGGTCCCGAGACCGGTGAGGATGAGCAAGGCGGCGGCGAGACGAAGTAGTATTTTAGCCACGGATTCAGTTTTCAGGTTAGTGAATGACTCAGACCACCCGGCACGGTCTGAAGCGGGAGTAGTTGAAGGCGAAACATGGGGGGATGAAGTTAATTCCGATACTACCCAACCAACCGCTGGTGCCAAGATCAATCTTGGCTGGTGTCGGCGACTGAGCAAAAGTGGATTTAATTGTTTGAGCAAAAGTGGACAGCGAT
>JBDTNJ010000554.1:0-1605 GCA_039933825.1 Luteolibacter sp.
TTTCTGTCAGGCAAGTAATTTGAATTTCGGTTTTCCGTTTCCGAGATTTATCGATTGAGTGGGGGCATGCTGCGCCGCTTGGCTGTTCCACTCATTCTTGTTGTATCGATTCTAGCGGCATCGTCCGGCTTGTTACGGTTGCGATTCGATACAGACATCCTCTCCATGATGCCCGCCGATCTGCCCGAGGTGAAGGGCCTGAAAGCGTTCCACCAAGCGTTTTCCCGCGACAACGAGCTGATCATGCTCATCGAAGGTGGCGAGGCGGATGAAGGGAGCATGCCGACAGCTGCGGAATCCTTGGCAAAGCACCTGAAGGCCGATGGTGCGGTGAAGCGTGCCCGTTGGAAACCGCGCTGGAGTGACGAGCCGGAAGGCATCGCCGAGCTGCTCGCCTATCTCTGGCTGAATGGTGATCCCGCCGCCACCCAGGCGCAGGCGGCGCGGCTTTCTCCGGCGACTTCCAACGCCACCGTGAAAACATCGTTAGATAAAATCGGCACTGCGATGGAAGGGCTGTCGATGGTGATGCTGGCGCACGATCCCTTTGGTTTTCTCGATCACCCAGCCGTCACCGCTCTCACCTCCTCGGAGCAAGGTGGCGAGGCATTTGAAAGTCCCGATGGGCGCTCGCATCTGCTTTTCGCGGATGCCCCGGGCGAGATCAAAGGCTATCGCCAGGCCGATGCATGGCTGAAAAAAATCCGCGCTTCCACCGCCACCTGGCAGGCGGGCGAGGGCAAGGGGCTGAATGTCCGTCTCACCGGCGAGCCAGCATTTTCTTCTGAGATTGGCGTGGCGATGGAATACGATTTGAGCGGTTCCATCAGCATTACGCTGGGATTGATCGGGATCCTTTTTTGGTGGATGCAGCGGCGCTTTAGTCTTCTGCTAGGGCTTGTGGGAGTGCTTGTCATTGTTTTCGCCGTCGCGCTGGGGCTCGCTGGCTGGCTTTATGGTGAACTCAGCATCATGGCCCTGAGTTCCATCGAAATCCTCATCGGCCTCGCCGTGGACTACGGGCTGGTGATTTGTCAGGAAGCCAAGCTCGCCGGGCATGACAAGGTCGAGCTGCGCAAATCCTCCGGCCCGCCTGTAATGTGCGGTGCCATTACGACCACTGTCGTTTTCATGGCTCTCAACCTTGGAGGGCTCCCCGGCATGGCCCAGCTCGGCACCATTGTCGCCATCGGTCTGGCAGCGGCTGGCATTTTAATGTTGGTTATCTATCTGCCTTTTGTTGCGAAGTTCGGGGTGGACCGTGCGCCTGCTAGGGGTTCCGGGAAATTTCTCCCACGCCACAAACTGGCATGGTACATCACTGGCGCACTCGTTCTCTCCGCAATTGCCGTGCTGCTGATCCACGGCATGCCTGGTGCTGAGTTTGACTCGAAAATCATGCGTCCGCGCCACAGTAATGCGATGGAATCCTTCGAGCGTATCCAGAAAGATTTCCCAAGTTGGAGCGGAAAATCGCTTGGTATCGTCGTCGAGGCAGACAACGACGCGGACATGCTCCAGCGCATCACCGAAGCAGATCGGCGCATCGCATCCATCGCAAGATCCGGCACGATCACTGAGGGAAAACTCCCTATCGGCTGGTGG
>JBDTNJ010000555.1:0-21220 GCA_039933825.1 Luteolibacter sp.
GGGCAGGAAAAGCGGCGAATTTGCCTCAGCCAATGAATCTCTGGACGATGGGCATGCGGCGGCCAATGCCGAAGGCTTTGGAAGTCACGCGCAGGCCGGGAGCAGCTTGGTGGCGCTTCCACTCGTTGAGATCGACGCGGCGCTGGATCCAGCGGACGGTGGATTCCTCGAAGCCCCGAGAGATGATTTCATCGGAAGAGAGCTGGCACTCGACGTAGAGTTCGAGGATTTTATCGAGGACTTCGTAGGGTGGGAGTGTGTCCTGGTCCTTTTGATCGGGCCGGAGCTCGGCGCTTGGGGGCTTTTCGATGGTGTTCCACGGGATGATTTCCCTTTCGCGGTTGATCCAGCGGGAAACTTCGTAAACACGGATTTTCGGTAGGTCGGAGATGACCGCGAGGCCGCCGCACATGTCGCCGTAGATCGTGCAGTAGCCGACGGCGAGCTCGCTTTTATTCCCGGTGGTGAGCAGTAAGTGGTTGTCCTTGTTTGAGAGGGACATGAGCATTAGCCCACGGATGCGGGCCTGCATGTTCTCCTCGGTGACGTCTTCGGGTTTTCCGGCGAACAGCGGCTGCATGGTCTCCTTGATGGCCTCGAATGCGTCACGGATCGGCACCTCGGCGCATTGGATACCGAGGTTTTTCGCGAGGGCAAAGGAGTCGTCCACACTTCCACGCGACGAATAGGGGCTGGGCATGGTGAGGCCGACAACATTTTCCGGGCCGAGCGCATCGGCAGCGATGGCAGCGGTGAGTGCGGAATCGATCCCGCCACTGAGGCCGAGGCAGACGCTGGAAAATCCGCATTTGGTGACGTAATCGCGGACTCCCAGAACGAGGGCACGGTAGAGTTGCTCGGGGTCTGAGTCGCTGAATGGGGTCTCGGTTTCCACGGTCAGAAACGGGTCGATCACTTTGCAGGCCACCTCGAATCCGGGGAGTTGCGTGGCGATGCGGCCGTTGGCATCGGCGACGAGCGAGTGGCCGTCGAACACGAGTTGGTCATTCGCTCCGACGGCGTTGCAATAAATGACCGGGACTTTTGCTTTCCGGGCGACCCCGCCGATCATGGCGCGGCGGAGGAGGGGCTTGCCGAGGTGGAAAGGGGAGGCACTGAGATTGAGCAGGAGATCGATGCCTTTCGCGCTGAGTTCGTCCACTGGATCGCGGTCGTAGAAGGGGCGTTGCAGATAGTCCTCGGTCCAAATGTCCTCACAGATGGTGACGCCGATTCGAATGCCGTTCCATGAAATTGGCTCGCTCGACTCACCGGGTTCGAAATAGCGGCGCTCGTCGAACACATCATAGGTTGGCAGCAGGGTTTTCCAAATCCGGTGTTGGATGACCCCGTCGCTTAGCCAAGCAGCGGCATTGCGAAAGGGTTTCCCGGGGCGGGCCGGGTGGTTGTGATCCACGTAGCCGACCAGCAAGGGGACTTTTCGAATTTCCCCGGCGAGGTAGTCGAGCGCTTGCAGGCATTTCGGGACAAACTGCGATTTGAAAACCAGATCCCGTGGCGGATAGCCGACCAGTGAGAGCTCCGGAGTGATCACCAGGTCGGCACCGGCTTCCAAGCATTCGCGGTAAGCGGCGAGAATTCGTTTTGCGTTGCCAGGAAAGTCTCCGACGACGGGATTGATTTGGGCGAGGCCGATTTTCATGCGCGCGTTTAGAAAACACCCGGTGTGGACAAGGGCAAAAGGAAAAATCGAGATTCCGCAACTTGGTGGCGAATTGGTGACAAAAAACCGATTGAACGACGGCTTGCCGTTTGTAAATTCAGCGTCTAGTTTCCTTCCAATCAAACGCCAAATGAAAGCAATTCCACTCCTCGCATTCCTCGTTTCGCTGACACCGCTGGTGGCCCAAACCAAGCCCGCCTCGTCCGAAAAAACGCCGGTTGCACCCAAACAGGAGCTTCTTCCGAATCAGCAGGCGTTCCTCAATCTCCCCGAAGAAAGCCGCAAGGAATTCATCAAACACCTCGGCGAGGCGAACCGGCTTTTCCAGCAGAAGCGTGTTTTTGAAACCCTCGAAGAAGTGGACAAGGCGGAAAAGATTTTTGCCGATAGTCCGGAGGTTCTAAACATGCGAGGCAGTTGCTTCGTGGAGATGCGGGCCTTTGATAAGGCGCTCACTGCATTCCAAAAATCCGCTACTTTAGCGAAGGACAATCCGAGCATCGAATTCAACATTGCGGAGGTCTATTTCTGCACCAAGCAATGGCAGAAGTCACATGACCTTTTGGTGAAGATTTTAAAACAGCTGCCGGAGGATAACACGGCTTTGGGACGTCTGGTGGAATTCAAAATTCTCCTCTGCAAGAAGAAGCTTGGGATGAATGAGGAGGCGACGATCCTTGCCGGTAAATACGATTTCCTCGATGATTCTCCATTCTACTATTATGCGCAGGCGGCGCTCGCCTACGATGCGAACGATCTGATCAAAGCGGAAGAATGGCTGGCAATCGCCGGGCGTATTTTCCAAGATCCCAACGCGATCGCGCCATGGCAGGATACTCTCGTCGAATACGGCTATATCAAAAGTTTCTACGGCAATGATGAAGCCGCCGAGCCTCTGAAATAAGGGGGCTTCTTCAATCTTTGCAGCGGGACTTTTCGATCGTGCCCAGCTCCCGTTGCCTTTAGGGAAATGATTGGGAGGTATCCCTATCCGCCAGCGCGGCTGAGTGATCGAGGGCATGGACAATCCATGCTGGAAAATGCGCAAACGGCGCATTGAAACTTAATTGGACTCTCTCTGGAAGTTACGTAGACTAATCGTTATGGGACTGGAAAAAATCACTCAGAAACTTCAAGAGGCGCTTCAATCCGCTCAAAGCATTGCCTCGAAATCCGCCCACTCGGAGCTGAAAAGCGCCCATGTCTTGCTCGCCCTGCTCCAGCAGGAAGGCGGCATCACCGCGCCGATCCTGCAAAAAGCGGGGGTCGATGTGGCTCGACTTAAAGCCTCCGTCGCCACCGCGCTCGCCCGCGAACCGAGCGTGCAAGGCGCTTCCACCCAGCCGCAGATCAGCGTGGGACTGCGCTCTACGTTGGATGCCGCCGATGTCGTCCGTGAATCGCTCGGTGATGACTATCTGAGCGTCGAACATTTTATCCTCGGCGCTTTGAAAGGGGATTCACCTGCCGGAAAGCTCCTCAAGGAAGCCGGCCTTGATGAGAAGAAAGCACGCGAAGCCATTACCAGCGTCAGGGGTTCCCAAAAAGTCATCGACGATTCGCCGGAGGGAAAATATCAGACGTTGGAGAAATACGGAACGGATTTAACCGCCCGTGCGCGCGAAGGTAAAATCGATCCTGTAATCGGCCGCGATCACGAAATTCGCCGGGTGCTTCAGGTCCTTTCCCGCCGCACCAAAAATAATCCGGTGCTCATCGGCGAGCCAGGAGTCGGAAAGACCGCCATCGTTGAAGGCCTCGCCCGCCGAATTGTTTCTGGCGATGTGCCGGACTCGATGAAGAACAAACGCGTCATCAGCATGGACATCGGCAGCATGTTAGCCGGGGCGAAATACCGCGGTGAATTCGAAGAGCGCCTGAAAGCATTTCTCAAGGAAGTCACCGATTCCCAAGGCCAGATCATCCTCTTCATCGACGAGCTTCACACCATTGTCGGGGCCGGTGCCAGCGAGGGTGCTGTCGATGCGGCAAACCTGCTCAAGCCCCAGCTCGCCCGTGGGGAGCTCCATGCCATCGGTGCCACCACGCTGGACGAATACCGCAAGCACATTGAAAAAGACGCCGCCCTAGAGCGTCGTTTCCAGCCCGTCATGGTGGGTGAGCCGTCA
Source organism: Luteolibacter sp. (assembly GCA_039933825.1). Taxonomy (GTDB): domain Bacteria; phylum Verrucomicrobiota; class Verrucomicrobiia; order Verrucomicrobiales; family Akkermansiaceae; genus Luteolibacter. The sequence goes on from JBDTNJ010000555.1 coordinate 3,814, forward strand.
GTGGAAGATACTGTCGCGATTCTGCGCGGGCTCAAGGAACGGTATGAAGTCCATCACGGCGTCCGCATCCAGGATGGAGCTTTGGTTGCTGCCGCGGCTCTATCAGACCGTTATATTTCTGATCGTTTTCTGCCGGATAAGGCGGTTGACCTCATGGATGAGGCGGCCTCGCGCTTGAAGATCGAGCTCGACTCCATGCCCACTGAAATCGACGTGTTGGAACGCCAGATCCTCCAATTGGAAATGGAAAAGAAAGCCCTCGAAAAGGAAACCGACAAGGCGTCCGCCGCCCGCCTCGACAAGGTCAAGGAAGAGCAGGCGAATCTTCGTGAGAAATCCTCGGGGATGATGGCTCAGTGGCGGAATGAAAAGGCCATCATCGACCGCGTCCGCACCTCCCAGGAGAAGATTGAAAATCTTAAAATTGAGATCGAACGTGCCCAACGCATTGGTGATCTAACGCGTGCTTCGCAAATCACCTATGGCGATCTTCCCGAAGCCAATCGCGAGCTTGAAGGTGCCATGGACCACCTCACGACGCTCCAGAAAAACGGGGCCATGTTGAAAGAGGAAGTCACCGAAGAAGACATTGCCCGGGTCGTTTCATCCTGGACGGGCATACCGGTAAACCGACTTCAGGAAGGTGAAAAACAAAAGCTCGTCAGCATGGAAGCGCGCTTGGGGGATCGTGTCGTTGGCCAGAAAAAAGCCATCAAGGCCGTCGCCAATGCGGTCCGCCGCGCCCGCGCCGGATTGCAGGATGAGAACCGCCCGATCGGCTCCTTTATTTTCCTCGGGCCCACCGGTGTCGGAAAAACCGAACTGTCCAAAGCCCTTGCTGAGTTTCTGTTCGATGATGAGGGAGCCATGGTCCGCATTGACATGTCAGAGTATATGGAAAAACACAGCGTCGCCCGTTTGATCGGAGCGCCTCCTGGATACGTCGGCTACGAGGAAGGCGGTCAACTCAGCGAACAGGTTAGACGCAAACCCTATTCGGTCGTTCTTTTCGATGAAATTGAAAAGGCTCACCCGGATGTTTTCAACGTCCTCCTGCAAGTGCTCGACGATGGCCGCATCACCGACGGGCAGGGCCGCACCGTGGACTTCCGTAACACGGTGCTCATCATGACTTCTAACATAGGATCGCAATTCATCCTCCACGAGGAAAATGCCGAGCAGCGCGAGGCCAAGGTGACCGAAGCCCTGCGTGCGCACTTCCGTCCCGAGTTCCTGAATCGCATCGATGAAATCATCATTTTTGATCGCCTCAAGCGCGAGGAACTCGCCACGATTGTCGATCTTCAGCTCAGCCGTGTTCGCAAGCGCCTCGCGAAGCAAGGTCTCGGTCTTGCTCTCACTGAATCCGCCAAGGAGTATCTAGGGAATCAAGGCTACGATCCGGTCTATGGTGCGCGTCCTTTGAAACGAGCCATCCAACACCTGCTGCTGGACCCTCTCAGTCTCGATGTGCTGGAGGGTAAGTTCCTCGACGGAGACATTATTCAAGCCGACTTCAAGGATGGCTCGATGGTATTCCACAAATGACCTCACTTGATCTCCGCCACAAGCGCTTCCGCCGTTAGCTCAACAAATGAACCGGGAGCGCCCGCATAGTGGATCTTGCGTTCGCCATCGAGCACGTAAACAAGCGGCCATGTGCCGACCCGGTATTCCGCGGAGAGCTTGTTTTCAGGATCGGAAAAGTTACTCCACGTAACAGTGTTATCGGCCTGCATGGCGCGGAGTTTTTCGGAAGGATCATGATTGACTCCGATGATGACTAACGGACGACCTTTGAATTTCTTTTCCATGGCGGCGGTGATTTCAATGACGCGGGTGGCATCGGGATCGCTGCTGCTCCAGAATAGCAGAACAACCACCTTTCCCTTGTTAGTAGATAGGCTGAGCGGGTGATTTGCAGAATCCACACCTGCCAGATCAGGAGCGACGCGGCCTTTGGTGAGGAAACGGATGATGTAGAGCTCATCCTCTGCAATTTTGGCAACCGTGGTTCCGTTGACTTCGACGTCGGAGCTTTGAATGATCGCCTTGCGCAGGTAGGTGAGGCGTTTTTTCATGAGTTCCGGATCATCGCCTATGGCTTTGAGCTGCATGGCCGCTCCAAGTGCGGCGACGCCTTGGATTTTTTTATCGGGATGGCCCGCCTGGATTTTCTCAAGAATCGCGAGAGAGCGCGGGTCTTGGTTGGCCACGAGGGCCATGCAAATGGGGGTGAGCTTGCCGCTGTGGATGTGGGAGGTCTCGATGGCCTTGCGAATGGCGTCGTTTTCCTTGGCAAAGGTGGGCACGGTGGATCCATTAGGGTTGGTGGTGATCAGCCCTTGGGTGTTCCGGAGAAACCATGCGGCAGGCTCAATCGTCCATTCCTCGTTGAGAGAGCCGCCGATTTGCTCCCACATTTTCCGGGCGGCAGTGGCGGCATCCGGGCGCTGGTCCCATGTCTTGAGCCTTTCGTCCTGGCTGGTGGTCACGCGCATCTCCAGCGTCCACTTGTCCACTGCGAGCTGATAGTTTTTCTGGATCAGCGAGGCATCTGCCGGAGATGCCACCGAACTGGAAGCGATCAGGAGGGGAAAAAGGGCGATGAGATGACTCAAGCGGTTCATATGGGGAAGTGTAACAGGCACTCAAGGATGGAGGAAATTCGAAAAACGTCATTCGCACGCAGCGCAAAAGGCCGTTGCAGCTTCACGCGCCCATTGGTCGGCGGCAACCACCGATTCAAGCGTGCATGACGGGCTGACCTCGTGCTGATCCATGGCGGCCGCGACGCATTGCCAGATGCCGGGGAAGGGGATTGCTCCCGCGCGAAATGCATCCACCGCGACCTCATTCGCGGCATTGAAAACCGCCGGCAGGGTGCCACCGGTGATCCCCGCGCGGCGGGCGAGACCGAGAGCGGGAAAATCCTCACCGCGCGGTGCTTCGAATTCGAGCTTGGCGAGGGCGGTGAAATCCAGCGGGTGCAGGCCCCCTTTCACGCGCTGCGGCCAGGTGAGCGCGTATTGGATCGGAAAGCACATGTCCGTCCGGCTGAGCTGCGCGAGGACCGAACCATCGGTAAACTCGACCATGGAGTGCACGATGCTTTGCGGGTGGACGATCACATCAATGCGTTCCATGCCAATGTCGAAGAGCCAGCGGGCTTCGATCATTTCGAGGCCCTTGTTGAAAAGCGTCGCTGAGTCGATGGTGATCTTGGGTCCCATTTCCCATGTCGGATGCTTGAGTGCCTGCGCCGGCGTGACGTGCGCCAATTGATCCGCGGGGAGCGTGCGAAATGGCCCTCCGGAGGCGGTTAGGATGAGCCGTGAAATTTCCTTCTCGCCGCCGCGATGGCCGTCGAGACATTGATAGATCGCGTTGTGCTCGCTATCGACAGGCAGTAGTCGCACGCCACGTCGCCGGGCGGCGGTGGTGATGACTTCGCCCGCCATGACGAGGATTTCCTTGGATGCGATTGCCAGATCCTTGCCTGCTTCGATGGCAGCGAGTGCGGGAAAAAGCCCGGCAGTGCCGACGATCGCGACGAGCACAATATCCGCCTCCGCCAATGTGGCGAGCTCGGTAAGTCCCTCCGCGCCGATGTGGAGCATCACATTTTCAGGCAGCAAGGCGCGCAGCGCGGATTCTTTGGACGCATCATAAAGCGCGACGTGGCGAACACCGGTTTCGCGTGCTTGGTCTGCGAGTTTTTCGATATTTCCAAATGCGGCGAGCGCGATGATCTCGATTTGTTCAGGCAGTTCCCGGGCCACCTTGAGGGTGGATGTTCCGATCGAGCCGGTGGACCCCAGCAGGACGACTCGGCGTTTGTGTGGGGCGCTCATGTATTGGGAAGCAGGACCCATTTCAGGTAGAAATAAAGTGCAGGTGCGGTGAAGCAGATGCTATCGATCAAGTCCAATGATCCGCCGATTCCGGGCAGTATTTTACCCGAGTCCTTGGCATTGAGGGCGCGTTTCACCACACTTTCCGCAAGGTCCCCGATCACAGCGAGCACCGCCAGCAGGAAGCCGAGGAAGGCGACATGGCTCCACTTCTGGAAAAAGAAGAGTTGTGTGGGAAACAACGCGTAAAGTCCGCAAGCTGCGATTTGCGAGAATACCAGCGCTCCGCCGAAGCCCTCCCAAGTTTTGCCGGGGCTCACATGTGGGATCATCTTGTGCCGACCGACCATTGAGCCCACGATGTAGGCTCCCATATCCGTGAACTTTGTCACCGCCAGCAGCCAGACCAGAAGAAATGCGCCATGTTCGCCCACAACGCCTTTTACTGCAGCGGTGTCGGGCACCATGAAAGTGATGCGCGCCGTGAAGTTGAAAAGAAACGGGAGGTAAATAAATCCTAACAAAGTCGTTGCAACTCCCGTGAGCGATTCAAGTCCATGAATCGGATGGCGGAGTTGAAGCGTGAACGCCCCGGCGATGGCGATGAACAATGCAAGCGCATCCACGGCGAATGAAACTTCATTGTCACCGTGCATGAAATGAAAGTAGAGCACACCGATATAAAGGGTGCTCAGCAAGATGCCGAAGCGTGAAAAGCACTTCACCTCCGCCGCCCGCAGCATCTGGAAATATTCGACGGTCGCGACGACTGCCAGTAAGCCGATCAGGGCGAGAAAGGCCCAAGTATAGCGGCTCATGAAAATGGACGTCACCAGCGCCCATAGAAAAAGGGTGCTGGCGCTGCGCCGGGCAAAGACGATCGCTTTCGATTGGGCGGGAGGCTGCTGGATTTCGGCCATTGGCGGTTGAATCCAAGACGGCTCCGGCGGGTGTGGCAACTCATTCCATTCGATCTTGCGCAACCTTTTTTGATAACTGCGGTTGGATGGTCAGACGAGACCGTAAAATGGGCTCCAACCTGAAAAGACACAACGACGATGAAAACCACAAAATTGATCACACTCGCAGCCCTTCTCGGAACCTGCGCTTTCGCGGCGGCACAAGATGAAGCCAAGCGTCCGGAACGTCCAAAGCGTGAAATCCCACCGGAATTGCTCAAGCAATTCGACACGGATCACGATGGCAAACTTTCCGATGCCGAAAGAACGGCGATGCAAGAAGCCATGAAAGCCAAAGCCGAGGAGCGAAAGGCAAAAATGTTGGAGAAGTATGACTCCGACCACGATGGCAAGCTCTCCGATGCGGAGCGTGAAGTGATGCATACCGATATGGAGGCCAAGCACAAGGCTATCCTCGAAAAATACGACGCTAACAAGAATGGCAAACTCGACCCCGAAGAAGTCGCCGCAGCGCGTGCCGCTGGCGAGGAACTTCCGCCGATGATGGGACGCGGCGGTCCTCGTGGCCCGGATGGCCCTGGTGGTAAACGGGGCAAAGGCGGTCCAAAAGGACCGGGTGGACCGGGTGGACCGGGCGCTCCTCCCGATGGCGGCACTCCTCCGCCTCCAGCGGAGTAATCCGATTCAAGATTGAATCTCAACATCACCGCAGATCAGAGCTCTCTGGTCTGCGGCTTTTGTGGATTTCATGGGTAACTCGAGGTATTCAGCCCTTCCATTTAATACCGCTAGGAGCTCGCCCCGGAGATTTTGTCGAGCGCGACAAAGTCATCTCTATCTACGCTGGGCACTTTGCCAGTCAGCAAAATCTTTCAAGTGGTGCGGGCTGGCGCGTGATTCCTGGCTTGGGGCGCACCGGTTCGGCCGTCACGGTCTTGCCCTCCACCGCCTCTATCAAGGCAAGTGCTGCTCCGAGTCTAGACTACCGTTTCCACGTCACCACCAATGGCCCCGCCAAGCTCCAAGTCCGTCTGCTTCCGACCCATCCACTGGTCACCGGCCAGGGACTGCGTCTAACTATCGTTATCGACGGCGATCCACCGATTTCACTCGCCGTGACTAATGGCTTCGATCCCAAGAGCGACGAGTGGAATCAACGCGTCTTGACGAATGCGACCTATGCTACGGCCGCCGTTCCCAATGCCCTCACCCCCGGTTGGCACAGGCTCTGTCTTGTCGCTGTCGATGCCGGAGTCGTCGTTGACAAAATTGTCATCGACCTCGGCGGTCTTCACTCCTCCTACGACGGCCCAGTTGAAACCCGCCTTCTTGAATAAGATTCTCAAATTTGATCTCCAACGCCATAAAATCTACTTTCTTTTTTGCTAATCACTATCTATTCGTTTTTTCGCACATGACGGAGATTCGTTGGATTGGGAAAAATCCAGTTTGCCAGCTTCCTACTAATTAACATGCGAAGTCGAATCACAGTAATAGCATTTTTAGCCGCTGCTGCTGCAATCGCCGCAGAGCCCGTTCGGTTGCAAATCACCGAAGTCGAGCCGGTGCGTTTCGAAAGGCGGGGAGAAATTTTTTTCGCCGACTTCGGCGCAGACGCTTATGGCAATGTAAAGATCGGGTTTTCTATCAATCCACCGGCCGCCGAGTTCAAGGTGCGGCTTGGTGAAAAGCTCGCTGCGGATGGAACGATCGATCGCAAGCCGGGCGGCAGCGTGAACTTTCGGGAGGTCTCGCTGGTTACTCATCCGGACAAGCGAACCTATCAGATGGAGATACCCTCCAAGCCATTTCACAAACGCGGGAAGTCCGTGCAAATGCCACCGGAAATCGGCGAGGTGACGCCGTTTCGTTATGTCGAGATTGAGGGAGCCCCGGTTGCGCTCGACCCATCCCGGGTGCGTCAGTTATTCGTTCACGCGCCGTTTGATGACAATGCCTCGAGCTTCGAATCGTCTGACGAAACCCTGAATGCCGTCTGGCATCTGTGCAAACACACCATGAAGGCGACTACTGCATTTGGCGTTTATATTGATGGCGAGCGGGAGCGTATTCCCTACGAAGCGGATGCCTACATCAACCAGCTTTCCCACTACGCCTGCGATTTCGACCCGCGCCTTGCGCGCACCACGATCGAGTATTTACTAAAACATCCCACCTGGCCCACTGAGTGGAGTTTGCACATTCCGATGATGGCCGGTGCTGATTATCTGGCGACCGGCCACATCAAGCTTGCGTCCGACAACTACGACGCCCTCAAAAAAAAGCTTCTCGTTGAGAAAGCGCGCGAGGATGGCCTGCTACGCGCCTGGTCCATTGTGGATTGGCCGAATACGGAACGCGACGGCTACAACGACGGTCAATTGGCACCGCAGGACACGCGGCAGATTGGCCCGGAAATAAACACGGTCGTTAACGCATTTTACTATCATGCGCTGCGGGAGATGGCGTTGATCGCGGCGGTTCTGAAGAAGGATTCGGACGCACGGGATCTGGAGGCAAAGGCGAAGCAGGTTTACGAGTCTTTCAATCGCGTGTTCTTTGATCCCGCCCGTGGCGTCTATCTTGACGGCGAAGGCAGCACACACGCTTCTCTTCATGCTAACATGTTTGCGCTGGCCTTCGGCCTCGCTCCAGACGGGCGAAAAGCCAAGGTCGCCGACTTTGTGCAATCCCGCGGAATGGCGTGCAGCGTCTATGGTGCGCAATATCTGATGGAGGCCTTATTTGCCGCAGGGAAAGGGGACTATGCGGTGCAACTGATGGTGGCCAAGACCAAGCGAAGCTGGTGGCACATGATCGAGTTGGGATCGACCATGACGCTGGAAGCATGGGATCCTGAGTACAAGACAAACCTGACGTGGAATCACGCCTGGGGGGCTGCTCCGGCGAATATTATTTCACGCTTCGTGCTCGGGGTGCGCCCACTTGAGCCCGGCTATAAAAAGATTCTTATAGCACCGCAGCCAGGGTTGTTGAAATGGGCCAAGGGCAAAGTGCCGACGGCGGTTGGGCCGGTCGTGTTGACCATCCAAAACGATGATATCTTCAGATTGGAAGCTGAACTTCCTCCTGGTGCGAGAGCCAGGGTTGAGCTCCCGCTTCGTAAGGGTGGTCAAGTCACTTTGGATGGAAAGAGCGTCCCGGTAGCATCTGCCGGGACGATCTTGATAGTAGAAGATGTCGGGCCGGGACATCACCTGTTGGAGTCAAGATGATATCAGCTCCAGCCCTATCCGTTCACTTGCGCAGCCCGATATAGTCGTAGACGAAGGAGTTGCTCAGAAAACCGCCATAGCCGGCATGGCGGGCGGGGGACCCTCTGTGAGACAGAGCGCGTAGGGCCCGTGCAGCTGATTTGCGCGAAAGGGTTCGGTCTGGGCGTGGCCAGAGAACTTGTAGAAGTAGATTTCCTCGGTATCGCCAGCGGTCTGGCTGTTGATGTCGCGGAAAAACGGTCCGCCCGAGCAGCTTTCATGGGAGCCTATGGCGAAATACGCGCCGACGTTGATGCCGCGCGAGCCGCGGATGTTATCATCGATAAATTTAACGCCGGAGTAAAACTTCGAGGTGGTGCGGCCGTCCGGTTGAATGAAGATGTCTTTGGACTCAATGGCCTTGTCGGAAGCGTCATCACCGGGGCGCTCGAGATTTCCCTTGCTGAGAGTTTTTGAGTCGAGGCGGGCGATGAATCGCATTTCACCGGGGGCCGGGCAGGTGGCGGCCCAAGTGGCCATGAAGATGTCCGGCTGGCTTTTTTTGAAAGCATAGTAATGCAACACCATCGGCGACCTCAAAGCCGGATCTTCAGTTCCATCCCGTCCCTCATCGCTAGCAGCGCCTCGGCATTCCCCCGCGCGTCATCCACCGGGTGGTGGATGTGGCGAGTCTTCCGCAGGTGCTTGAAGTTCTTGGAGGTGTCGCGAACAAGTCCCTTGTAGAGACTGCCAAGATTGGTGGACGAGAAACCGAAGGGATTGGCTCCGGTGAAGTGGTGGAAATACCAGTTGATGAACTGCCAGTCGAAACCGTTGTTGTCGGAAACGAACATCGGTCGTCTTTCTCCCACTTCCATCAGCCATGCCGCGAACCGGCGCATCACTTCCTCCGGCTCCGGGAACGCCAGCGTCTGCTCGCGGGTGAAGCCACTCACCGCCAGCGCCTCTGGCACGAACTTTTCCGAAATCGGCCGCAGCTCGCCGTAGAACGTGCGTTCCAGCCCCGACTCGACCACCACGGCCCCAAAGGAAATCATCGAGTAGTCCCCGGGGATCGGTCCGTCCGCCTCAATATCGACCATGATCCAGCTCATAAACTTGGAGGGTTGCTGGATTCCTCCTGGGAATAGAATTTGGAGTGGGTCATCAGGGTCTTCGGATACTTGAGTTTGTAGTGCGTCCACATGTTGCTGATCGAATCCGTGACTTCCTTCTGAACCGCGGATTGCTGCCGCGAGAGCACGGCGGAAAACCGGTCATAGCCGTCCACCACGCACAGCCCGGCGCGGGGAAGGTGACAACCAGCGATTCAAACCGTCAAAATCATCCTCGCGGACACATGCGGAAAACTGGGTTAAATACAAACGCAATGCACAGTTTCATGCACTAACGGCGATTTGCTGTCTTGGAGTAAATCTGCAACTAATTCAACTAGAATCTGTTGCGAAGGAAGTACGAGGACTGGGACTCGAACCCAGGACCAATTGATTAAAAGCCAACTGCTCTACCAACTGAGCTATCCTCGCCTTCATTTCCCGCATGCGGGGGCGGGACAATTAGGAGCGAGCCAAGCGCTTGGCAAGCTGATTATTACGAAAATCTCGAACATTCTGAAATTCGGGCACGCCAGTCCGGCCGTAAACGCCCTTGTGGCAGGGAATCAGGCCTAGTTGCGCTTGGGAAGATGCCATCGCCAGGCTGGATTCTTTTCGAGCTGCTCCTTCAGCTCCGGCGAGTCAGCAGCCATCACCTCAAAAATATACGGGCTGACGACCATGAACTGGAGCATGAGCGCACCAAAGAACACGAAGACCAATGCGATGAGGCGTTCTGGCCTGAGCGGTATGGAAGTCACTTGGTGGCCACCGGCGTAATCCCAGAGTGGACGGCCGAGACGCTTCGCTGTGAAGTAGCTGAGCACTTGGCAGAACAAGGCAAGCAGGCCCCAGCCAAAGCCAATGCCGGTGAAAAGCACGCGTGCGGAGCGGCGGGTGGCAGCGGCTAAACTGAGCAGCGAGCTATCGAGGTTGGTTACCTTGAGGCCAAGCAACCATTTTCCGGGAGTGCTGCCAAAGTATTGGATAAGGAAGATTTCCAGAATGAACCACGGGATGTAATGGGAGAAAATAATCCAAGTGTTGCCAAGCGTCCCCCGGATATCGCGTCCGGTTGCCCACATCAGAATCCACCAAACGCCGGCGTAGAGTGAGAGGTCGAACCAGCGCGCCCAGAAGCGTCTGCCGAGCAGAGGGGAGGGACTCGGCTGGGGCGGGAGGCCATCATCCGGAGATGGGGGAGCATCGGGAAACAAGGACGGACCTTGATAGGGCCGGGTGAGCTGGAATTCACGCTTGAAGAGATCGATATCGCCGAGTGGCATCCATGCGGGAAGACCTTCATGCCAAGCAGGTGTGGTGGGCTCGAGTTGCCCATCCTCGATTTTGTGGCGGATTTCGTAGTCGTGAATGGGGCCGGTTTTTTCCCCATTACGGATGAGCCAGATGTCCATGGGTCAGAGGTTCCGCAGGGATTTGGCCGCGTCGCTGCGGGCTGCGAAAAACGCAGGGACGAGCGCCGCTAGCGAGCAGAGAATGAAGGCCATGAGAGCGATGATCATTTGTTCCAAAGGGTTGTTATAAGCCGGTAAAACGCCAAAGCCAGTGAAATTCGCTGCAAAAGGATCAAAGCCCAAGCCACGGAAAATTCCCTGAACCTCGCCGCGGAAGTGAATCACCAACCGCCCGAGGCTCACCCCGAGCATCGCTCCCAAGACGCCGAGGATCATTCCCTGATAGAGGAAAACCCGCACGATCTGGCCGGGGGCGGCACCGAGTGCTTTCATGACCCCGATCTCGCGGCGCTTCTGGATGGTGACGGTGAACATCACGGCCATCATCGAGAAGGCCGAGACGAGAACGATGAATGAAAGGGCGAAATACATCATCACGCGCTGCTGGTTGATAAGTGCGAAGAACGCTTGGTATTGCTCGCCCCAGGTGAGCAGCGACCAATCCTGTCCCAGAATCTTCCGCGACTCCGCAGCGACCGGCTCTGCCTGATAGGGGTCATCGAGGCGAAGAGCGATTCCTTGGACGGCGTCTCCCAGACCGGCGAGGTCCTGCGCAAGCGGGAGAGGCACGAAGAGATCGGGTGTGACAGCCATCTGGGATGCCTGATAGACCCCGATGATTTCTGCTTCCTTCGGCAGCACGATGCTCTTGAGTCCTTTGAGGGTCTCGCCGTCCATTTTTTCCACGTCGGTGGAATTGAGGTCGGTGATGGCTTTTTCGATAATGGCTTTGTTTGCCGCTGTGAAATGATAGATTCTGGCAGATTCGTCTTTTTCACCGGATTCCATTGCCACAAGCAGTCCGTCCAGCAGGTCCATCTCGGGCTGGCGGATGGGTTCCGCGCGGAGGGCATCGAGGGCATCGTAAACGCCGGTGAGCTTGTCGATGGCGAGGGTCGACGTCTCTCCGTGGGTTTCCCAAGCGTTTTTGAGTGAGCCGGTGGACCGGGCCCATACCTCGGCGAATGCCTCGCGCAGGGGAGGTTTTTCCGTCGCTTTGTATGCGTGCATGACTTGCTCGAAATTCCGCGTCGAATAGAGCCGGATTTTTTCCCCGACTTGAATCTGGAGTTGCTCGGCGAGAATGGAGGAAATGACGACCCGATCATCGATGCCCAGGTCAGCGGTGGATTTTGGGAAATTTGCGAGGTCGAGCATTCGGGTGATGCCGGAAACCTGGGCGGGGTCCGAGGTATCGATGCCACGGAAAAGCACCGGGCGCTGCCATGATTGGACATCGACGATGACATTGTCCGATACAAAAGCGGTGGCAGCGAGGACGTGGGGGAGTGCCTGTGCTGTTTGGGCGGCTTTCCGCCAATCGGTAAGCGGAGCGCCTCCGAAGCCGCCGCCTTGCTGGCGCAATAGAATGTGTGGGGTGAATCCGAGCAGGCGGCTCTTCACATTGCGCTCAAGTCCGGCGTAAACCGCCATGACGACGATGAGGACCAGTACCCCAAGCATCACTCCGACGAGCGAGATCAGAGTAAACGAGGATAACATGGAGCGGCGCGGGTTGAGGTAGCGCCGGGCGAGGAGGAAACTGAAGGAACGTCGTTTGATGCCGCTAGGTAAACGCTTTGACCGGAGCTTGCAAGCGAAGCAGTGAAATCAAATTCAGCGAGATGTGGTGACCAGGCGCGGATTGGAAGAACAGGCAGGAATGCCTGTGTCACATTTAGGGAAATCAATCGCCACCGGGTAGTCCGAGGAGCTCAATGAGCCGCTGGAGGTCGTCATCGCCGTAATATTCGATTTCGATTTTTCCTTTTTTCGAGGAATGCTGGATGGCGACGTGGGTGGCGAGGTGTTCGCGCAGACGATTGGTGATGGCCCGCACGTGGATGTCCACTTCGCGGGCGGCCGGGACTTTTTTTGCTTCGCCGGGTCCGTCGGAATCGCCGTTGAGATAGGATTGGGCGAGCTTTTCCGCCGCACGGACGGTGAGTTGGCGACGGATGATTTGATCGGCGGCAAGCAGTTGGGTGTCCTGATCCTTGATCGAGAGGATTGCCTTGGCATGGCCCACGGAGATGCGGGTTTGGGCGACGAGCATCTGGACGTCCTTGTGGAGATCGAGCAGTCGCATGGCGTTGGCGACACTGGCGCGGGACTTGCCGACGCGGGTGGCGATTTCATCCTGTTTGAGCGAAAATTCCTTCACGAGGCGGACGTAGCCGGCAGCTTCTTCGAGAGGATTAAGATCCTCGCGCTGGAGGTTTTCGATGAGTGCCATTTCCAAAACGTCGCGATCTGACGCGTCGCGTTCGATGACGGGAACGGTTGTTAGTCCGAGTTTTTTGGATGCGCGCCAACGCCGTTCACCGGCGATGAGTTCGAATTTCCCCTCCACCAAGCGGACAATGAGCGGCTGGATGATGCCGTGTTGGCGGATCGACTCCATCAAGTCGTCGAGCGGTGACTCGATGAACTGGATCCGCGGTTGCAGTGGGCTTGGAACAACGTGATCGATCGGCACATCGCGGACGCGTTTGAAGTCCTCTGGAGCCGCATCGGCTGAGGGTGCGGCCGAGCCCGCACTTTTTTTAATGAGTGCGCCGAGTCCTTTTCCGAGTGCCTGTTTCGCCATGGGGGGACAGCTCTATGCAAAGCGGCTTTGAAATCCAAGCGGATTTCCGCCAAGCTTGACGAGAGGGGGGCTTGAGGGCATCCATTGCCTTGTGAAACCAACGTTTTTATTTTCCACCATCGCCGTGCTTTTACTGGCATCAGGCGATGGCAATGCCCAAAAACCGCTCGCGCCACTGCCCCCGGTTCGCGAGGAGAAGCCTGCGGCGGGAGCGGTGGCGGCCATCGCACCGCCGGAAGTCGTGGCATCTGCGGTGGCAGCAGTGGCGAAGCTGGGGGACGAGGTGGTGCTCGGCCGCTATCAGGTGGCGGTGGATCGGATGAATCCGATGTGGAAGGAACGCACGGCCCAGCGCATGGGCGGGATGGATGAGTTGAACAAACAACTTTCCGGAGTGGCAAAACAGATGGTACAACAGGGGATCAGCATGATTTATTTCAAGCCGCAGGGTCAGCCCCGGTCATTCGAAGTTTCACCCGGGAAGAAGGTTGAGAAAGTCAACGGTGTGGACGTTGAAAACCTGGTTTTCAACAAGTGGTTGGTGTTTGTGCCAACAGCCACTAAGTTTCGGATCATGCGCCAAGGCGAGACCAAGCCGCTGGTGATTGACAGCATTGGATTTCAGGTAGCCATCTCTGACAAAGGCAAAAATGATTGGACCTTCATCGACGGCTCCGGCTTGTCGGTGAACGACCTGCGGAGTCTCTTTGTGACTTTACCCCAGGATTTGACCTTTCCTCCTTTGGAAAAACGTGAGTCTCGTTAGAATCCCCGTCATGGCATCAAAGAAGAAAAGCATCCCCGCGCAGGCGATCCTGCATCGCAAGCTCGTCGAAATGTGGAAACGTGGCCAAAGCCGCTATTGTGAGGTCCGTGATTCGGCGATTCACGGGCGTGGTGTTTATGCAACATGCTTCATTCCGAAAGAAACCAGGATCATCGAATATGTTGGTGAACTGGTGGATAAAAAGGAAAGTGAACGGCGCGCGCTCTCGCAGCATGCGAAGTCTCTGAAAACAGGCGATGCGGCAGTCTATATTTTCACACTGACGAAAAGTTATGACATCGACGGCAACGTGCCGTGGAACACGGCGCGCTTGATCAACCACTCCTGCAGCCCGAATTGTGAGGCATGGGTCGAAGGCCGGAAAATTTTCATCCACTCCTTGTGTGATATCAATGAGGGAGATGAGCTCACCTTCGATTATGGTTTTGACGTGGATTGTTACGAAGATCATCCCTGTCTGTGCGGGAGGGATGGATGTATCGGATATATCGTGGGGCGGGGGCAATGGCAGGATCTCGAGGAGCGCTTGAAAGCAAAGGTATGAACAAGCAAATGAAACCATGAACGAATCGCGAAAACCCACCGGGTTCGAGAATGCGGTCTATGATGCCGTCCGCTTGATTCCAGCAGGAAAGGTGGCGAGCTATGGGCGGATTGCCGCGCAAATTTCGCGTGGCACAGCCCGCGCGGTTGGCACTGCCTTGGCGAAAAACCCCTATGCACCGGAGGTTCCATGCCATCGGGTGGTTCGCGCCGATGGTGCGCTTGGTGGATTCCATGGCGCTACGGAGGGGCCACGCATGATAGAGAAATCGGACATGTTGCGCCGTGAGGGAGTGCCCTTCGGCGTGGCGGGAAAAGTCGATCCCTCGGCTTTCATGGATTGAGGCAGGCTCAACCTTGCATCAACCTGACACCCCACCAGATCAGCGATCCGGTGGCTGCGAGCAACAGGATCAGAAGTGTCATGCTTTTTGCCTGGATCCTTTGAATGTTGGTGATTTCTCCGCGTGAAACCTGTTGTTCATGCTCGCGTCTTAATTCGCGATCGCGAATCTCGGCCAGAGGAGGCATCGTACATTCGCGGTCCTTGAGCTCCTGTGCGAGCCGCTTCGGGATTTCCGCGCACTCTTTTTCGAGCAGGCGGAGCTTCTGCTCGGCCTGGCGCATTTCATGCAACTGCAAATCCTCTTGAAAAACGGTGCTGCGACTCATGGTGGTGAAGGCTGCTATTTGAGAAGATAGATGACAAGTGCCGCACCGCCCAAGGCGAACACGGGCAGGTTGAAGGCAAAACCATTGCGAAGGTTCACCATGAATTCCGAACTTTCATTCCGGCGGTTTTTCGCCCTGCCTCGCTTTGAGGCCCTGCCGAAAATGGCCCCGCTGCGGTTTCCTTCGAAATGGGCCGCCGCTTGATCATACTCATCGGCGGCAATGTCGATCACCATTGAGGCGCGGTCCAGTTTTTCCGATAGATTGTCGCGTGTCCAGCTTTCAGGATTGAACTTCTGGATCTTATCCAAGTGCGCTGCGAAGCAAACCCGGCATTGTTCCAGATCCTCGGACTCCTGCTTCATTTCGTAAAGTTCCCGATCAATCAGCGTCAGTGATGATGTTAGTTTTTCCGTGAACTCAGCCTGTTGGGAGAGGAGCGTCCGTTTGCGGCTCGTGAGTTCCTCCAGTTCGGTCTTTTTCCGCTCCAACTCTTCCCGTTGGAGCTGGATCCGGTTGAGTTCGTCCTGCGCGTCCTTGAGCTTTCGATCATAATCCTCGTCGCGATGGGCACGGCCGGATGGCATTTCCAATTGCGTCGAACGGATTTTAATGTGGTGCGTATGTTCGCTGGGGGCTGCCATGGATGGGGAATGGTGAAGAACTTCAATTTCTCTACACAAATTCGTCCAATTCAGCCAGCGAAATATTTCGGATATCTTGACAATTTCAAAAGCTGTGCATTTGACCAGTAGTCAGGCGAAGTTGTGACTATCAGATATAAAACATCGGGGCACCTTGATTGCTGGCCAGGTTTTCCACTGAAATTTGGTCGAGCGATTCATACAGCCCGGTCGAGATCTGTTCCCAGGCCCGGCGCACGGCCTGCCCGGAGTCCCCATCCATTGTCACGGAACACTGGAGCAGCGCCGGATCCACCGCTTCAACCACCTGCCGCAAGGTGATGAGGTTGGCTGCCCGGGCCAGCAGATAGCCGCCCGCCTTGCCTCGGCGGCTGTCGATCAGTCCGGCACGCCGCAAATCGTTGAGAATTTGCACAAGAAAGTTGGCAGACACTGCTTCACGTTGCGCAAGGTCATCAAGCCGTGTAAGAGTTCGCCCGTCATGGTATTTCGCCAGTTGGGCCAGAGCTCGGCAGGCGTATTCCAATTTCTGTGAAATCTTCATGAGCGAATCTCAACAGACCGCCCCTCAGACGGCGAGCAAGAATACACCCAAGCTGTGCGCCGGGAAAACCGCCGATGTCCAAAATCTCTGGGAAACCCTCCGCAGTGAAGCGGCAAAGGTTGCTTCCGACGAGCCGACACTCCAGCACCTGGTCAACGATGTCATCCTATCGCGTGAGACTCTGGCAGCGGCCCTCGGTGCCCGTCTGGCCCGCCGCCTTGCCCGTGAGGATATGCCGCGAGGAGCCATGGAGCCCTTGCTGACCGGTGTTTTCCAAACCCACTCTCATATCGTCCACAGCTGCGCTCGCGATCTGCTCGCGATGTTCGAGCGCGATCCCGCATGTTTTTCACCGCTTGAGCCCTTGTTGTTTTTCAAAGGCTTCCTCGCTCTAACGACCTATCGAGTCTCCCATCAATTGTGGCAGGACGGTCGCCGCTGGCTTGCGCTCTATTTGCAGAGTGTCGCCAGCGAAGCCTTCGCCGTGGACATCCACCCGGCGGCCAGGATCGGCTGCGGCATCCTTCTGGATCATGCCACTTCTTTCGTTGTTGGGGAAACCGCGATCATCGAGGATGATGTATCCATTCTGCATGAAGTCACGCTCGGCGGCACCGGCAAGGCCAGCGGCAGTCGCCACCCGATCATTCGTTCCGGCGTTTTACTAGGCGCAGGTGCGAAAATCCTCGGTCGCGTGGAAATCGGCACTGGTGCCAAGGTTGGCGCGGGGTCCGTGGTTCTCAACGACGTTCCACCGCACACCACCGTTGCAGGCGTGCCGGCCGTAATCGTCGGTGTTTCCAGCGAGGAGAATCCAGCGATCGAAATGAACCAGAAACTCGACTGTTGCGGCAGCATCTGACCTCTATGAAACCCCGCTCCATCACGCTCCTGCTGTTATGTTTATCCGCCTTATCCTGCGACAAGGTGAAAAACTTCGCCAATCGGGCAAGGACCGCGGTGGAAACCAAGGTTGCTGAAAAGTCCGCGGGCAACTCGGATGGTACGGTTGATCCTGTGCTTCAGAAACTCGTCGATGTAGAACGCG
>JBDTNJ010000556.1:0-7940 GCA_039933825.1 Luteolibacter sp.
ACTGCTACTGAAGGCGATGTTTCCGAACTCTTCGCCGCTTTTGGACCTGTTGAACGGGTCAAAATCATCACCGACCGTGAAACCGGGCAATCCAAGGGATTTGCTTTCGTGACCCTCGGTGACCAAAGCCAGTTGAATGCAGCCATCGAGGCTCTCAACGACAAAGACTATAACGGTCGTCCTCTTCGCGTGAACGCATCCGAGCCAAAAGAATCCCGTCCAAGCGGCGGTGGTGGTGGCTACGGCGGCGGCGGTGGTGGCGGCGGCTACGGTGGTGGCGGCGGCGGTGGCTACAAAGGTGGCGGCGGCGGCGGTGGCTACAAAGGCGGCGGCGGCGGCGGTGGTGATCGTCGCGGTGGCGGCGGTGGCGGCGGCGGCGGTCGTTGGTAAGCCAACGTTCCCCAACTAACGTTTTTCAAGAGCACCCGGTTTCCTTCACAGGAGACCGGGTGTTTTGTTGGGTCGCACCAGTTCTCAATCAACGCCCGCCCCACGAGTGGAATCCATGCCATTGAGAGGAAACTGGAACCGCTTGAGAAACCCGCTTTCCGCGCCGACCCAAGCGATCAAATGATCCTCTGCGGAATTTCCAAGCCCAGGGTGAAGGCGGCCTGCGGCGGCAGTTGGAAGGAGGCTAAAACGCATCCGCCAACAAAGAACCAGAGCGGCTCCTGTCAAGGGGGTGCCACGATAATTAGCGGAACTGGTTTTGCTCCTCTTGATATATGTAATCGGCACCCGCTAGCTTCCCAACGAGTTCGGCCTCGCTCAGGTTATGGGTCTTTAACAAATCCTCCAACGAATCGCAGTGGTTCCGCAGCTCCGTGTTGACGAGCCCGAGCAGGAGGTGGGGATCCATCTGAAGGTAATTCGAAAAGTTCACGGCAGCACGAGAATGACGACGGGAAAAAGTTCGGCAAGTAAAAGTAGATGATGCACCGGAGAGTCGTGTTGCCAATCTGGCAATTGGGATGAGCGGTTGCCGGGCACTGCCCCCCGAGCTCGATGGTGCTCTTGATTGACAGGTTTCCTCGCCCGCGACCATCGCAATCGTTGGAGAAGTTGGTCCGGGCGGACTCATTCAGCAAGCACGCGCGGCAGGGTCTGAGGCCCTGCCGCGTGGTGGGTGGTGACATCACTCTAGTCCGAGTAGCCGGCGAGGCCACCGACGGTGCGCGGTTGGATCTCAGTGCCTTGCCTTCCTTCGTCAGAGGCTTTCCTAGAGAACGAAGATGGACTCCAAGAGAGCAGATTGTTGATTATTCCCCACTAATATTCTTACCGGGGGCTTTCGCCTCCTCGTCTTTCAGGCCATGATAGTCCACTAGGTTATCATGACTATGATTGACAAAAACCGAACTGCCCAGCGGGCGATGACCACCGATCACATGTTTCACCCCGCGTTTCAGGAGATCGACTGCATGGGCCCCGGCCTCCGCGACCATGGTCATCGAAGAAGGCACCGACTGATGGAGAAAGTCCGCCTCCTGTTTGACCGAGGATTCCTCCCTCTCGATGTGCCCAAGCAGTGACTCGATCTTTTCCAAGCGAACGGAATCCGGCTCCCCCCGGCGGATCGAATCTTCGAAATTCCGTTTGAGAGCCTTGTCCTCGATTTTCAAAATCTCAAGCCGACGCCGGAGCTCGGTCGCGGCGGGAAGGCCGATTTCCGCGATTTCCAATTCGAGATTTTCCAGTTTGGTCTCCGCTTCAGCGATTTTCCGGGCAAGCGGCGGGAGGTTTTCGTGGGTCGATTCCATAGCGCGTGTAGGTTTAAAGTTCACCTGTTACACTACCTGAAGTCACCCTGACCCACAACGATTTTTTCGGCATGAATTGTCTGTCCTGATTCCCGATGGGCTAACATCCTCTCAACCCTTGGAACCGGGTCAAGTGAGTCCCCTACCTCAATCAACCCATCCTTCGGAAGCCCACCCCTACTTTGCGTTTGGAGTGGTTTAGCCTTTTCCAAGAACGCGGTGGCCGACAGATTCCAAGCATCCCTTGCCCCATGGAAATCACCGGTCGCATCATCCTTGTCCCGACACCGATCGGAAATCTTGCCGACATCACGCTCCGTGCCTTGGAGATTCTCCGCAGCGCCGACCGGATCGCTTGTGAGGATACCCGTCATTCCGGGCAATTGTTAGCGCACCACGGGGTTTCGGGAAAGCCTCTGGTCTCGCTCCACGAGCACAACGAAGCCCGCCGTGCGCCGGAGCTCATCGCCGCGGCCCGAGCCGGGGAGACCATTGCCGTCATCAGTGACGCCGGGATGCCCGGTATTTCCGATCCCGGCTACCGTCTGGTCCAGGCCTGTGTCGAATCCGGCACACCCTTTGAAGTCCTGCCCGGGCCATCCGCCGTGATCACCGCGCTGATCGGGTCCGGTTTCCCCTGCCATGCCTTCCGCTTCGGTGGATTCCTCTCGGTAAAATCCGGCAAGCGCCGCAGTGCGCTCACCGCTGCGCTGGAATCCGGCGAAACCGGCATCTTTTTTGAATCGCCGCACCGCATTCTCTCGACGCTGGAGATCCTCGCAGAAATCAACCCGGCAGCGCGCACTTGCGTGGCCCGCGAGCTAACGAAAAAATTCGAAACCTACCACCGTGGCACGGCGGAAGAGTTACTCGCTCATTTCAAGGCGCATCCGGCGAAAGGGGAGATCGTCCTCCTCGTCCACGCGGCGGAGTGATCAAAGGGACCTCGCGATTTCCCGGGCGAGGCGGGCGAGCGCTTCGTTCATGGCGGCGACTCTTCCTGATAGATCGGTGGCAGTATCGGCGGGGCTGACCGGCACGCTGGTGCGGAACGGGCGGGTATTGGCGACGCGACCGGCGACGGGTTGCAGTTTCCAGGTGCATTCGAGAGTCACCGTATTCGAGGAGTCTGGCTCGAACCGTGAGATCCGGATCTCCAACAGGGATTGGTAGTCGAGCGTGACGAAATTTTCGACCGGCTGGATGTTGAGCGAGTTCGTGAGGCGCCCGAGGTTGGCGGCGGTAACGCGGGAAATGGCAGCATCGAGCGGTTCCGCCCAGAGGTGATAGCTGTTCATCTGGAGTTGGCCATTGCCAGTGCGGCTGACGAGTTGTTGGCGGTCGAGGTAGCTTGGCAGGGACGGTCGCGTGATGGCGATGGCCGGACTGGGTCCAGCGACCCGGCGGTCCGGAATCACAGGATCCAACAAGTGGGTGACCGATGTGTCCTTGACGGGTTGGAGGACACCGCAGGAGGCTATCAGAAACGGAGCTATCAGGGCGAGGATAAGGGTTTTCATTCGGGTGTGGCTTTGCCGGAAATCAGGGCTTTAGGGTCGCGTTTCAGATCATTCGAAAGTTCCTTGAGCGCACGCGAGGCGCGTTCGGTTTCCTGAAGCACGTTTTGCAGGCGCAGGAGCACGGGCGAGCGCGGGTTGGAAAGTTCGGAAATCTCTTTGGCTGCCTCGTCGATTTTGGCAAGGCCGGCATCGGTCTTGGCGATGACCGCATTGAGATCGGTGATCAGCGGGTCGAATCCGCTGTTAGCCTTGGTGGCAAGCTGATCGATCTGAATCAACGCGGCATCCAGATTTTCCACGGCCCTGGACAACTTCTCATTGCTGGTGAGCTTGTGGACGTCCTTGGTGATGTCGATGATGTTGTCATTGATTTCCTTGATGTTGAGCGCTGCGATCTGGCTCTTGGTGCTAACAAGCACCTCCCGCAGATCAGTCATCACACCATTCAGATCAAGGTCGTTGAATTTCTTCAGGCCATCGGCAATGCCGGAGATGAGTTCGTCGATGTCCGTGCCGACGGTTGGGACGACCGGATAGAGCCGTTGCCCGCTCGACTGATAAACAAAGCCGGGAGTATCGGGAATGATGTCGAACTCGATGTAGAGCTGGCCGGTGACGATGCTCTGCTGTTTCATACCACCGCGTAGACCCTCGCTGACGGCTTTTTCGACGCCTTCAAAGGTGGAGAAGTCGATGCCGCCACCTTCCTCGGTGCCGATCAGGCGAAGATCCTTTTCGACCAACTCTACGACGACGGGGATAATCTTGCGGTTCTCTTTTCGGTCCACCAGCACGCTGATGGATTTCACGCTGCCGATGCGAACCCCGCCGAAGCGGACATCCGAGCCGGGTTGCAGGCCGTAGGCGCTCTTGTCGAAGTAGAGCAGGACATCGTGCGTGCTTTTAAAAATCTTTCCCACGCCGAGAAGGACAATGGCAACCCCGGCGATGATGATCCCGATGAGGGTAAAAATGCCGATGACAGTGGGGCTGGCTTTTTTACTCATGATGGATTGTGGGTGGCGGGTCCGGCGTCTTCTCCGCGGCGGAGGAAAAGACGGACGGCGGGATCCTCCGAATGGTCTCTGAGCTCGACAGGATTGCCGGTGGCACCCTGGGTGCGTGTGACAGTATCGAGGAAGATTGAGTTGTTAGCGATGGCGAAAATACTGGCCAGTTCATGGGTGACGATGACGACGGTGGAGCCAAGGCTATCGCGCAGGCTGAGGATGAGATCATCGAGGCGGCGTGAGCTGAGGGGATCAAGGCCGGCACCGGGTTCATCGAGAAAGAGGATTTCGGGGTCGAGCGCCATGGCACGGGCGATTCCGGCGCGCTTGTTCATACCTCCGCTGATTTGTGCAGGATAGTAGTCCTCGTAGCCTGATAGACCGACAAGTGAAAGCTTGTAGGAAACGAGATCACGGATCGCCTTTGGAGAGAGTCGGGAATATTCCTCAAGCGGCAGTGCGATGTTTTCCGCGAGAGTCAGGGATGACCAAAGAGCACCGGACTGGTACATCACGCCAAAGCGGCGGATGAATCCGGCACGCTCTGAGGAATCTGCGGCGGTGAAGTCCTCGTCTCCATAAAGAATTCTGCCCTGGGTGGGTTCCTGCAGGCCGATCAGATGGCGGAGAAGGGTGCTTTTACCACAACCGCTGGGGCCCATAATGACGAAGATGTCCTTTTCCAGGACTTCGAAGTTCAAATCCCGCATGACCACGAAAGGCCCGTAAGCCATCGTCAAATCACGGACGGTGATCTTGGCCTTGAGAGCGGGGTTGTCCTGAATTACGGGCATGAGTCAGATATCGAGCACGGTGAAAATGGCGGCAAATCCGGAATCAAGGATGATGACAGCGGTGATGGAGGCGACCACAGCACGGGTCGTCGCCTGGCCGACGGCCGCGGAGGAATTACCGGAATGCATGCCTTGCAGACAGCCGCTCGTGGCGATGATCGCTCCGAAGAAGAAACTCTTTAACACTCCGAGCGAGGCGGTCGTTAGAGTAAGCGCTGCGAGGGTTTCATTCCAATAAAGGACGGGTGGAATGCCCACTGCCGCGCCGACCAACATGCCACCGAGGATGCCGACGACATTCGCGTAGAGTGTGAGGATAGGCATCATTAAAACAAGGGCCAGCAGGCGCGGCAGGACCAGAAAATCGAAGGGATTGAAGCCAAAGGTGCGCAGTGCGTCGATTTCCTCATTGGCATTCATGCTGCCAAGATGGGCGGCGAAGGCCGCTCCAGTGCGGCCGCTCATGATGATGGCGGTCATCACCACTCCCATTTCACGCACCATCGCGATGGCGACTAGATCCGCCACGTAAAGACTGGCTCCAAAACTGGCTAGCTGGACATTTCCAACAAAGGCAAGGATGACCCCAATGAGAAAATTGATGAGCGTCACGATGGGCAGCGCCAAGGCTCCACATTCTTGCACGATCGTCCAAAAGTCACGTGTGCGGAAACGGGCTCGACCGGTGAAGAAGCGGCCAAGTGCCAACATGGATTGGCCGGTGAATTCCGCGATCGAGAGGACCCCATCCCAAGCGCTGAGGGATAATTTGCCGAGCTTGCTGATCTCGGAGGCCTTCACAGGTTTGGCACGGGCATCACTTTCTTCCGGGACGGCGAGAGCGAGTTCCATCAAGGCCAGAAGATTCGGTGGAAGGCCTTCGAGAGAGGGCTTTGGTTGTTCGCCGCTGGTGTCGCCCGAGGGCGTTTCCAGACTGCGGAGATGGGCGAGGATGAATGCCGGCAGGGTGGAATCAAATTCGCCGAGATTTTCAGTGGCATATCGGGTGGGTGCCTGATCTAGCGGCTCACCTCGGATTTCAGGAACGGCGCCGCGACTCAGCCAGTCGCCTGAAAGTTCCAGCAGCAACTGCCCTCCAGTCTGCGTCCAATTGGCACATGCCGGAATGAGTGCTTTGGATGGCATAATGCAAGAATGACTGATATCCGGCCATTGAACAAGCTCGGGTTTTTGCACTTCAGGACTGCTAGGTTACACGGTGAGTGCCTGATGCAGCCGGGTCATTGGACACGCCAGATGTAGATCAGCAGAGGAGAAGCCGCCAAAGCGCGTACCTGCTACTGCCCGGGACGCTCTGACTCACCGGTACTATCTATCCGGGATGAATTTTTGTTAAAAATATCACCACCTGCCAGCCGGCTGCAATTGGGCCCTTTACACGATGTTAGCTTGGTTTCAAGGGGGCTAAAGCGCTTCTTATTAAGGTTTCCTTACTTTTCGTAATTCCGTAACATACTAAAAAGCAGATAGTTACGAGGGTGTTTTCTTCATATTTTTTGAACGAATGATCCACCCGAGGGTCCGATAGTAAGGAAGCCTATGAAACTTTTAACAACTGATTATCCATCCCCGGGGACAGTGAATCATTACCGGATTGATTCGGAACAGCGCAGGTGGGTCGAGGAATATCAGGGAAAAGTCGGATTGATGGATCTGAAGGCAATGGTTGCGGCGATGGCATCCGATCCGTGCTGGTCGGCGAATTTGCACGGCTTGATCGACTTCAGTGATGTGGAATTGGATTTGAGTGCGAATGACATCCTGCGATTGGCGCTGGTGCTCAAGCATGAGGAACACCGGACACGTGGCTGGTTGGTTTACGTGGCGAATAACTCCACCGTGTTCGGGATCGTCAGGATGTTAAGCTACTGGTCGCGCAATAGTGAGCGCTTGAGGATTTTCAACACTCGTGAAGAGGCTGAAACTTGGCTGGAGCATAACATGGATCAGACACCCCCGAATTTCCGCGAAGTGGAGAGCAGCGAGGCGGCAGCGGCACTCCGCAATGTGATCTGAGGAACATCCCAGGCACCACAACTCCGCCGAATCTCGAATCCTTGCAGTCCTGCCCATTGTTCTGCGAGGCATCCGGACGGTTCGGCGGAGTTGTGATGCTTGGGTTTTTTGATCCGGGGTTGCGTTGGAGATGAGACGGGCGTATCGACCCGGGCAGGAAAATTTGTATTTTGGAATCACTGTCTAACGCACCCGCCGCATGGCTGATCCGCATCTCCGAGGTTTTCTCGGAATTCACAGACGAGATCATTGATGGTCTTGGTGTTAAAGCTGCTAAAAAACTGGGCAGCGAATATTTCCTAGTTCGGACAGGCGATCCACGTGCGATGCGGGAGTCGGATGCGGCGAAATTCATCCGATGGAACCTGCCGATTCAGCACAGTTGGCCCTGCAATCCAGAGCAGATGGAGGGCTTTGTCGAGAAGGCCGCGCAGGCGATCTTTCGAAAATTCGGCAAGCTCCATTTTCAGGCGATTTTCATCGGACAGCTCGATCCGGGAGCTTCCAACCGATATTACAAGGCTCTCGCGTCCAACCTGAGGGGAAGGACCTTACAGCTATTTCCGGCTGAAGTGGCCAATTTCAAGGAGATCGAGGCGCAGAATAGCGATGTGCCCACGTTGTTCTGCCTTGTCGGAAAAGAAGGGCTTTTCTGCGGGGTCCAAAGCCCCAAAGTCTCGAATGGCCTCTATCCTGGCGGCACGAAATACATCAGCCAAAACGCCCCGGACACTATCAGCCGTGCCGGTGCGAAAATCGCCGAAGCGCTGCACTACCTGCTCATGCACCACACGGTCCCCGCAAAAGGCAGTCACTGGC
>JBDTNJ010000557.1:0-2699 GCA_039933825.1 Luteolibacter sp.
AAACGGCATCAAGAGTTGCCAGCTCGTCATGGGCTTCACCGAATTCAAAACCGGCAGCATTTGGAACACGATGCCCTGCCACACCCACGACCGCCGCAGTGAGGTCTATTGTTATTTTGATGTCCCAGCCGCCCACCGCGTCCTCCACATGATGGGGGAGCCGCAGGAAACACGCCCGCTCTGGGTCGCGGACAAGCAAGTCGTGCTTTCTCCTCCATGGTCCATACACACCGGCTGCGGCACCGCCAGCTACCGTTTCTGTTGGGCGATGGGTGGCGAAAACCAAGCTTTCACCGACATGGACCGCGTCGAAATCGCGGAACTGCGGTGAAGGAAGTTGAGGGTCTGGAGTTGAGTGTTGAGAGCAAGACTCGCGACTCCGGTTCTTTTCTTTCTCTCAACTCTCAACCAACAACTCTCAACTCCTTATGAAATCCTTCGACCTTACCGGAAAAACCGCTCTCGTCACCGGCTGCAAGCGCGGCATCGGCTTCGCCATGGCCCAGGGCCTCGCCGAAGCGGGGGCTAACATTATTGGCGTCAGCGCCAATCTTGAACTCAGTGGCAGCGCGATTGAAAAAGCCGTCACCGCCCTCGGCCGTACCTTCACCGCCTATCAGTGCGACTTTTCAAAGCGCGAGGACGTGAAAGCCTTCGCTGCCAAAGTCATGGCCGAACAGGGCGTGCCGGACATTCTTGTTAATAATGCAGGCACCATCAAACGCCAACCCGCTGCCGAGCATTCGGACGAGTTCTGGTTTGAAGTTATCGAAGTGAACCTCAACGCGCAGTTTCTCCTCAGCCGCGAAATCGGTGCGAAAATGATCGAGCGTGGCAGCGGGAAAATCATCTTCACCGCCTCGCTTCTCACGTTCCAAGGCGGCCTTACCGTCCCCGGTTATGCCGCTTCGAAAGGCGGCATCGGCCAGCTCACCAAAGCCCTATCGAACGAATGGGCATCCAAGGGAGTCAACGTCAACGCCATCGCCCCCGGTTATATCTCCACCGACAACACCGAAGCCCTGCGCGAAGATCCTGTCCGCAGCCAGCAGATCCTCGCTCGCATCCCGGCTGGTCGCTGGGGGGATCCCGAGGATTTCAAAGGCCCGATCATTTTCCTCGCCAGCGAGGCCTCCCGCTACGTCCACGGCGAGATCCTCGTCGTCGATGGTGGCTGGATGGGCCGCTGAGTTGAAGGAGCGAGCGTATGCAGCGTGCCCGCGGGCATCACTTCATCGCGCTTTTTTTCCTTTGCAGGAACAGGTCGATTCCATCCACCAGCGCTAGCCAACTTGCCTCGATGATGTTCGCGGATACGCCGACCGTGCCCCAGTTGGTCTCGCCATCCGTGGAAACGATGAGCACGCGCGTCTTGGCAGCGGTCGCTGCGTGACCGTCGAGAATGCGGACCTTGTAATCCACCAGGGAAACTCCGGCGATCTCCGGGAAAAACGGCAGCATCGCCTTGCGCAGCGCGAGGTCCAGCGAGTTCACCACGCCGTGGCCTTCCGCGACGACGAGCTCGGGCTGGCCATTGACAGAGAGCTTCACGGTTGCCTCGCAAACCGGCGGATGCCCATCGCGGTATTGGCGGAAACTGGTGTGGTATTCGGTGATATCGAAATTTTTCACATAGGTCCCCAGCTCGCGGCGGATCAGAATTTCTAACGATCCTCCCGCTGCTTCGTAAGAATAACCTTCGTTCTCCAGTTCCTTCACCCGGCGGAGAATGGTGCTCGCTTCGGGCGAACCCTTTTCCAACGGAATGCCTAACTCTAGCGCCTTGACCAAGATGTTTGATTGGCCGCTGAGTTCGGAAACAAGGATGTTCTGCTCGTTGCCCACGCTGCCCGGCTCGATGTGCTCGTAGCTGCGGGCCAGTTTCTGCACTGCGTTCACATGCATGCCGCCCTTGTGGGCGAATGCCGTCCGCCCGACAAATGCCGCGCGGGCGAAGTGCGGGTTGTTGGAAACATCATCTACGAAATACGAGAGCTCCCGTAGTTTCTCCAGATAGGGGACCACCGGCATACCCATCTTGAGCTGGAGCATCGGGATGACGGAAGTGAGATTACAATTTCCAGTGCGTTCGCCATAGCCATTGATTGTGCCCTGGACCTGCACGGCACCAGCCAGGACGGCGGCATAGGCATTGGCCACCGCCAGTTCGCAATCGTTGTGGGTGTGAATGCCCATCGGTGTATCCGGCAGACGATTCCTAACCGCCGAGCAGATTTCCGTGATCTCGGATGGTAGCGTGCCGCCATTCGTATCGCACAATACCAGGCAGGCCGCGCCGCCTAGTGCGGCCGCTTCCAGAGTCGCCAGTGCGTGCTCGGGCGAGTCTTTGTAACCATCGAAAAAATGCTCCGCGTCATACATTACCTCGCGGCCGTGTTTTACCAGATAGGCCACGGTCTCGCGGATCATTGACTGGTTTTCCTCCACGGTCGTGCGCAGAACTTCGGTGACTTGCAATTCCCAGCTTTTCCCGAAAATCGTCACCACCGGAGTCTCCGCCTCTAACAGGAGTCGCACCTGTGGGTCCTCTTCCACTGGCACGTCCGCACGCCGCTCACGAACGTGATCGGAACCGAGATCACCGGCCCCTACGCGTTCGTCAAGACCGCCGGGCCGGCGCGCCTGGCTGTGACCGACCGCGGGCTGACGTTCGCGACCAACGGCGACCGCGGCGTGCG
>JBDTNJ010000558.1:0-12507 GCA_039933825.1 Luteolibacter sp.
CAATCGCCACCTCGTAATCATCGCTCATGCCCATGCTGAGAAATGGGAGGAAAACTCCATTATCCGCCTCCAATTCATCGCGTAAATTTCTCAGCATGATGAACCATGGACGTGCGGCCTCGGCATTCGATCCGGCCGGTGGAATGCACATCAGCCCCATAGTCTCAAGCCGCTTCAATGCTAACAAACCACCAATCTCCGACCGCAGCTCATCGGGCTCAAAGCCACCCTTGGAGACTTCCCCCCCTACATTCACTTGGAGAAACACCTTTGGAAATAGCCCCGATTCCCGAGCCACCTCATCCGTGAAAGCTGCAATGCGAAATGAGTCTATCGCGTGAATCACTGCAAATTGAGGCAAGAGTTTCCGCACTTTGTTTCTTTGAAGCCTGCCAATAAAATGCCAACGCACATGACTTGGCAATAAAGTGATTTTACATTCCGCTTCCTGAAGTTTGCTTTCACCAAATTGAAGTTGCCCTGCGTCAACAGCCTCCCTTAGCGAATCCACGGGACACGTTTTTGAAACGGCTATCAGTTCCACTGTTGCAGGATCGCGTCCTGCGCGGGCACAAGCCGCCTCTATCCTATCAGCGACTTTTCCCAAATTCTCCGCAATTCCTGACATCAACGAACTTCGGGCGCACTTTTCAACATTCCAGCGAGTCGGGCATTTTCCGTCAGATCGACAAGGTCCTTGAGCACGGAGAGCGACTCACGTTTGACCGGATCAAGTCCCGTCGGCCATTTGGGAGTTTCATCGAGATCGGCGGTTTCGTCCTTGGCGCGGCGCATATAAGCACCGCTTTCATCCGCAGGGTCGTAAGACTTCAGGTCCGCACCTTTTTCAAGTTCGTCCAAGGTGACTTTGAAGAATTTCAAATGCTTCTTATCCTGCTCGGCCATTTTGACAAAGCGGGCTCTACGTTCCGCGTTGCGCTCTTTTTGAAGAAGATCGGACTCTTCGAGTTCCTTCACCCGGCTGTTCTTATTCAAAGAAAGTTGATTCACCTTCAGCCGCTCCTTTGCCTTCATTACGTCTTGAATCACGTATGAGAAATCCTTGCAGGCATTCAAGCGCACTTGGCTCGATTCCTTAAGTCGAGGAAGAAACAAAGCCTGCGCATCGAGAGGCTTGAAATCCGCCGCAGGGCGAATCCTGTCATGCGGCAACGCGTGGTCGAGAAATTCTTCCCCTACCTCCATGGCGTCCATCAAACTTGGCACTTTCAGGTCTGAAACAACCCCATCCATTTGAGTGGACGAGCCTGAAGGTCTGTAAAATTTCTGGATCGTCACCTTCAGGAACCCGGCACGGTTGCGTTCTGAAAACAATGGCAACATACGACCAATATCCATCGGTTGTTGAACCGTGCCTTTTCCAAAGGTGGAAGATTCACCAATGATCACCGCTCGGTTGAAATCCTGAAGTGCTCCTGCAAGAATTTCGCTGGCGGAAGCACTGCTTTTGTCGGTTAAAACCACCATTGGGCCGGTATAGATCGGTCTCCCATTGTCTGAATCCTTCACTTGAACTTGCCCCAGCGTATTTTTAACCTGGACCACGGGACCACGCTCGACAAAGAAACCCGTCATCCGACGAACCTCCTCAAGAGACCCTCCTCCATTATTGCGGAGATCCATTACCAATCCATCAATTTTTTCTTCGTTGAGCCGGTTTAATATCCGTTCGACATCGACAGAACAACGGATTTTACCTTCTTCAAAATCCGCATAGAAGGATGGCAAAGTGAGGATCCCCAGCCGTCGAGTCCCCCCTTCCTCCGTTTTCATTTCGATGACATCTCCGCTCGCCTGTTCATCCTTCATTTCCACCTTTCCGCGTTGAATCGTGACGATTTTTGTTTCCCCAGGAGCCCCTCCCGCAGGTTCCACTTTCAGGGCAACACTTGACCCTTCCTTGCCACGAATGTAATCCACCACTTTGTCGATTTTCATGAACATGATATCAATCATGTCCTCGGCCTTGCGAGTGTTAAGCATGTCAACGGCAATCACCCGATCGTTAAGTTTGAGCGTGCCCTCTCGATCTGCCGGCCCCCCGACAACGATTCCCATGATTTTGGTGGCGCCGTCCTCCTCGCCCTGCAGCAGAGCACCAATTCCAACCAGTTCATTCTTCATGCCATCTTTGAAGCGGTTCATTTCACGGAAACTCATGTAGTCGGTGTGAGGGTCATAAGCGCGGGCCACCGCGCTCAGGAAATAGTTGGCCACTTCTTCGTCGTCCACGTCCTTCACACTCTTGAGAAACCGTTTATAGCGCAATGAAACCTTATCCTTCGGGCTTCTGTCATCATGACCCGGGTCAGCCTTGCCTTGCTCTTTGGAGAGCTTCGTCAGGAGTTCACGCCTCAGGGTTTCTCCAAGAACGGCTTCTTTGATCTGCAATCTCCAGAGATTTGCGGCATCCTTATCATTTTTCGGCCATTGCGCATCCTTGCGGCTCAACATGACGGATTCGTCCTTATTGAAATCGAAATCGCTTGCTTTGAGAAGGTTCTCGGTCAGGGCAACCCGTTCCTCAACCCTCTTCTCAAAAGTTTGGTAAATTTCTGTCGCAGCAGGTAAACAGTTTCCGTGCAAAAGGAGGGTGTGCAACTGATCTCCATACTTCAGGTTGAAGGCATCAACATCTTCCTGGGTGAAATAGAGTTTTTGAAAATCGAGATCTTTCAAATAGTCATCCAAAAACCGCTTGCTCAGTTCTGCATTGAATGGAAGCCGGGCAAAGTGGCTGTTCTGAAGCATGATTGCCATTTGTCTGCCGACTTCATTAAAATCAGCCTGCTGGGCGCATGCGGAGCAAGAAAACGCAATCAAAGCGGCGGCGGATGCTGCTTTTCGGAACCAAGAATTACTCATGAATGTCAAACGTTACGAGGTTTGGAATGTTTCTAAGAAAGTGCCACGACTTTTTGGGATGTCGAATGCTAAAAAATCGGAATCACGTCATTCGGACGTCTTTCTCTGACTTAACCAACGGCGAAAATAAGCTTCCTTAGCCGCCCGTTCGATTGCGCCAGGATCAAAGCTTTGATCATTAAAAAACAGATTATTCGGAATTGGAGGTCGCCGTCCCAATACAACCACTAAATCAATCAATTTGCCATCCCGGAGTAATTGCACCGTTACTTTACTGTTGGGCTTTTTTGAACGGATCCTTTCGCTGAAAGGGAGTGAGGCCAATCCATCATGCCAGACCAGATCATCCAAACCAGTGATTAAATCATTGGCCTGCAGGCCCGCCCGGTGTGCCGCTGAATCGGCCAGCACTTGCATTACATTGACCACACTGCGTGGTTTGGGGTCGCCTGGGACGTTGGCAATCATATCCCGCATCATTATTCCGATATAACCCTCTCCGTCCTTCAGGTATTCATCAGTGACCAATTCCCGCAACACGCCCAAGCACCGTTCCCTGACTTCTGGATCATCCGCAATCCGCGATTGGAGGTACAACTTGGACATTGCTGGCTCCGGTTGCTGTCGCGCCCAAGATAACAGCTCCAATTGCGCTGATTCTCTCACCCGAAATTCCTTGGATCGCAGATTTTCGAATAGTTTCTGTGGGAGTTCAAGTCCACATGCTGGAATAGGCGATGCCACCATCCCCAAGATGAGAGTGGCAACGGTCATGACCTGATTTGACGTTCTTAAACACACCACCATCCACCGATTCCGAAGTAATTTATACGAGCTTCGTACGAACCATCGCTGGAAGCCTAGAACATCACTGCTATTGATTGAATATCGTTTTCTGTGGAACTTCGATTGTGTCGTTTGGTTCCAATGGAATTCTCATAAACTGAGCTTGGGTAAGGTCATATTGCTTCTGGCTACCACCACGGAATAGCTTTACACGCTTGATGCTGCCAAATTCGGTAGGTCCGCCGCCTGCCTGAATTGCCTGATAGAGTGTCAATCCCCGCACAAATGGCTTGGGACCGGTAGCCCGAACCTGACCACCCAAGTAAATCACCTGATCATTCACTCCTCCGTTCTCACGATCCACAATCACTTGGATTGTAATATTCGTGTAGATACCAGCACTTTTGTAGCGGTTTTGGAGAGCCACCGACAGGTCTTCATTTCGCAACCCACCCGCGTGAACCAATCCGATAAATGGCATATTTATCGTTCCTGCTTCCGAAACCGGGTATAACCCGTCGATACGCCCCTTTTCCTCAGCTGGGATTCCCGCTGCCATGATTTGCACGCTTTTGCCAGGCAATATTTGTCCGAAAACAGATGCAGACAAGCACATCAAACTTATAAGAACTTTGATCAGGCTATTGAGAGTCATAATGATTTTTGTTTGAGTTTCTTAATACATTTCCGAGTCGCTGCCGCGGGCAGGTGCCTGAGGCTTGGCCGGCGCTGATGTCCCGCCCACTGGAGGACCAACCTGGGATTCGGCTGGAGCATAATAGGTATAATAGCTGGTGTAGTATTGGTATTGGCTGTCACTTCTCACATCAACATTATTGAGAACCACTCCAATCACGTTACCACCCACATTCTCGACCGCCTGCTTGACACGAAGGAGCATGTTTCGCGGCAATTTCCTGTGCTGGACCACAATCATTGTAAGGTCGACTTCACTCGCCAGCACGGACGCATCGCTAACACCCAAGATTGGAGGACTATCCACAAGCACAAGGTCAAACCGCTGTTTGACGTCCTGAATCAGTTCCGACATCCGGCGGGAATTCAAAATACCCGCTGCATCGGCTGGCAGGATTCCGGAGGGCATGAAGTAAAGATTATCCACCGGGGTTTGAAGGATCACGTCTTCCAACATCAGTTCGGTAGTTAGATAATTGGTGAGTCCTACCGAGTTATTGATGTCGAAGAACGTGTGCAAGCGAGGACGGCGCAAGTCGGCATCGATCATCAAGGTTGTGTATCCACCTTGGGCACAGATGTAAGCAAGATTGACCAAAGTGGTCGATTTGCCTTCTCCCGCACCGCCGGAAACCACAGTGATAGCATTGTCTTCCGGGTTCTTGCGGTTGAACTCGATATTGGTCCGAAGGATTCGATAGGCTTCGGCATCCGGGCTCATGCCGCTTTGTTTATGGAGAATGCCCACGTCCTTCGGAATCACGGCAAGCACCGGTACCTGAAGGTAACGCTCCACGTCCTCAAGGCTTTTTACCGATGTATCGAGATATTCCAGGAAGAATGCGATACCCACTCCAAAAATGAGCCCCACTACCGCTCCTAGAACCAGATTCAGGGTGACATTAGGGCTGACAGGGGCGTCCGAAATTTGCGGATCGTCATGCACCTCGATGCTATCCGGCGGCATCTTATTCGTAATGGTTTCCGCAACCTGCTTGAGCTTCATCTGCTGGAGGAGTTCCTGGTCGGTTTCGAAATCGCGCTTCGCATCGACATAGTCCTGCGCGTCAAGTCCACGTTTGATCGCCTCCTCGCGTGTATCATCTTTTCTCACCGCGACACTTTTCAACCGGTCAACCGCCATACTTAGCTGAGCTTGCAATGTAGCTCTGAGGTTGACGACGCCCTCGTCGAGTTGGCGTTTCATTCCTTCAATTTGTTCCTTCGCGGCCTTTACCGTAGGATGATTTTCCCCCAAACCACTAATTTTGAGGCTATTCATTTGCAAATTACGTTCAAGATATTGAGGATAGAGATTCTTGATAATATTATCCGGCAGATTCAATCCCGCTGCATATACAATCAATTGGTCACTGTCATATTTGAGAAGACTGTTAATCTGGCTTTCGAGCTGCATCTTTTGCTGCTCGAGGTCGTTATAAGTTTGAAGAGCACTCTGAGCACCCTGGTCCTCGTTTACGCCGGAAGCGCCGTAAAATGAATCCTGTCCCTTGTAGATGATGCCCTTTGTCCGGACAATGGTTGCAAGGACCTTGCGACGTTCCTCAACTTTATCCTCCTGATCCCGAACCGCTTTGTTGAGCTCATAGAGGTTTTTATCAGCGTAGCGGCTTTCAATCTCGGTGCGATATGCTTTGTAGGCCCGTGCGACTTCAGCCGTTACATCCCTCGCGTCCTCTTTGTTCGTATGCCTTACGCGAATCGAGATCAAATCAGTTCCCCGAATGTTTTGGGTGTTTACGATACCCTTCAAAATTCTGAGCGCCGTTTCCTTATCAACGTTCCACTTGTTCACCAATTCCAAGTTTTCAACCACCTTGGAAAGCGAGTTCCGGCTCTTGATTTTTTCGAACTCCGTCCCGAAGAACTGAGCAGTCATCATTGAACCTCCAGACGAGCCTATTGCCCCCAATGGAGACATGCCGGCCGAACGCGGCTTTACTTCGATAACGGCCTCGCTCTCATACTTCTTTGGCATCACATAGGTGATGACTGCGGCAGTCATAAAAACCAGAAGCAGGGTCAACAGGATGATCCCGTAGCGATTTTTGATCACCTGCCAATAGTCCACGGCATGCAGCGCTGCCTCATTTTGTTGTGGGGATGAGAGATTCATTTTGTTCAGTCTTTCACAGATTCAATCGAGTTCCAGCGGAAATAAAAACTCCCGCAATGAAAGACATTGCGGGAGTTCAAAATCAAGCAAGTAATATTTTAAAGAGCGGCTTATTTTCAACGAAAACACGCAGATCAAAATTCAGTGCTCAGACCGACGCTGATCCGGTTGCGGTCATAGTTTTGACCTCCGATATCGGAATTCGAGTGGGTGTAGTTGTAAGTGGCGGTCCCTGTGAGGTAGTCATTGATCTTCACGGAGAGACCGAGATACACATTAATAATGTCTTCATTGAGATCGGCGGCACCCGCCGAATTTGAAAGTAGCGAACCGCTTCCGTAGGATGTTGGAATATAATCCACACCACCGAAAACCGATAACAGCGGAGAGATCACGTAGTCACTGGAAACCCCAATTCGTAAGGTCTGAGTATCTTCATATTCAGCAACGCCCGTTGGAGACTGCTGGATATTGTTGGAGTTTTCGATACCATAACGAGTGAAGGCACGGATGCGGAATTGCTCGTTCACCTGGGAGTTTAGGGCTAGTTCAACGTATGGACTTGTCGAATTGGTTCCACCATCCACTTCATGGAACTGGGCACCTGCACGGATGATTCCGATGGTATTCGGACTAAAGCGGTGTTCGAGACCCGCAAGGAGGAACTGATCGGATGCGTTGGTGAATCCTCCGTTGCCAGTCGTTTCGGAATAACGCGCATCGAGCGTCAACACCGTTTGCGGACTGAGCTGATAGCGAAACTGGTTATAAGCCTCCCACGTCAGGCGGTCGTTATTATCCGCGTCCTGATAAGTGGTCCCAGTAAGGTTGATACCGGTGTAGGTGGCAAACCGCTCGCTCCAACGGAAACCCACCGAATTGTCAGTTTGCCAGAAGAAATAAGCACCTTGCTGGCGGGACGAGGCATAACCATAAGAGTAATCTGGCTCCAATTCGTAAGAAATGAAATTCCGACTGGAGAAGCGGAGCCTTTCACTGAAGCGGTGGGTCAGGTTGATCCCCGCACGAGACTGACTGTTGATCTCATCCATCCCATCTGGAGCATCAAAATAATAGATGAGGCCCAAGCGGACATAGACATCCCAAGTGGTTTGTGGGGTAATGTTTACAAAAGAGACCCCAACATATGGGTTCACGCCGAACGAATCCTGTTTATCACCAAAACCTGGCGAAACATTGTCGTCATAGGTAGCACTGACTCCAACTACCCATTTCAAAGGGAGGGATTCCTGAGCTTCACTGCCGACGTAGTAGAGACCCTGCGCTGCCGCTGAACCAGCTACGGCGAGGGAAAAAAGACCGAGCGAACATTTGCGTTTCATAAGTGACGGGTGATGAGTTGGGTGTGGGTGAAACAGTCAATTGAGAATCTGATACAAATACCTCTTGTTTTAGGGATTTGTGTTCGTCACATCGGGTGGATTGATGACATCGGGTGGATTAATGATCACCGGTGGGTTGAATGGGATCAACGGAATTCCGCCAGGACCGCCAGGAGTTGGTCCAACCGGGCCTTGACCTGGGAAATCCAGCGGGTTGGGCATTGCTGCAACCTCTCCAGCGGGTGCCTTTGAGTCTTTTGCGCTCTTGGTGCTGGTTCCCGATTCACCAAGATTGGGATCCAATTTAGCAAGAACCGCTTGGACCTTCGCGAGTGCGTCGGGTGCTACAGCCACAGCGCATTGGGAAATCAAGCGCATTTGTTCGGGGGCAGCGGTCGCAGCCGCTTCAACGATGGCAGCTACCGTGTCGATGCTGGCATTGGAACCTTCGATCGCAGCTTTCACGATCTCACAAGCACACGCGGGAGCGGAAGCCACTTCGGTAGAAACAATTTCAAGAACTTTGGATTGTTCTGAAGCAACAACCTGCTTCACGGATAGTGAGAGCTTGAGGCAATCGAGATCCGCAACCTCTGCGTATCCTGGCAGTGCGCCGAGAGCCGCGCTCATCAAGGCAAAACAGATGGTTTTTTTCATGGTATTGATCGATAACGAATTAAAACAGCCTAATTTAAATTTAATGGAGCGGGCAGCGGGAATCGAACCCGCATGTCTAACTTGGAAGGATAGCGCTTTACCACTAAGCTATGCCCGCTATGTCGAGAACACTATGCCTCCCACTTGCCTGACCGTTCAAGTCTTTTTTGGCGTTTTAGGTGATTTATTTTGGATTGGTTCACTGGTTAGTTTTCAAGCGATTTCGCAACCTCTGTTGACGGTTTCAGCAACCATGTCCGCCTCCTTAATAAAAATATCCCGTGAAAGCTTCAACATCCATTGCCTTGAAATAAATCCAATCAGTAGTTCGATCCGCACCAAATCAACCTAATCTGTTGATTCACAATCCAGTAGGACGATCTACGAAGCGCCAAGGGATACTGAATTTTTGGCTTAGCGCGTCTGAAATTGCCTGAACACCCGATGATTCCGTCGCATAATGCCCTGCATAAAAGACGTTCAACCCGAGTTCCTCCGCAAGAGGATAGCTCCAGTGCGGACCCTCTCCAGTGATAAATGTATCGATCCCGAGAGCAGCCACCTTTTCGACTTCGCTGCCTGCCCCACCGGTAATGAGCCCGATGGATTTGATACATTCCGGGCCGCCCGGGCAAACATGAACATTCCCGCCCAAATGCTGGGCAAGGATCCCCACCAGGTCGGCGCGATTGCCCGACCACGAACCGCGCAGTCCGATCATCAGCCCTTTTTGCTCAAAAAACGGTTCTGGATTCTCCAAATGGATCGCTCGCGCCAGCTGAATGTTGTTTCCCCATGCGGGATGGACATCGAGGGGAAGGTGGGACGAATAGACCGCCAATCCGGCATCCATCGCGATCTTGAGTTTCTTATAAAAACTTCCGGTTACCGGACGGACACCCTGCCAAAACATCCCGTGATGGACGATGAGCAGCCCTGGCCCCCCCTCGGCGGCGG
The DNA here is from genome assembly GCA_039933825.1 of Luteolibacter sp. Lineage (GTDB taxonomy): Bacteria > Verrucomicrobiota > Verrucomicrobiia > Verrucomicrobiales > Akkermansiaceae > Luteolibacter. The sequence continues at coordinate 9,463 of JBDTNJ010000558.1, forward strand.
CCTGGATTACCGGCAGCGATGCATCGACAGCTGCGACAATCCGCCCGACTTTGCCAGCGTTAGCCAACTGCAATCCATTCACCGCACCGGGGTAGTCTGAAATCAAAGAGGATTTCAGCTCCCTTTCCAAAAAGTCAACGATTTCATCAAGCTCGGCCATGCCTGAATTCAATCATGGCGGCTCCAGATTACAACATCGGGAGTTTTGCTGATTACGCGTCCCGCAATAAAATCCTTCAAATCTATTGGCAACTCAGCCTCCCAGTCGATCCATTTTCCGCCCCATGGCACCACCAGTCTTGTTGCGTGGAGGGCGTGACGTGGTAGAATCAGCCGTCCCTCCAACTCCGGCGTCAATCCGCCAGCCATCCACTCAAGATATTCGGATCCATTTCCTGAGTAGAGCTTGTCGCCGACAATGGGAACCCCGCAGTGGGCCAAATGAACACGCAGTTGGTGCATTCTGCCAGTTTCTGGAAAACACCGGACAAGGGCAAATTTCCCCACTCCTCTTTGAAACCGCTGTTCCACCCGAAATCTCGTCTGACAAGACTTTCCAAGCGGACTCACCATTTGTCGCACCCAGATTTCCGATGGCCCTAGCTCGCCAGCCCGAATGATTGGCTCGCCGCATTCCCAGTCATCCACGTCCGGCCAACCGATAACAATGGCCAAGTATTCCTTCTGTGCCTCCCGTCTCTCGAAAATCTTACCGAGTTCGCGGGCCGCCGCAGTCGATTTCGCAACCAAAACTACTCCACTCGTCTCGCGGTCCAGCCGGTTCACGATTCCCAAGCAAGCCCCCGTTTCAATTTCATAAGCCAGCAGGTTTTCCAATCCCCCAAGCAATGTCGGCTCCGGCAAGCGGTTCGCCGGGTGCACGATCAAGGGCGCAGGCTTATCCACCACGATCCAGTCAGCGGTCTCAGCGATGACTTTGAAATTGACGGCAACGTGCAGGCTCATGGTGAAAACCCAAAATTTTGATCACATCTCCCAGCCCAACAGAAAAGCCAGAGACCCGAATGATCGAGCCTCTGGCGATTGTAAAAACAGATCAATCCTATTGACTAGGACTTGTAGCGGAGACGCTTTTTGTGGCGGTTCTGCTTCATGCGCTTTTTGCGCTTGTGCTTATTGATCTTGGTCTTACGACGTTTCTTGATGGAGCCCATGGTTATACGGTTGGGGTTAGGTTGCGATGAAAGGATTAAGGGACGATTTTATTGAGAGGATATTCAATGATCCCCTCAGCCCCCAGACGCTTCAGTTCTGGGATGATGTCTCTGACGACGATTTCGTCAATCACTGTCTCCACTGCGACCCAACCTTCTTCCGAAAGCTGTGAAATCGTGGGACGGCGGAGCGACGGAAGTTTTTCAATCAGCTCGGGCAGCCGATTACTGGGAAGGTTCATTTTCAAGCCCACTTTACCTCGCGCGCAAAGGGCGGCCTTGAGTAGAAGAGCAATGCGATCCATTTTTTCCTTTTTCCAAGGATCTGCCGCAGCCGCAGGGCTCGCGTAAAAGTGGGGGAACGAGGTCAGAAGCGTGTCCACGATGCGTAGCCGGTTCGCTTTGATCGACGAGCCAGTCTCGGTCACATCCACGATTGCATCGACGAGATCGGGGACTTTTACTTCAGTCGCTCCCCAAGAAAATTCGACTTCCGCGTTGATCCCTCTCTCTTTCAAGTAGCGCTCGGTGATCCCCACTCCTTCGGTGGCGATCCGCTTTCCTTCAAGATCTTCCGGTTTGCGGATCGGCGAGTCTTCGGGAACCACCAAAACCCACTTCGTTGGGCGGGCCGTGGCGCGCGAATAAGGCAACTCGGCCAGATCGATTAGGTCTACACCGTTTTCGTAAGCCCAGTCATAGCCGGTGATTCCGCAATCTATAAACCCCTGGCCCAAATAACGGCCGATTTCTTGCGCACGGATCAGATAAAGGTCCAGTTCAGGATCATTCGAACTCGGGCGCAGGCCGCGCGAGGAAACATAGATCTCGTAACCAGCCTTGGCGAGCAGCTCAATCGTTGGCTGCTCAAGACTGCCTTTGGGGATCGCAACTTTAAGAGTTCGTGACGGGTCCGACATGCAGGGGCGGCGGTTTTAGTCACGAAATCCAAAGAATCAAGCCAAGTTTTGAATATTTTCTTCAAAGTCACCCGGGGCTGGAACAACTTGCACGCATGCCACGTCTCGCCCTGCTCCAAACCGGTACTTTTGCCACCAAAGCGGAATCCTTCGATCACCATGAAAGACTCATCCGCGAAGCTGCGGCGGGAGGCGCAAACATTGTCGTTACCCAAGAGCTTTTCCTCACCCGCTATTTCTGCACGGTCCAGCATCCGGAGTTCTTCGATCTCGCGGATCCCCTGCCCGGCCCGGTCACGGACCGCCTCGGTGAACTCGCCGGCGAACTCGGCATCGTCCTCATTTCCTCGCTCTTCGAGCACCGTGGCCCCGGCCTCTACCACAACACAGCCGCCATCCACGATGCCGATGGCTCGCTGATGGGACTCTACCGCAAATCCCACATTCCTCAGGACCCCGGCTTCGAGGAGAAATTCTACTTCACCCCCGGCGACAGCGGTTGGCCGGTTTGGGATACGAAATTCGGCAAAATCGGAGTGCTTATCTGTTGGGACCAATGGTATCCCGAAGCTGCCCGTCTCATGGCACTCGGTGGTGCGCAAGTCCTCGTTTATCCTACCGCCATCGGCTGGCTGCCCGAGGAAAAACCCAACCTCGGCGATGCACAACACTGCGCGTGGGAAACCGTCCAGCGCGGCCACGCCGTCGCCAATGGCTGTTACCTCGCCGCCGTCAACCGTACCGGTTATGAGGGCGATACCGAGTTCTGGGGCCGCTCGTTCGTTGCGAACCCCTACGGAGAGCTCGTTGCCAAGGCATCCACCGAAAAAGAAGAAATTCTCTATCACGATCTCGACTTTCAAATCGTCGAAGATTTCCGCCGCATCTGGCCCTTCTTCCGTGACCGGCGCATTGACGAAGTCCCGGTGCGGCTCTTTGATTTGCACCTG
>JBDTNJ010000559.1:0-5598 GCA_039933825.1 Luteolibacter sp.
AGATGGAAGCGATAGACGCTGTTCCATTTTCCATAACGCTCCGGCAACTGGTTCCGGATGCCTCCCCTGACGAGAACCCACCAGATGCCATCCAAAGTTTTTCGAAGATCGGCCGGACGGCGGCCTTTCTTTAAATTGTTAGCCCGGGATTTTCCGGGTTAAGTTAATTTTTTCAGGCGCTCGAACAGAGCGTCCGGCATCGCGTCGGCGAGATAGTTCATATGTCATCATGAAACGCGCAACCAACTGACTTTCTTTCAGTTAAATTCGTCCATTCTGCCAAGTCGGATTCCCCGAAGCCATTCTCCGAGGTTGGGAGCGTGTGGAAGGCGTCCAGCAGCCGCTGCTGCCAGGCATCGATTGGCACCGCTCAACTTCCGCCATATCCCGATCGGTGTGCTAAGCCAAGTGTATGAGAACTTCAGCCATCGGGTGGATGACATGGACTCAGCCGCGCGTTCAGTCCATTACACTCCGCGCGGTCTCGCAAAGCAGCTCGTGGATGGCCGCCACTTCGTTGGGCAAGTTCCGCGAGCACGCAAACCAATTCCGATGGCCCAAAAATCCGCGCGACTTCACCTAGCGGGGGTGAAATCCGCGGGCGTCACGCCTTCCACGTCGAAAAAGACCTTCTCGGGGCGCGCGTCGAGATTTATCACGGTGGTCTTGACGTTCTTGAAAGCGATCCCACGGACGTGGCGCGCGTAGATTCCGTATGCGGGCATATCCGCGCCGAACATGCGGACCTCCGGATAGGAGTTTTCCTTTTCCGGGAGCATCACCTTTGCGGTTTCCGCCTTGCTGCCGCCGCCTAGTTCGATGGCGATGTTCTCAAACAACAAGTTTTCCATGCAATGGCCCGGGACGCCGCTGGCGAGGATGCCGATCTGGCCGGAGCCGTTGGCGTGCACATTCCTGATAGATACGTCACGGAGCGTCCCGACCGGTCTTTTGGCATCGCCGGCGCGGAACGTTTTCAAGCGCGCGCCCAGGCGCAACATGATGGGCACGGTGACCTTGTCCATCGCGATGTCGGAGAGCGTGACATCGTGCAGGTTGGAGCCGTCAACGGAGACGAGCTTGATGCCGCCGAGCCGGGTGTCGCGGATACGGCAATCAGAGATGCGGATGGTTTCAAAGTCACCGAGCGATTCGGTGCCGAGCTTGATAGCGGCGCAGGAGCTGGTGAGCCGGCAGCCGCTGACGGTGACGTTCCGGCAGGGCCGGGGGCTGGTAGCCTTGAGGCAAATGGCGTCGTCGCCCGTGTCAATGTCGCAGTCCGTGATGCGAACGGTGTCGCAGGAGTCGGCGTCGATGCCATCGTTGTTAGCGAGGCCGCGGCTGCGGATGGTGAGGCGCTCGAGGGTAGCGTTGGAGCAGTGGAAAAGGTTCAGGGTCCAGGCGCCGGCGTTGACCAGGTGGACATCGCTCATCCGGATGTCGGTACAATTGACCCAGCGCACGAGGAACGGGCGGATGGTATAGCTGCCTTGCGCGGCCTTCACGGCCTTGCCCTGGCCGTCGATGTTGCCGGGACCGGTGATACCTGCGTTTTTCGCGCCGGTGGTGACGATGAGCGCGTAACCCATTTCCTCGCCGGTGCCGTCGATGAACGGATCCACGTTCCGATAGTCCGCGGAGTTGGTGCTGCCGAGCAGGACGGCGTCCTTTTCCAGATGGAGCGTGACCTTGTCCTTGAGCTGGATCGTCCCGGTCAGATAGCGCCCGGCGGGAAACGTGAGGATCCCGCCACCGTCGGCGCTGAGCGCGTCGATCACCCTCTGGATGGCAGCGGTGTTGAGCGTGACTCCATCTGCGACGACACCGGACCTAACCGCATCCACGCTGGCACCGGGGGCGCCAAGCAGCGTCGCGGGCGACAGCATGAAGGCAAGGAGGACGGGCGCTGCATTCATGGTGGCAGCGTGGTGCATTCGTTGCAGTGCGTCAATACACGCTTCTCCCAGGGCTTTCACCCCGGCCACCCTCATCCCGATAGCACCATCGCATCGTGAAGCTCATCTGCCGCTACAATCAAAAGACACTGCCTGTCATTCATCGGAATGAAATCCGACTTCGCCGGATAACACGTCGATGGTCCATGGACCCGGCATCCAACCTTTCACAGGCTTGAGCGCCAAGTTGCCGCCGCCGATTTCCACGGGATACCACAGGTAGCGGCTATCCCAAAGCTCGTAGGGTCGCCACACGTCGCCCATGTAGATCACCGTGGTTCGGAGGAAGCCGGTGACCTTCATCAAGAATGTCGATTGCGACCCGTATGTGAGGGTTTCCGGAGAAGCGATATCCCTCATTTTCGACCAAGGACCTTCCAGGCTTTCAGCAGTGCAGTATTTGTTACCATTCGGCCACCAGCCAGTCAGATGCGATCCAAGGCAATAATACAGCCCCTCGTGACGCACGATGGTCCCACCTTCGATGGCGGCCTCAATGAATGCCACCGATTCCTCAACGTCCATGAAATCAGCTGATAATCTTGCGATGTGAAAGCCCCTTTCCGGCCGACACTCGAAGATCAGGTATGCGGAACCATCATCGTCTATAAACTGCCCGATGTCCCGGCTCTCCTTGCCCAAGGGACGGAAGCTGCGCAGATACTTGTAATTTCCATCCACCGTATCACACACGGCGACTCCCACCCGGGCAACACTATACCGGGACCAATGGTCTGGCAGTTGCCCGTCGATATGCATATACATGACGAACTTGCCAGTGACCTTGTTGTGGAAAACCTTGGGTCGCTCGATCTGCCAGAGTCCTTGGGTTTGCTCGGGATTGCGCCCGTCAAACACCTTACTTCGGAAACTCCAGTTCATCAAATTCGCGGACGAATAACAAGAAATCGGACAGGTTCCAGGTTCATTGTCCGGCGAGCGATCTTCGCCGAACCAGTAGTAGGTTCCATCCACCTGAATGATCGATCCACCGTGAGCCTGGATGTGACGATCCCGATCATCCAGCCAGGGAAGGACGGGCGAAATTCGATTCATCGGATTCTGTGAGTTCACGCTGCTTGTTTGTTGGAATTTCCAGTTGTCTAGCAAGACTTTAGTTCATGCGGAAGATGCGGATGTCCTTATTGTCACTCGACCGTAAGTCCAATTTTCCGTTGGCGAGTCACGACATTAGGACGCTTGAACTTACCCGCCCGGACACTTGATCGGATTGCGCAACAGCATGTCGCCCAGCGTGTGAACGGATAAGTAATCGCGCATGGGAAATGACTTACCACCAGCTGACCGGCAGACCAAGTTCGCGGGCGAGGGCTTCCATGAAATAGTAGTCGCCCCAACTGGTGTAGGCGCTGCGGGCGTTGCCCACACCGTCACCCACCTCGGAAAACTTCAGCACCCCGCGGCAGTTCATGTCAGTGTCGAGATAGTCGGCCGAACAGAGGCGGGCTAACAGCTCGTCTTTCGCCCCGAGCATGGAGGCATCCGCCTTGCCAAGAGCTTGCAGTTCCTGAATCGCACAGGCAGCCACCGCCGCCGCCGATGAGTCGCGCAACAGCGGCTCGCCTTCGTTGAGCCGGAAATCCCAGACCGGGACAACCTCGTCATCCAGCAGCGAGATGAATTTCCGCGTCACTCGAATCGATGCGTCCAGATAGCGCTCGTCGCCCGTGTGGCGGTAGGCCAGAGCGAACCCATACATCGCCCATGTCGTCCCACGCGCCCAGTGCGTGTCAACGCCCCGGCCGCAGTAGTTGTCCCCATGGCTCGGTTCACCCGTCATAGGGTCGAAGCGGTATGAGTGAAACACGGAGTCATCTTCGCGGATGAAATTCCTTAGAGTGGTGTCGCTGTGGCGGATGGCGATGTCGCGGTATTTCGGGTCGCCGGTCTCATTGGCCGCCCAAAAAAGAAGAGGCAGATTCATCATACAGTCGATGATCGCCAGACCGGCGTTGTCCGTGGAGTCCTCGTCCATCCGGCCCCATGCGCGGATGTAATTTCCTTCCGGAATGAATCGGTCCGCCAGAGCTTCGGCCGCGCGGATGCCCAGGTCGCGATGGTGCGCTTCGCCGGTGAGCTTGTGGAGTGCCACCGAGTAGAGCGAGTAAAGGAAGCCGAGGTCGTGCATGGTGTTCGCCGCATTTTCCCCCTCCAGCTTCTGTTGATAGAGCGGTAACAAGCGCTCCACCTCTCTGATGAAATGCTCGTCTTCGGTATCCTCCCAAGCAAGCAAGCTCATGCCAGTGAAAAAAGAGGTCGTCCAGTTTCCGATCTCAAAAAATCCTTCATTCCACTTCGTGTAATCGCCATCCAATCCGATTGCCCAAGTCGTTGGCTTATCATTGAGTTCGGAGATGTTTCTCCGAATTTTTTGGACACACAAATGCAATCCGCGACGGACTAATTTGGTGGCTGATACCGGGAGAGAAGCAAGGGATGGAGTCATCGTGATAAGGAGAGTTCAGAGTCATAGTTCCTTTACCGAGACCACACTCCATGGCATCAGTTTCAGAACAGTGGAGTATTGTCCCAACTCATTGGCGATGGCACACTCCTTGTCCGTTTCCGTGGAAACCTGACGCAGAAACCCGATCTGCTCGCGAGTGGGTTCTTCAGGCGCACCGATCGCAATCCACCCTGCCATCGCATTTCCGTGGTCCGCATTAAGCACTTCGACCAGCAAGCTGCCAGCCGGATCCAGGCCAGACAATTGCAGGCGGAACTCCACCTCTTGCCCTAGGCCAAGCGTTTCGTAAGCCTTGTCACGGCTGTCAAATGACGCGGGCACCGAAAGTGGCATTTCCGGCGGATAGTGGAATGCCAGCGCGCTCAATTTTCCGGACGCTGAGTCCCGTGTCACCACTCCACAATCGGAGGTGGCGAGCAATTCGTCACCCAGTCCACCCAACATGCGGTAGGCGTGGAAACTCGGCTTCACGATCCCCTGCACGTTGATCATGCCGAAGCCGCCGTGGAAAATCGTATCGCCCGCGCCGCCCTCCTCAAAGCGACCCGCAGGAAATCTACTCCATCCCGGAGGCCCGGAAGTTCTACCAGCAATTCCACAAAGTTTGGCCCTATTGGTTCTTCTTCTGCGACCTCCACACCGAGAACCTTCAGATGATGGTGCTCTGCATCCTGCCCAACCTCCAGGGCTTCAAGCGCCTCGGCCAGCCCAAGGCCGCCGTCGAATACGACCCGATGGACCTGATTGGATTCATCCAGCGAAACTTCGGTCCTCTCAACGCAATGATGGACCGTGCCGGCATGTCGGAGATGAAAATCTACCACCGCACCGGTGAGTTGTTCCGCTATTTCAATCTGCCATTTGATGCTCCCCCGCCAGTGGAGTGAACATCTGCTCTATCGAATAACAGTCTGTCCTAGACCATGGAACTCCTCCTCAACGAAGCCATCTACCGCAGGGTGATCGTCGAGTTGCTGCCACAGACGCGGAAGTTCCTTTGGATCGTCACCGCGGACATCAAGGATCTGCATGTGCCGAAGGGCCGCCGCTTTGTGCCGTTGTTGGAAATCCTCTCCGACCTGGTCGAGTCCGGCGTGGCGGTGCGCCTGATGCACGCCAAGGAACCCGGCCCGCGATTCCGCGAAGACTTCGACC
>JBDTNJ010000560.1:0-1964 GCA_039933825.1 Luteolibacter sp.
ATCGGCATCCTGTTGTTGATCGGCATCGTGAAGAAGAACGCCATCATGATGATCGACTTCGCCATTGAGGCGGAACGCGAGCGCAATCTCCCACCGGAAAAGGCGATTTTCGAAGCCTGCATCAAGCGTTTCCGCCCCATCACCATGACCACCATCGCCGCCATGCTCGGCGGAATTCCCCTCGCCCTCGGCCATGGCGACGGTTCGGAACTCCGCCAACCGCTCGGCTACGCCATCGTCGGCGGTCTGCTTCTGAGCCAGGCACTCACGCTGTTCACCACCCCGGTCGTTTACCTCTACTTCGACGGCATCACCCTCCGGCTCAAACAAAAGCGCGCGTTGCAAGCCGGCAAGCGTGGCTACGGGACAGGCCTTCAATTATGCCTGCCGCCGCCTGAGGATGAATGATGAGTCCCATTGACCTCGCCGCTTTCCCGCCACCCACGGTCCCGTTGGAAGCGCACCACCGTGCCACCGTGCGAGTCGCAAAACTTTTTTCAGCGTATAGGTTGCACTCGTGAGCATTCAGGAAATCAAGACCTAGATTGAGGCACTTCCAGTTGAGGAAAGCAAACGGCTGGCTGCCTTTCTTGTCTCGTTGCGGCACAAGGAGCTTGCTGATTATCGAGAACGCATGGCTCACAAGATCGATGACAAGAATCCTAAAAATTGGGCGACGCTTTTAGAACTCGATCAACGCCTCGAATCCTGAGCCATGCACTACCGGCTCCTGATCTCGATTGAAGTCGTCGAATTCCTTGAAAGGCTGCCGCGAATATCAATGCCATCATCGCCTTCTCCCTTGGCCTGCCCTACGATCAGGTTCTCCTGTCACCCAGCAAACGCCCCTTCAAAATGGGCGGCGGGAGGCCCATCACGGCGATTTTAGGCTGACAAAATGAACGCCCCGCTCGCCCGCTACCTCGCGGAGTCCCGAGAATGGCAAACGGAGCCTTCCACATCACAAACGGAGCCCTCCAGATCGTAAACGGAGTGCTCCAGATCGCAAACGGAGCCCTCCACATCACAAACGGAGTGCTCCACATCGTAAACGGAGCCCTCCAGATCGTAAACGGAGTGCTCCACATCACAAACGGAGTGCTCCACATCACAAACGGAGTGCTCCAGATCGCAAACGGAGTGCTCCAGATCGTAAACGGAGTGCTCCACATCGCAAACGGAGTGCTCCAGATCGGCAACGGAGTGCTCTACATGACAGAGGGAAAGGCATTTAATCATGCAAAATCAACAATTCTCATTCGTCAATCAATCCTCATCCCTTCGATGCTCACGGAGAGTTGAGAGTTGAGAGTTGAGAGTTGAGAGTTGATGGAAAGAGAAAGATTGGCGCACTTCACCTGGTGGGAGGCCTCGCTTCCTCTTCTCAGTCGTCAATCACACCCGGTCCAGCGGACTCACCACGCCCAGCCCATTTACCCCCGTGGCCACATGAAGATAAATTTCCGTCGTCGAAATATCTTCGTGTCCTAGCAGATCTTGAATCGTCCGCAGATCCGTTCCGTTTTCCAGTAGATGCGTCGCGAATGAGTGCCTCAGCGCATGACTCGTCACCCTCTTTTCGATTCCCGCCGCCTCAGCCGCGTGCTTGATCGCCTCGTTGTAAACCTTGCTATGCAGATGGTGACGCCGCCGGATGCCGGATTCAGTATCCATGGAAGTCTGCTTTGCTGGAAATAGCCAAAACCATTCAAACGTCTCCGCTGCCCGGCGATATTTCCGCGCCAACGCCCCCGGCAGATACACCCCGGCAAGTCTCGCCTCCCTGTCTCCTTTCCACAAGTCACGCGCCTGCTCGATCTGTTTGGCGATCTCCATCAGCAGGCTCTTCGGCAGCACCGTCACCCGATCCTTATCGCCTTTTCCCTTCCTCACCGTTAGTGTCCCGCGGCCCACATCCACGTCTTGGATTCGAAGCCTTACCAATTCAGAAAGCCGCAACCCCG
>JBDTNJ010000561.1:0-13540 GCA_039933825.1 Luteolibacter sp.
GATCACTGCTCACTGATCACTCGGCGCCACTTCCCATGATCTCTCCCCTCGACCTGAAGCTGCTGCGCGATCTGGGCAAGATGAAGGGCCAGATCATCGCTGTAAGCCTGGTGATGGCCTGCGGGCTGGCGATGATGATCATGACGCGCAGCCTGATCATGACGCTGGAGACGACACGCTCCACTTACTATCAGAAATATGCGATGGCGGACATCTTCGCCACCTTGAAGCGCGCGCCGCTTTCGGTCGCGGAGCAATTGAACACCCTTCCCGGAGTAGCCACCGTCGAGACCCGCGTGGCGGTGGACGTGACCCTGGATCTGCCCGGGCTATCCGAACCGGCGACGGGTCACATCATCTCTCTACCGGAAGACGGCGGACCGCAGAAGCTGAACAAGCTGTTTCTCCGCAGCGGGAGGTTTCCGAGATCCGATGAGCGGCGGGAGGTGGTGTTAGGCGAATCCTTTGCCAACGCGAACGGCCTGCAACCGGGCGACTCACTGGTGGCGGTGATCAACGGGCGGCGGGAGACTCTGAAAATCTGCGGGATCGGTCTATCACCCGAGTATGTTTTCGAGGCGAGGGCAGGGGAGACTCTGCCGAACCACAAGCGTTTCAGCGTGATCTGGATGAACTACCGGGCGCTGGCCGTGGCGTATAATCTGGATGGCGCGTTCAACAACGTCGTGGTCGATCTCGCGCCCGGAGCCGCGCCGGAGCCGGTGATCGAGGAAATGGACCGCATCCTCGCGCCCTACGGCGCGGGTGGTGCCTACACGCGGAAAGAGCAACCCTCGGCGCAGCGCCTGGATGACGAGCTGCGCGTGTTGACATCCCTATCAGTGGCCTACCCGCTGGTTTTTCTCAGTGTGGCCGCCTTCATGGTGAATGCGGTGCTGGCGCGGATCGTGCGGCTGCAACGCGAGCAGATCGCACAGATGAAGGCGCTGGGGTATTCCTCACGGCAGGTCGGGGTGCATTATCTGAAGTTTGTGTTAGTGATCGGCTTCCTCGGAACGGTCTTGGGTGGCCTGGGTGGCCGCTTGCTCGGTGCGGTTCTGGTGGACATGTACACCTTGTTTTTCCGGTTTCCGTCATTGGTTTTCACCATGGACTACCGTGCGCTGGGCACCGCGCTTTTCATCAGTCTCGGTGCTTCGGTGTTGGGTGTCCTGACCGTGGTGTGGCAGGCGGTGAAACTTCCTCCGGCGGAAGCGATGCGCCCCGAGCCGCCGGCGGACTTCAAGCCATCGTTGTTCGAGCGCATCGGCCTAACACGGTTTTTCAGCCCGACCTTCCGGATGGCGTTGCGCAACATCGAGCGCCGCCCGTGGCAGGCGGCATTCACCTCCAGCGGACTGGCACTGGCGACCGGTCTGATGGTTTTACCAGGTGCGATGAGCGACAGTATCGACTACCTGCTCACCTTTCAATGGAACAGCCAACAGCGCCAGGACGTGACCGTTTTCCTAACCGAGCCGGGGTCGGGTAGGGGATTTCACGATCTGGAACACCTGCCCGGTGTCATCCGTGCGGAGCCGCTCCGCAGTGTGCAGGCACGGCTGGTTTATGGTCATAGGCATCGGAAACTCTCGGTCACCGGCATCGCTCCCGGCGCGAATCTGAATCGTCTGCTGGATGATAGCAGCCAGCCGGTCGTGCTTCCCAAAGAAGGCCTGCTCATGTCGAAAAAACTCGCGGAAGTGATCGGTGCGAGGATCGGCGATGAGGTCGAGGTGCAGGTGCTGGAAGGTCGGCGGCCGGTTCTGCACATCCCGATCCGCGGGCTGGTCACGGACTACGCGGGAGTGGCCGCCTACATGGACATTTCCGCATTGCGGCGGGCGATGAAGGAGAGCGATACGATCAACGGCGCCTACATCGCGCTGGATCACAAACGTTGGGACGAATTCATGCACGAACTGAAGGACACCCCAGCCGCCGCCGTGGTGATGGTGAAACGCGACCAGCTCGCCGCCTTCCGCGAGACCACGGGAAAAAGCATCGGCATCATGCGGAAACTCTATCTGGTGCTCGCCACCATTGTGGCCTTCGGCGTGGTCTATAACAGTGCGCGCATTGCCCTATCCGAACGCAGCCGCGAGCTGGCGACCTTGCGGGTCGTCGGTTTCTCTCTCGCAGAAGTCCGTGGTGTCCTGGTGGGCGAGCTAACGATTCTTGTGTTGTTGGCACTGCCCTTCGGCCTGCTTTTCGGCAGAGGGCTGGCCTTGTTCATCATGTCCTCGTTCAGCACCGAAACCGTGCGCTTACCCATCGTCATTGAGCCACATACCTATTCCATAGCGATCACCGTCGTGCTGACCGCTTCGGTCCTGTCATTCGCCCTCGTCAGCCGGATGATCGCAAAGCTCGACATGGTTGGCGTCCTGAAGGCGCGCGATTGATCAATGCTGTTTTGGCATTACCCCATCAGAATCAGGATCTCCAAATCCTTCGTCAATGGGCAGGGCGGGTTCGCCATTGTCACTATGGAATAGGATGAATGTGTTTTCGCGCAAGCCCTTCTTGTCGAGCGCGGAGATCACGTGGCCGATTTCATCATCGAGGCAGGCAACCATGCCGGCGTAAATGCGGCGAGTAGGGTCCTGAATGCTCTTGTAGCGATCGATGTATTCCTGCGGCGCTTGATAGGGCGTGTGAGGGGCGTTGAAAGTGAGATAAAGATAGAACGGTTTCGAGGCGTCCTGAGCATCGATGTCGATATTCGAGGTCTTGATATCCGTGCAGCCATTGAAACCGACATCCTTCCAACCCAGATCATCGGCGATGATATGAATGATGTTGGGTTGTTCCGCAGCGTAAACGGCCATACAAGCCAAAAGGGTTACGAACTGAAATGCCATAGAGATACGTTTCATAAGGTCTGGTTTGGGGGTAGTGGAGGAGATGATAAATGATCGAAATGGAGGAGGTCAAGATGGCGAATTTCCCAACTGGTGCCCGCTTGCAAGAGCCTGAGTCATGGTGCATGGTCCCCGCGATCCCAATGGACAAGACCGACTCACCCGACACCCGCGAACAGGCACCTTGGGACGCCAAGCGCAATCCAACGGGGAAACACTTCATCCGTCGTTCGTTTCCCTGGCTCGGCGGGTTTGCCATCATCTCGCTGATCCTATGGGGCCTTTGGCCGAAGCCGGTGATCGTCGAAACCGGGACTGTAGCCCGCGGGACGCTCACGGTCAGAGTTTCAGAGGAGGGAAAAACTCGGGTGCGCAACCGTTACGTCGTCGCCGCGCCCGTCGCCGGCCGGATGCGCCGCGTACCATTCAAGCCGGGCGATGTGGTGAAAGCCGGTGAAACGATCCTAACCGCCATTGAGCCCGTCGTCGCCCCGCTGCTCGATCCCCGCGCCCGCGCGCAAGCAGAAGCCGTCGTTTCGATGCGTGAGGCATCTCGCAAACAAGCGGCGGAATCGTTAGCAGCCACCCGCGCTGCATCGAAAATGGCGGAGGCCGAGCTCGAGCGCGTACGATCCGTAACCCGAAGCGGAACGATGTCGCAATCCGATCGAGACCGCGTGGAAATGGAATCCTCCATGCGGGCTGCCGAAGTCCGCGCCGCCGAGTTTTCCCAACAAGTCGCCGATTACGAACTCGCCCAAGCCCGCGCTGCGTTGGAACGGCCGGAGGCGAGCAACATTGGAAATCTCGTCGAAGTGAAATCCCCCGTCTCCGGCCGCATTCTCAAGGTGATGCAGGAAAGCGAAATGGTCGTCACCCCAGGCGTGCAAATTCTCGAAATCGGCGATCCGGCTGACATTGAAATCGAAGCGGAAATTCTCTCCCGCGATGCCGTCGCCATTCACCCCGGCGACTCTGCGGAGATCGACCAATGGGGCGGCGAAAACCCTCTCAAAGGCCGCGTCCGCCGGGTGGAACCTGCTGCTTTCACGAAAATTTCCGCCCTCGGTGTGGAGGAACAGCGTGTCATCGTGCTCAGCGATCTGGTCGATCCGCCAGAAGCCGCAAGAGGTCTCGGCGACCGCTACCGCGTGGAAGTCCGGGTGGCGGTCTGGCATGCGGAGGATATTCTGATTGTTCCTGCTGGATCATTGTTCCGTGAGGGCAACGCCTGGAAGACCTACATCTTCATCGGTGGCAAAGCGAAACTAACACCCATCGAGGCCGGACACTCGGACGGCCGCTACACGGAAATTCTATCAGGCGTCAATGCCGGGGAGGAAGTTCTGCTTCATCCGCCTGATACAGTGAAAGACGGCACGGCGGTCACCAGAAGAAAATAACGACCGTCACTTGCCGCCGAGGCGCCGGTTCAACTGAGCCTGATAGATGTTCGCGGGTTCGATACTGGCGGGCGGAATGGCTTCGAACCAGCGGCCGTTGGGTTCGGTCACGGATTTTTCCTTGGTTTCAAGGGCGACGAGATTCATCGATGCGGGCCCGAAGTCTTCCGGATACTTCTGTCCCTTTGCGGCCCGGATGTTCCAGAAGGTGCCGTGTGCCGCGCAGTGGCGGCCGAGATCCGCGCCACCGCCGCATTTCCACATGCGGGTGCCGGCGCCGAGATCGATGTCGGTGAAGACATTGTCGTAGGGTGCGCGTTTATGATGATCAAAGCAAAGATCCGTACCGGAACCCGCGCTGGCGACGTTTCCCGCGCCGCCTTCCACGGAAATATCGTGGACGTAGCGCTGGCGGATCTCGAAGTGGCTGAGCAGGTTGTCGTGACCTGATAGAGTAATGCCGTGGTGGCCGAACACACCGTTGGTTTCCGAAACCCCGGTCAATTGGCAACGGACATTCTCAATGGTGCAGAAGCGGCCTCCTGCGAAAATTCCACTATCCGAATTGGTGAAGACCAGATTGCGGGCCCAGCAATCTGCGACGTTGGAAAAAGCGATGGCATTAAAACCCAGTTCGCTGAAATGGCCTTCATATTTGCGTTCGGGAAATTCGAAGCCGAGTCCCTCGATGCCGCTGTTCGTTACGGTTGGGAGATATAAGCTGATTTCAGGATTCCACTCCGGCCGGAGATCAATGCGTAGCGGGCGCTCAAGGGTCAGGATTTGGCCGGTGATTCGGGTGACGCGGGTGACAAAGGTGGTGCGGTGCTTGGAGGCACTGATTCTTGATAGGTCTCCCGGATCGTCGGAATACAGGTGGGTGAGAAGGGATTTTTGGGAATCGTCGCGGACGGTGATTTCGATCCTGTCACCGGCTGACAGAGCGGAAGTGTCACCTTCGATTTTGAGCTCATGGTTGCCCCGTTTTGCCGGAGTGGAGCAGCGCCCGATTCGCCGGCCCCCATTCGCGCCATTAAACCAAACGATGCCCCCGGACCATGAATAGTTCGAGGTGCGCTTACCGGTGGTGGTGGCTCCCCAGTCCGGCCTGATGTCATTCAAGGGCACGGGGCAGACAAGGATTGAGTGTGCCGGTCCCTCGCCCCTCAGGACGATGCCGGGTTTGTTGATCTCAAGAATTTTAATGATCCGATAGCGGCCAGCGGGAACAATGATGGCCCCTGATTGTGTTTTTTCGATCGCCGCGAGAAAGGCTGCGGTGTCATCCGTGGTGCCATCACCTTTAGCCCCGAAATCTCTAACGTTTGTTTCGGCGGCGACTATCGAGATGGGTCGCTCACCACATGCGTAGCCTGCAAACGAAACATCCGGCAAGCGGCCTGCGGGATCCCATGCCTCGCCCTTGCTACCCCACAAAGCGGAGTGTTCTTCGGCGTAGGCAAAGAGAATCAACGGGGCGGTTACCAGGGCGATCTGCAGCGCGCGTTCTAGCATTTTTTATAAACGTGCGATCTTGCGCGATCTGTCAACCGGACGCAGTGACCGCCACCATATGTCCACCGTGCAGGCGGAATCAATTCGCGGGAAAGACGATTTCCTGGTGCTTGTCCCCATGGCCGAAGCCGTCGCCGATGTCCTTACTGGTGACGAAAAGCATGAGGGAAATGAGGGCAAGCGCACAGATGGTTTGGAGAATTTCCAAGGGCTTTGCCTTGACCGGGCGACCGAAGATTTTTTCCAGAATGGCAAGGGTAATGTGGCCGCCATCGAGTACGGGGAAGGGCATCATGTTGAGCACGGCGAGGTTCACGTTAAAGAGCACCATGAAGGCCAAGATGCGCCGCCAGCCGTTTTCCATCTGTAAGAGCGCATATTGCATTTTCGCAATACCTACCGGGCCGCTGAGGTGGCCGACTCCGATGCTGGAGTCCGGTGCGATGACGCTGGTAATCGTGGTCCACATCATGCGCAGGCTTTCGGAAACCTGCTGGATCGGGCCGGGGTGGACGATGCCTTGATTCTGATAGGGAGCACCGTAAAAGCCAAGCCCTAACATCGGTCCCTTTCCTGCCGGAGAGGAGGGCACTTGGGGAGTGGCAGTGAGTTTGAGGGTTTGTCCCGCGCGGGTGATCTCGAATTCGATGGGCTGTGCGCCGGTCTGCTTGATAAACGCGACGGCTGCCGCATCATCGGTGAATTTTTGGCCATTCATGGTAATCAGTCTGTCTCCATCCTTGAAGCCGGCCTTCTCCGCCGGGCTTCCATTGACGATGGAACCCAGTTCGATGTGATCGATTTCCGGGCCGATACCAACCTGCCGTAAGCCGCCGCGTTGGAACCATTGGGTTTTCGCCGTTTGAAACTCGGAGGTCAGTTTGAGCGGAGAGCGGGCTCCCGGGCGCTCGATGGTGAATTCGATCTGCTTTCCCTTGCTGAGAATGATGCCTTCGGTGATGCTGTCTAACGATCCGGCGAATCCGTTCACCGGGTTACCATTGATTGCGATAATTTTGTCTCCCGAATGGATACCGGCGTTTTCCGCAGGGCTGCCCGAGACAACTTCACCAACAATCTGAGTCGGAATGAAATCCTTCGGTTTCCCGACGCCCCAGACAGCAACGCCGGCAAGCAGGGCGAGCAGCATCGAAAAAAGCGGTCCGGCGAAGGCAACGATGATTTTGTCCAGCGGCGTAATATTGGGAAGGGCCGCACGGTCCGAGGTACCACCTTCGAGAGCCTCCATCGGGGCCATTTGCGGCAGCGCGACGAAGCCACCTGCCGGAATCCAGCCGAGGCCGTATTGCACACCGTTGATTTCTTTTTTCCAAATCGGCGTCCCAAACCAAATTTGAAAGCGGTCGATTTGTAAACCGCGCCATTTGGCGGCGAGGAAATGGCCTAGCTCGTGGACGAAGATGATGAGGTTGAAGCTCATCACAACGGCGAAGATCAGCAAGATTACCTGAAAAATTGAAGAGAGGGTGGTCATAGATGGGTAAAGAACTGCGGAAACTTAGCGTCGCCGGACATTCCGGCAAGTTCATTAAATTTTTCCAAAAATTTGGCCCGACCCATTTCAGGTTTTAAAGGCTTGATGACGGCGTGGGATATGAAAAAGGGGATCGGAAGCAATGCTCCCGATCCCCTTAAAATTTTCAGTTGTCGAAGGCTCAGGCTGGCTTATTCGCGCCAGCGTTGCGGATTTGTTCAAAGGTGCCTTCGATCAGTTGTTTGCCTTGTTCGCCGATGTTATGATAGATGGTGCTCATCGTTTGAATCGTGCTTGCGGCAGGACCGGCGAAGGTGAATTCGCAATTGGTCACCTCGCATGCGTTCAGTGAGAAAGGGCCGTAGCCAAGAACGACGAAGCGGCAATTGGTGAATGTGCAGCCTTCGTATTCATGGAAATCGAGGACGACTTCTTCACTAGTGAAATTGTTTTTTGAGATCTTCATCGGTGGTGGTAGGTTAATGGTTTTGTCTGATGTCCGCTCAATATTTTGATCGGGGGGACGAAGTTAAAACTGTCCTTTTCAGTTGTGCAACCCTGATAAAATCCTGAAATTTTCAGGCGATCCGGCTGTCCAGCTGAAAAATCTGACCCGAAGTATGTAGGAGATCATGATGCAGATGACGGATGAATTTTCCGACAAGCGCTGCGGTGTTGAAACGCTGCAGGACATGCGTATTCAGCACCTCCTTGCGACGTGTTTCGGTGACTGTCGCGGTCATGCGAGTTTCAAGGAAACCCGGAAGAATCGTATTTACCCGGATATTGGACGAACCGTAGCGGCTGGCAAGATCTTCGGTAAGGCCTAAAAGAGCGGCTTTGGCAGTGGCATAAGCCACTTGTCCAACAGGCGGATGCAACGCCGAGAAACTTGAAATGAAAATAATATGACCCGTCCGGTTTTCAATCATTTGCGGAATGACTGCCTTAGCACAATCTGCTGCTCCTTTGAAATTTGTGGCAAAAACATCGTCCCACGTGTCTTCAGTCAAACGAAGAAGCGGTGTATCACAAATTACTCCCGCAACACAAACCAACAGGTCCGTGGGGTGATTTAGAAAATAACTCTGGATCGCTGTTTCCTCACATACATTCATTTCGGCTCTGGTCGGCGTATGAACTTTCCAACCGGGCTTTTGCAAAGCAACGGCAATGGCCTGGCCGAGAGAGCCGTTTCCACCTGTAATGACCGCTTGTTTCATGCTGGGAAAATCATGGGTTGAAGTGACCTCGTTTCACAAGCTCCACTGTCACTTCCAAGAACCCCGGAAAAGGCTGGGAATAACATCGGAATGGATGGGCGGAAACCCAAGGGAACTCTCCAAAAGGCGACTCATTCGGATACCATACAGCTTCTTCCCCATGTTGTTCTTGCCGTGGAACCCGCATGGTTGCGCCGTGGAACAGCTCGTTTCCCGGTTTATTCACACTATGAAGAAGAAGATCTTATAAGGTCAAAAAAGACGAAGTCATCAAGAGTCTTCCAAATATTTGTTAGGGGGATCATCTTGGGAGGGCGTTGGAGCAATGTTTTGATCCTCATACAAAACAAGCCCTCCAACGGGGTGCTGGAAGGCTTGGAATGATTTGTTGAGCCCCTACCCTCATGGGTAAGGCCAGGTCGCTCAGAGGAGCATTAGTGCGGGTTGTTCGAGGAGCTTTTTAATCTCGGAAAGGAACTGGGCTCCAACGGCTCCATCGACCACGCGGTGGTCACAAGAAAGACCAAGGTTCATGCGCAGGCCGGGCACGATTTGTCCGTCTTTCACAACAGGCTTTTCGATGGCCGCACCTACGGAAAGAATGGCGGCTTGCGGAGGATTGACGATGGCGTCGAACGATTCGATTCCCCATGCGCCTAGGTTGGATACAGTGATAGTGCCACCGTCAAATTCATCGGGTTTGAGTTTTTTGTCTTTAGCGCGGATGGCGAAATCTTTAACGGCGCGGGAAATCGTGAGGAGTGACTTCGTTTCCGCTTCTTTAATGACAGGAGTAACGAGCCCGTCTTCAACGGCGATGGCGACGGAAAGGCCGACGTGTTTGAATTTCACGATGTGATCACCAGCAAAAGATGCATTCACCGCTGGCACAGCCACGGTCGCGTTGATGACAGCTTTGAGAATGAAGTCGTTGACGGAGTATTTGTTGCCGTGGGTTTTTTCAGCTTGGTCGTTCACTTGTTTGCGGAGGGCCATCAGAGGCGCTGCGTCCACATCGACATGCAGATAGAAATGAGGGATGGTGGTTTTGGAAGTAAGGAGGCGTGAGGCGATGATCTTGCGCATCGAGCTGAGCTGGATCAGCTCGTCGCCCTCTTTTGCAACCGGGGCAATGGCTGATGGAGCGGGGGCGGGGCTGGGAGCCGGCGTGCTGGTTTTGGATTTGATGGATGCTGCGAGTGCTGCGGCTGCGGTGGCATCGGGGGATGGGACCGGCGTGGTTTTAATGGGGGAGCTGGTGGTAGCTTCAACATCGGCTTTAACGATCCGTCCTCCTGGGCCGGTCCCGGTAATGGCGGTTAGATCGACACCAAGGTCCGTTGCAATTTTACGGGCAAGGGGAGATGATTTGATGCGTTCTCCCTCGGTGCTGATCACCGGGGCGGGCGAAGGCGTTGCGGGTGGAGTGATGACGAAAGGATTTTCCTTCACCGGAGCGGCTTCCGCTGATTTTGGTGTGATCGCCGGTGGTTCCTCATCACTGCCGCCGAGGACTGCGAGAACGCTACCAATGTTGGCTTTTTCTCCTTCTTGAATGAGAATGCTGGTGATGACCCCGTCGTCGAAAGCTTCCATTTCCATGGTCGCCTTATCGGTTTCCACTTCGGCTAGAATGTCACCAATCTCGACAGTGTCGCCGACTTTTTTGTGCCATTTGATAAGGGTGCCCTCGGTCATGGTGTCCGAGAGTTTAGGCATTTCGATGTTCACAGACATGGTATTTGTAGGAATGGAGTCGGAGGGAGAATGGTAAAATATCGGGGCATTTCCAGCCTTTTTACAAAGGGATGTGGAAACAAAAAAGCGCGGGGAGCAAGTGTCTCCTCCGCGCTTTTCAAAAAGTTAGAAAATCAGCTCAAGGTGCGATGGGTTTCATTGTTGGAATGAGGCCGATATTCGGGCTGCCAACGGAACCTTGGGCGCTTGCCAAGTTACGGGTGTATTCAGAAGTGGTGCCGCATTTGTCTTTGGTTGGGCAATAGAAGCGGGCGCAGGATCCGGTGTGGACGTAAACACGTTTGGTCACTGTCTTATAACGCGGAACCTTTTTTTCAACGGTTTGTACCATTCCGCCTTTGCCACTTTTTGAGTCACCTGGAACGATCACTTCTTCCGTGACGATGTCATAACCACAGGTTTTCACCTGTTTGGTGACCGTGCGATAGCTGCCTGCCATCGAGGGGGTGCCGAACATCGAGCAGCATGAGGAAAAGCCGAGGGAAGCGGCAATCAGTGTGGCGAGTAATACAAGGTTTTTCATGATAGATTCAGGTAGATGAGAAGTGGAAAAATTTCGGTTGGATTACATGCAGCAGCAAGAGCCCAGAGAGAGGGCAAGCGCCACACCGGCGAGCATGATTGAGAAACGTAAGAACATGTTCAAGATGCTAGAAAGGATAACGGTGTTGGCAATAAAAAAGACCGTGCGATTTCCGACGGTGATTCCTCGGCTTTTTTGATTTCAAGCAAGGGTCAGAACTTTCTCCACGATCCTGCGTGGATTCGGAAGTTGTTCATGCTCAATGTGTGGTGAATATATCGCCGGGGCATCGATCGAGCAGACGCGCTTGATTGGGGCATCCAAGTAGTCAAATGCATGATCTTGAATGAGCATGGCCACCATCGCGGATACGCCGCCGAAGGGTTTGGATTCGTCGACCAGAACAACCTTGTTGGTTTTCATGACGGTTTTGAGGATCGCGTCCTGGTCGAGCGGGCGGATCGAGCGGAGGTCGAGAACTTCGCAATTGATGCCGTGTTCGCGTTGGAGGATCTCAGCAGCAGCCAAGGAATGAATGACGGAGCGGCCGTGAGCGATGAGTGAAACATCGGTTCCTTCCCGCTTGATATCCGCAACGCCGAGTGGAACGACGTGATCACCATCTGCGGGATCTGGAACCTCGCCGGTGCTGCCGTAAAGCAGCGTATTTTCCATGACATAGACCGGATCGTTGTCACGGATGGCGGCTTTGATCAAGCCCTTGACATCGGCTGGAGTGGCCGGAGCACAAACTTTCAAACCAGGAAATGCGGCAAAAAGCGCTTCCGGGATGTGCGAATGAGTCGCTCCCACACCGGTACCACCGTTCGCCGGTCCGCGGACGACAATCGGGCAATTGCAAAGTCCGCCGGACATGTAGCGGACGCAGGCGGCATTGCTGACGAGTTGGTCGAAAGCAACGGAATGGAAGGACCAGAACATCAGTTCCATGACCGGACGCACGCCCAGCATGGAAGCACCGATGCCCATGCCGATGAATCCTGCTTCGGAAATCGGCGTATCGACGACGCGTTTGTCACCCCATTTTTTCCAAAGGCCTTCGGTGATTTTATAGGCACCATTGTATTGTGCGACCTCCTCGCCCATCAGGACGACGTTCGGATCGCGGGCGAGTTCCTCATCGAGGCCTTCACGGAGGGCTTCACGGTAGGTGAGAATGCGGGACATGGTATTTCTGAAAGCGGTGTGGGCGGTAAAATGGTGGGCGGCGACGAGTGATCGGAACTATGGAATCAATCGTTGAAGAAGTGGCGACCGATCTTGGAGGCCGGGGTGTTGTTGTCGGTTTCCCAGTAAACGTCGGTGCTGATATCGGCGATGGTCGGGGCGGGGGATTCTTCGGCAAATTTGACAGAGGCGGCAGCTTCTTCCTTGGCGCGCTGGTTGATCGAGGCCGATTGCTCGGTGGTCAGCACACCCTCGGCGATGAGTCGTCGTTCAAAGACGGCAATGGGGTCGTGGTTTTGCTTGTAGTTTTCGATCTCCTCCGGAGTGCGGTATTTTTTGTGATTTGCGTCCGCGATGCTGTGGCCGTAGTAACGGTAGGTGTCGATTTCCAAGACGGTCGGCTTGCTTTGTTTTTTCGCGCGCTCCATGGCGATGTGGGTTTTAGCCCGCACTTCGTAGAGATCTGAGCCATCGATGACGTCCCACTCAATCGCATAAGCCTCTGCGCGTTGTGCAAGGCAACCGCTGTAGGACGAGGAGCGTTCTTGGGAAGTGCCCATCGAATAACCGTTGTTTTCGATCACGTAAACTACCGGAATTTCAAATAGGGCAGCGATGTTGAGTGACTCGTGAAAAGCGCCTTGGTTGACCGCGCCGTCTCCGAGATAGCAAAGGCAGCAACCTTCACGGCCGAGGTATTTCAAACCATAGGCTAAGCCGAGTCCAAGCGGAGTTTGTCCGGCGACGATCCCGTGGCCACCCCAGAAATTCTTGTCGGGGGCGAAAAAGTGCATTGAGCCACCTTTTCCCTTCGAGCAACCGGTCTGCTTGCCATACATTTCCGCCATGCACTCGTTCATGCCCATGCCTACGGCGAGGGCGTGGCCATGGTCGCGATAGGCCGTGATGTAGTGATCGTTCGGGCCACCCAAGGAAATGGTTCCAACGGCGACGGCTTCCTGTCCGATGTAGAGGTGGAGGAATCCGCCGATTTTTCCTGCTTGGTAGTATTTCAGGCCGGCTTGCTCAAACCTGCGGATGCGGACCATTTGCGAGAAAAGCTCGACTTTCCGCTCAGGGGTGAGCGCTTGATTGATCGGAGAGCTGGCGAAATCGAGTGGGGAAGGGCTTGCGCTGGTCATGGGGCGTGCGTTCAACAAATAAAGGTCGAGTGAAAATCCGGCGGAATCTTATTGGGACTTGGCGAGGAGGGGAACGGAAACGGAAATTTTCGGTAGGCGGATCTGGGCGAGGGCGAAGATCCCCGTGAACAGAAAATTGGCGGCTGCCAAGTTGCGCAGGAATACCCAGGATGGAATCGGCGATGCAGCTGATCCAGTCCATTGAGACTGCCAGAAGCCGGTAAGGGTTTTCGCGTAGAGCGGGCTACCGACCCATGCGGCGGTGTTGGTGATGAGGTGGAAAACCAAGGCAGCGGCGACTGAGCCAAGTAGCAGGGTAGGGATGCCTTTATGAGCGAGAGGCCTTCCAAGGAAAAACACGGCGGCCAAGGCCAACAGAGTGGTTGCAAACATTGACGCATCGGAAACATGGCCGATACCAAGAGGATA
>JBDTNJ010000562.1:0-4191 GCA_039933825.1 Luteolibacter sp.
GTGGTGCGTTTTTAGCATTACGCCGCCGCCGTTAGCCCACAGATTTACCCATCACTATCGAAATGACGCGCTTCTCAAGAGGGAGGCGTGCCTTTTTTATGGCTGCTGAATTGTGGTTTCGTGAAGCGTTTGGGTTTCGCGAAAGAGCAGCTTGTCTTTCAGATAGCGGGTTTTCTCCTCACGGATGATCCCACTGCCTGGTGAAAACCACGTGGTGCGCCGAAGCTCAAGGCTTCCATCCTTTCCTGTCACCAGGATACGAATGCAGGGAAATGTTCCTGCGGGGACAGTGATACTCTCCCGTGCGACGACTTGGGTTTTCCGGGTGAGGCCACCGCCACCGGCTTCGAATTCGGGAAGCTCGGTGCCTGCCTTCATGCCTGCGATAACGAAGGGAATCGCGCGGTCTAACCACATGGGTTTGGTGGTTTCCGGGCGCATGATCATCGAGCCCCGCATGAGAATCCGATCATCGTAAATCTCTACAAACTCCCGCTCTGCGGGGGCGTTGGGCGCGATGACCTCAAAACAATCAATCTGGGGCAGACCGGCGGCAGGAACCAGCTTCCCTAGATAAGTGCGGGTGCGCAGGTAGGTTTCGTCCACTTCCGCCGCACCGGGCGCTGTCACATCCGGCGGGATTTCCAAGTGAACTTGATAGCGCCAGATGTCCCCCTTTTTCGCAGGTAGGATCGGAGTGTCCTGCCGGGCGGCGATTGCGGGGCCCGGAGCTTTCCGTGCAGTATTTTTGCTAGAGTTGCAGGCGCTTGAGAAAAATGCGGAAACGACGATCATTGATAGAAAGCAATGGGTTTTCATGGACCTCAGGGGGTTGGAGGGTCGAGTTTCGCGACAGCGTGATTGCCACCGGCATGAGGGGCACCCAGACGGAGTTGCCAGGCACGATTCGGGAAATATCTCGGGCCACGTTTGCGAAAGAAGAAACAGATCAAGGAAACTCCGGCAACCAGCGGGATCAAACATGCCACACCTAACAATAACGCGGCCCGCCGGAAGCGCGATTCGTGTTCCAATCGGGAATACATCTTGTCCCGTTCCGTTTGCAAGAGCTCGCTATGATTGACCACATTATTCATCCAGTAGCGCAGCATGTCACTCGCTTCGGTGGCGGCGGCGCGGACTTTTTCAGATTCCTTGGTTTCGCTTGCCGCACGGTTCTCGGCGGCATCAACCGTTTGCCGGATCATCAGGGGATCAAGCAACTCGATCAATTTTCCTGCGGGAAAAATCCACGGGCTGTCCGTGCGACCTGGAACGTGGAGCACGACGCAATGGACGGGTGAGCTGCACCACGCCTTGGCAAAGCACTTGGCAACGTGTTCCGGCGGCGCGCCCTGCAGATCCTTCAGCACGACCACAAGAACATCCACTCCTTCGTTCTTATATAAAGTGGTCAGAGGATCGGAAATCTCCTTCACCAGCTCGGGCTTGAGGAATCCATCAGGATCGAAGACGGCGAGCGGTGGGCGAGGGCCGTATCCCAAGTCGTCCGGCGTCAGCGCCGTTACCGGCCCGGCGAGTATCAACGCGAGGAGAAACGGTAAGATTCGGGCAATCATCGGATTACTTGATAGGGTGACGCGCACCGTGATGCTTCCAGGCTTCATCAAGCTGTTTACGGCAGTTTTCGAAAAACGCCACGACGGCGTCCGCTGTCTTACCGGCCTTCCACGGGATAGCCATCGCATTGAGGGATTCCTGCCACTTGTCATCACCGAGGCAGGTTTCCGCCGCGTAGCCCGGGATGGCGGCGGCCAGGCAGGATTTCACATCGATCAGGAGCAAGACCGTCCACGCACGTTCTTCCGAGGTTTCTTTGTCGTAGAGCGGACAGGCGTTGAGCAACCAGAATCCGAAAACAGATAGGCCCGTCTCCGGAGGAAGGCACACACAACAAACACGCCAGTGAAGCTGTGGAAACCGGCGGCGGAGACTTTCTCGGGATGTCTCAATTTTTTTGACTTCGGACGGGTTTAAAATTCCGACGACGTCGAGAATGGGCAGCAGCGGCGGAGGGGAATCCGAAAACATCCTGATCGTATCGCCGCCCGTGAAGTTACAGACAGGACACCAATTCGAATCACGATTGAGAGTGGCTCTGCACGCCGGACATGAGGAAGAAGCCTGCGTGGTGCGCCGGGAGGATCGGCGGCGGGTTCTTTCTGGAGTTTCGCTCATTTTTCAAGACGGATGGCGGTCGATCTGCCGTGGGCATCGAGTCCTTCGATCCGGGCGAACTCCTCGACGACTGATAGAGATTTCCTCACCGATTCCTTGTCCAGCCGGACAATGCTGGTGCGACGCTGGAATTGGTCCGCACGAATGCCGGAAAAAGAACGACCCGAGCCGCCCGTGGGCAGCGTGTGACTGGGTCCTGCCAGAAAATCCCCCACTGCGACAGGCGAGTCGTTTCCAACATAAATCGCGCCTGCCGTCCGGATTAAGGGCAGCCAGCGCGCCTCGTCCGCCGTGATCAACGAGAGATGCTCCGGGGCAAAAGCATTGGAAAGGGCGACGCCTTCTTCAAATGATTTCAGATGCAACAGGAAAGTGCCCCGCTTGAGAACCTCGCGGATGATCTTCGATCGGGAAAGCGTGAGGACCTGACGCTCGATCGCTTTGAGCACTTTGCCGAGAAGCGCTCTCGAATCGGTGGCGAATCCAACGATACTGTCACCACCGTGTTCGGCTTGGGCAAGGATGTCGGCGGCAATGAACTCGGCATTTCCGGTTTTGTCAGAGAGGATGAGAATTTCACTCGGCCCAGGCAGAAGATCGATCGATACAGCGCCGACGAGCTGGCGTTTCGCCTCGACGACGAAGCTGTTCCCCGGTCCGAAAACGCGATCCACCGGGCGGATCGAACGGGTGCCGAGCGCGAGTGCCGCGATGGCCTGCGCACCGCCGATCTTGATGGTTTCGGTAACACCGGCAGCTTTCAGAGCATATAACAGCGATGGATTCACCGAGCCATCAGGCCCGCAGGGAGTCGCTGCTAGAATTTCAGGGACCCCGGCGGCTTGGGCGAATCCGGCCGTCATGAGCGCGGTGGAAACCAGCGGGGCTTTGCCGCCGGGCACGTAAACTCCAACGCGATCAAACGGTGTGAAGCGCTCGCCCACCGTCGCTCCTTCGGCATTTTTCGCCGACCAATCTTTCCGCAGGCTCCGCTTCGCGAACGAGTGGATGTTTTTCAAACTGCGGGCGACGGCCGTTCGGGTAGCAGGCGTGACGGCTTTCTCTGCTGCGGCGAACTCGGCCTCGCTGACAAAAAGTGTTTTCGTGGTGAGCACGGCCCCGTCGAAACGTTTCGTAAATGTGAACAAGGCCTCATCGCCCTTCGCGGCGACCTCGGCAATGATTTCAGTCACCAGATCACGGACGCCGGGCTCTGGCAACGTACGGCGGTTCAGGCGGCGGACGAATGGCGTGTAGCCGGAATCGGTATAGCTGAGAATTTTCATGCCGTGTGGGAGCGGGTGAACATGACGGCGCTTTACCCGTTAGCCAAGCCCGATCATCAGCGATCCATCAATTCCGCTTGCAGGGTGTTCATGACTTTTTGCGCACTCGCGGCATCCATATGAAGGCCGTCGGTGAATTCCACCTCGCCTGCAGGGAGCCCATCCGTGAGATCCCACCACGGGACCCCGGATTTGCAGGCGAGTGCCACTGCGATTTCCTTCCGCGGAAAATCCTTGGGATCACCTGGCAGCATGATGAGGAAAATCCGACTGCCCCGGCTCTTCAAGCGGCTGAGAATTCCGGTCATTTCATCCACGAGTGCTGCGGATTTATCGTCCAGAGACGGAGCCATCTCCGATCCAATCGCATGCGGTTTTGAGTGGATCGGCAAGGTCGCATTTCCAGAGCTTAGGCGGGTCTCGGATTGGCGGGCCATCAACCACGAATAGCCGAAAGCGGTGGGTCGCGCGGTTGCACCGAGGTTTGGAAAATTAGATCCCACGCGAAACCAATCCGAGTGGATCGCGGCCCCGATCTCCTTGCCGCGGCCTTCGAGTTCATAGGCCAGGGTATTCGCCTCAATGATCAAAACCGGAGCGGCCGGCAAAACCCCCTGATCCATAGCACGGAGTGTCACCATCGCACTGCCGCCATCGCAGCCGAGATTCGCCACGCGCGGAATTTTCCGGGCGCGATCCCCGAGGC
>JBDTNJ010000563.1:0-5255 GCA_039933825.1 Luteolibacter sp.
TGGGAAAATCCTCGGCCATGCGAGGGAGAGCCGGTAGTTTTTCGCGCCGAGTTCGGCCATCAGCGCGAAGTCCTTTTTGAAAAGGTGATAGTGATCGCAAGCGACATCCAAGGTGTCTCCGTTTTTAACCTTTCCGGGTTGGCGGGCAAAGGTATCCCAGACAGATGGGCCTTTCCCATCGGTGAAAGCGGCACCTTCAATCTGGGCGGCAGCGGCGGCGAAGCCCCAGACGAAATTTTTCGGAAACGTAATCGGGCGTTGGCGTATCGGCATGAGTGGATGAAATTGTTAAGAATTTACTTTTTGTGAACAGGAGTGTGGTGAAAAAAGGGCGAGGGAATGGTCTCTTCAATGTGCATAAGTTGCGCGAATCCCTCCGTATCCAAAGAACTCTTAACGAGTTAAGTCATTTACCTTCGAAGCGAACCTCCTGAATCTGCCATTGGCTCGGAATGATGTCGAGGGTGCGGACGATCCATTTACGGACTGGTCACTTTTAAGCGGACGAATCGACGCGTGGCGTTTAGAGGTGGCGTATCGGTGACAGTAACTGGTGGGCCGGCGCTACCAGTGTGGGCGTCTAGGTTGGTCCACGTTGCGAGGTCATTAGCGGCCTGCACGATGTAAGTCACGTCGGTGCGCGAGCGCAAAAACGTAAGACTCAGTGGCTTGCCAGTTGGATTGAACCCGGGCGGGAGTTGGTTGGTGATGTTAGGTGAGAGTTGAAGAGCGTATTCCAGGAGGTTTTTCAGGCCATCGTGATCAGGATCGGCGAGATTGCCCCAGATCGTGGCCTCGAGAGCGGGGTTGTTTAAGACTGTCGCACTGAAGTTTTCGACGCGCCAGGCTTGGAGCGGAGTGTAGGGCACGAATCGCACATCGGCCGAGTAATTTGACCCAGTAGCCGTGGCAGGGAACGTGCCGCGGGCGAGGGCGTAAACGCCGTTGCCGGTCGCGACGCTGGATAGCGCGTCGTTAGTGATGGCTGCTTGCAGGCCGTTGGGCTCGGCGTCATAAAATCCTCCTTCTGCCACGCCGTAGGACACGACGTAGTTGGTGTTAGCCACGATCGCGCGGGGCGTGGGGAGGGGGACCTCGACCCAGCCTGTCGCGCTTAGGCCAGTCACGGAAACCGTTTCGAGCGGGGTGCTGGTCGAGCCAGCGTCCCACAGCCGGAGTGTGTAGGCCGTGGGGCCACCCGGCGGGCGCCAAGCGCGCAGGGCGGTGATACGGCCGCCAATGGAGCTGCGGAACTTGAGGCCTAGTTCGTAACCCTCAGGGACTTTGTAAAACTCCAGGTCATCATAGGAACCGGTGTCGGAGTTTCGCTGGCAAATCAGTTGCACGGATGTCGCCGTGGCATCGGTAGTGAAACGGCGTGAGACTTGGCGCCACGACACAGGCAGCCCGCCGTTTGGCATAACTCCTGTCGCTTGCACCGACGGTGTGGAGAAAGACTGTGCCGTAAACGCAGTCGAGGCGACATCCGTTCCATAACGATACCAAATCCTCGCCTCGTAAAGCGTGTTGGAGCTTAGCACGTTGACGTAGCGTTGCATCCCTCCGACGCTCAGTTGCGCGGCAAACGAGCCGGTGTGCACAATCGTCCCATCGACTGGCCCGCCACTGGCGTAGAAACCCCACGGGCTGGCAGCGCCACTTTCAAAACCCGCATTGCTGCCTGCGAGATTCGTGGGATTTCCCGGCCAGGCTAGCGCTAGGTTAGTGACCGAGCCGCTGCCGAAAAGAGTCTGACCGTTAGTGGAGGTGATCGTAAAGGTTGTGGTCGTGATGCCGGAACTGGTACCTGCACCCATCGCGAAGGCCTTCACTGTGGAGGTTTGCGTGATCGAAATTACGCCGCCGTCTGCCGTCGCGAGGCTGCTAGTCGTCGGAGTGGTGCCGTCGGTGGAGTAATAGATCGTGGCTCGGGGAGTAACCGTATTCAGCGTAATCCGTTGAGCACCGGCGTAGGTGCCCGTCGCAAGATTAAACGTGGGTGCCACCGTTGCTGCCAGCGCGACTCCATCGGCAGCCGCTTGGGCTTGGCCAGCCTGAGTCTGCGAGACGCCGCTGATACCGCTTTTGGTGAGCAGCCCGGTCGTATTCAGCCGGGTGATCGTGCGGAAAAACGTGATGGCCGACAAATAAGCTCCCGGCTGCGAGGGATGACTGCCATCCAAATACATCGCGGCCAACCCAACGGCATTTACGGCAGCCGGCCAGCCGTAGCCAACCGGGACTAAGATTGCGCCCACGTTGGCTGCCGCTTGTCGATAGGTTTCGCTAATGTAGGTGCCGTTCGCGGAGGTGAGATTTGGAGATGTGCCGGTAAAGCTGCTTTGCAGAGGCCACGTTTGATATACCAGCGTTCGGGCCCCGACCTTGCGAATCTCGGCGTCGTATTGCGCCACTTGAGCGATTACCCCGCTGCGGTTGTTTAGCGGCTGGGCACTCTGGTCCTGGAGCACGACGTAATCCCACCCGCCTCGCCGGATGGACGCGAGGGCCAGCCCATTAGACCAACTGGTGGCGAGCGAGCCACCGCCGGGAGTCTCACTTTCGTGCTCGAACGTCACGCCTTGCGAGGCAAAAAGGCTAGCGATTTGCACCGGAATGGCGTAAGTGTGCGTGTAGCTGTTACCGATAAACAGCACCCGGATTTTCGCTGGCAAAGGTTCGTCGGCAAACGCGTTGGCACAGAGCATCAGGGTGACAAGCACAGTGGCTGTCAGCACTCTGTTTAGACAAAAGATAGCAGAATAGGGAAGGCTTGGGCGTGGCATAACGACTAATGGCAGATTTTTAGTGATTGATAGATTGTAAAGCCCATCAGTGAAAGGTGTGGATATTGTTAGGATTGGTAATCGTTACGGAAATTTCACCGTGTAGGACGCGCCGTCCTTGTTGAGCGTAATGTCCTCGGATTTTACCACTCCATCGCAGGTGATAGTCACATGATAGGCTCCGAAGTGACCGCGCACGCTGGCGGTGCCGTCGGCGGAAGTCGTGGTATCGAGATGGGTTTTCCATTTATCAAGAACCCACTCGCGCCAGACGGCCGCATTGGGCTTTTCCGACCAGTCGGGGCGGAACATGGCGGCGTCACGTTTCCAATGTTTGGGCTCCCAAAATCCCCACTGGATGAAGCCGGTGATGACCGGATGGCTATAACAGGCGATGAGGAAATCGCGGGTGTAGTCGGCTTGGATCGCTTCGTCTTTGGTGTTCACGTCGAACTCGGTGATCTGCACAGGCATGCCGGCAGTGGCGACGAGATCGAGATCGGATAGGATGAGTTCAGGAGCGCGCGGTTGCTGGCCGACGTGTCCTTGGATGCCAAGCTCGTCAATAGGCGCACCGGCGTTCTTCATGGACTTGGCGATTTCAATAAAGCGGGTGATGGTGCCCGGACTCATGGCGCTGTTAAGCATGGAGTAGTCGTTGAGCACGAGCTTGGCGGAGGGTTCGAGTTTGCGCGCGAGGCGGAACCATTGCACGGGTTCATCCGTTGGAAGGTAGGCGAGGAAATCGCGCTCGTGCATGATCTCGTTGATCACATCCCATGAGATGAAGGCCCCCTTGGTGCGTTCGATTTTTTTCTCGATGTTGGCGTCGATGAGGCGTTTGAAAGCTGCAGGGTCCTTGAGGGCGAGTTCCTTGGCGGATTTCGGGGCGAACTTCCAGCCGGGCCAAACGAGGTTATGGCCTTTTTGGCGGAATCCTTCTTTTTTCAACCACCCAAAGGCGAGGTCGGTGTTTTCGGCGAATTCCGGATTGCTATTCCAGCTCGGCCATTTGTAGCCGTTTTCGATCACGGCGGTGTTGAAACACTCCTTGAGGATCGAGCGGTATTTTTCGGAATCTGGTAGATTCTTGGCGAGCATTTCTTCATTCACCGCAGTGCCCCAGATGAACTCGGAGCGGGTGAGTTTGGCATCCACGCGGACACCTGCTAGGGGATTCCCTTTTCCGTCGGTCACACGGATCGTGAGCGGGGCCGTACGGATTTCTTCGATGCGTTTGAGCGCGACGGCTCGCCAAGGGGCATCGGCTTCGCGGCCTTTGTAGGTGAACTGGAGTTTGGGTAATTGATCGAGGCGGGCCCGGGTACCGAAATTGAGCAGCTCCAGCCCGCTGATTTCCACGGTTTGGACGAGATCGGCGAAGGAAAGCGCGACGACGGCTTTGCCGGCGTCATGATCGGCGGCACTAACAAACGGAATTTCGTAAAGCGCCCACTCAGGGCCGGGTGCCACGGTAATCCCGATGCTGCGGGGTTCGTGTGGTGGCCCGTTCAACTGGAATGCAAACCCAATCGCACCCTCGCCGGATTCCTGTTTGGCCACCGGGGCGCGAGCCATGAAACGGGCAAGCAGCACGTCGCCCTTTTTTACCGGGGCGATGGTTTTGAACTTGGTTTCGACATCGTGGCTTTTCACGCCACGGGTGGTGACGGTCGCGCGATAGGACAGTCTTTTCGCATCGGGAAGTGCGGCGAAGCTTGCGGGTTTTTCTCCTTTGGTGGTGTCCACAAAAGCGAAGCCTGCGGGGTCGGATAGGAGGAGCTGAGTGGGATTCAGTGCTACCAGGTCCGCCGCCAGCGGCTTGAGGTCGGGAACCTTAGTTTCGGCCGCAGCTATCGTGATGATGGCCATGCAGAACCCTGCGAGGACTGTGAGAGATTTTTTCATGGGCTTTTGGGAGAAGTTGAAATTGTCAGGTGATCGAAAACGGCAAAATCTTGAGGCCGGTGACGAGCGAACTGAAGCCGACCAGCGCGTGGAAGAGTCCCGGTTCAGAGATGCGCTTGCCGTCGGTATCGATAATTTCCAGCATTTCGGGACGGATGGAGATTTCAACTGTGGCGGATTCTCCAGCAGCTATCGCCAAGGTTTTGAATGCCGCAAGACGATGATCCGGTCGCGTGACGCTGGCCTCCACATCGCGCAGATAGATTTGGACAACCGCCACGCCGTCGCGCGTGCTTGTGTTGGAAAGGTTCACGCGCACGCTCGGTGATTCGCCGGTTTTCCACTCGGTCTGCACCATTTCGGCGGATGTGATAACAATGGTCGCGTAGGAGAGGCCATAACCGAACGGCCAGAGGCCGAACACGTGCTCGGCGGGCAGATCGATGTGGCGGGTATTTTCCAAACGCCATAGATTGAGGTCACGACTCGGGTTGCGCGGTGCATTAGGTACAGAATTGTTAGGGCCGCCGCTGAAACCCTCGAAATGAGCGCCGGGAACGC
>JBDTNJ010000564.1:0-7747 GCA_039933825.1 Luteolibacter sp.
TTGATCTGATCGAAAATCGCTTCTGCGGATGCCGTGAGGAATGTCGCGTTCGTGATGTGGTTGGCCTTCGCATTTTTCCGCGCCCACTCGCAGGACGTTTCGGAAACCTCGACACCTGCCACCTGCTCGAAATGTTTCGCCAGAGTGAGTGAAAACAACCCGGAACCGCAGTAGGCATCTACCAGATATTTAGCACCGTTCGCCGATGCTTTTTCCGCCACGTAGCCGGTGAACAGTGGCAGGATGAACGGGTTGTTCTGGAAGAAATCCCCCGCGAGGAATTGAAATTTCAACTCTCCCACTTCCTCCACCGCCACTGCCCGGAAATCCGTTTCCACCCGGTCCTGCGTCGCCCGCAGCAGCACGGTGGCACCGCGTTTGAACTTGTGAGCGGTCGCCCGGAGGCCTTTGCGGATCGTCGGCAGCTCGCGGTTGATCACCTCCATCGCGATCGGGCATTGCGGCACATCGACCAACTGGGAACGGCGGCCGAATGATAGAAACCCGATCGGTCCGAGATCGCCGTCCTTGCCCTTCTCGAAGTGCGGCGTGATTTTCGAGCGGTAATTCCAGATTTGCGCGGAGGAAATGCAGTCGTTCACCGGGAAAGTGATCGCT
This sequence comes from Luteolibacter sp., assembly GCA_039933825.1. GTDB lineage: Bacteria > Verrucomicrobiota > Verrucomicrobiia > Verrucomicrobiales > Akkermansiaceae > Luteolibacter. Next base: position 619 of record JBDTNJ010000564.1, read on the forward strand.
GCCATGTGCTTCATCAGTTCTCCCACCTGGCGGGTTTTCCAGGCGAGCTGCTTGTCGTAGGCAAGGTGCTGGTATTGGCAGCCGCCGCACTCGCCGAAAAGCGGGCAGCCTGGTGCGACTCGGTCCGGCGATGGCTCGAGCACTTCGATGAGATCCGCCTGTGAGAAACTTTTATCATTGCGGAAAACCCTGGCCTTTACCCGCTCCCCCGGCAGCGAAAACGGCACGAAAACCACCCAGCCATCGATCCGGCCAACGCCGGCACCGAGATTGGTCAGTGAATCGATCCGGAGCTCGATCTCCTGATGATACTCGAAAGGTGTGGGAACAAATTTTTTCGGCGGGCGCTGCATGGACGGATGCGAGATTGTCGGGATGGTGCGTCCGGGGCAATGGAAAGTTGCGGCATCTTCCCGCACTCGGTGCTTGATCTCGGGGAAATCCTCCGCCAGTTTCCCGCCCTGCCCGGCACGAGTAGCTCAGCGGTAGAGCGGTCCGCTTACACCGGATTGGTCGGCGGTTCGATCCCGTCCTCGTGTACCATTTTTTGCCTGCGCCGGTATCAAGACCAGCGCCACACCCCGAGCGTGCGGCCTTTTTTGCAGGCTTCAGGGCTTTCATCGATGACTCCGCGGCTGAGCCAGCCGTCATTCCACTCCACCCAGTGCGCGCGACCGGGGCTGGTGAACGAGCCGGTGTTGATCACGTGCCGTCCTCTTCTCATCCAACTGCCTTCGCGGTGGAAGTGGCCGATGACGAGCACCTCGGCATTTGGGAAATACGCATCGCAGAATTTCGCTCCTGCCGAGGCCTGCGTGAACCAGGCTTCCAGCATCTTGACAGCCCGTAGCGGCGGCAGCACGGCATCCCAGGCGCGTTGCATGAAATAGCGGCCGGTCGGATGCTCCACGTTGCATAATTCCCGGGCGATTTTTCGAGCCACGCGCAGCCGCTCCTCGACGTCTTGACCGGCGCGCGGATGTTGTTTCCACAGTTCCATCACGCGCTCGCCGCTGACAAGGATCTCACGTTTCCACGGCGAGCCATCGAACAGCAGCGCATCGCCATGCATGATGATAATTTTCCCTTCCGCTAGCTCCAACCAGCCGGGGCCCGGCCAGCCGGGATCGTGATTGCCGGACAGGAAAACAGGCTCGGCTCCTTCTTCCGCACAGAGATTTTGCAAGGCCTCTAACATTACGGTTGCCCGCTCGCGAAAAGGCGCGGCAAGCTCCTGCCAGGTGTCGCCATTGAAAACCACCGTGCCGGCCCCCGCGATGAGCGGACGCAGCGCGGAAACGTTTTCGATCCGCGAGATTTTGTGCCCGAGGTGAAGATCGGACAAGACCCTGATAGGTTCATTCATGAGGAACACAACGTTGGCGCACTGCTTCAAACAAACAGACCCCGGTGGCCACGGAAACATTCAAGCAGGCGACTTTTCCGGCCATCGGAATGGAGGCGAGGAAATCGCAGTTTTCCTCGGTCAGACGGCGCATGCCCTTTTCCTCCGCGCCGAGAACGAGCGCGAGCGGGCCTTTGAGATCCAGTTCGTAGATGGATTTCGATTTTGCGTGATCCGAGGTGCCGACGATCCACAAGCCGGCGGCTTTGAGTTTTTCCATTGTCCGCGCGAGGTTGGTGACTTGGGCAAATGGCACATGATCCGCCGCTCCCACGGACACGCGGCGCACGGTTTCGGTGATGCCCACCGCCTTGTCCTTCGGCGCGACCACCACATCCACGCCTGCGGCATCCGCCGTGCGCAGAATGGCCCCGAGGTTGTGCGGGTCCTGCACGCAATCGAGCACCAGCACGAAGGGCACCGCCTTCTCCGCGACGATGGCCATCACATCGTCCTCATCGAGCGATGGGGCGATCTGTTCCACCGTGGGAGCATGCCGGTTTTCACGAGCTTGTTTGTTTTGTCCCCCGTGCGGCGGAGAGAAACGAGGTTTCATGGGGGAAATTTTGATCAGGCCGCGCCTCGGAGTCGAGCGTTACGTGGGCAGACTTTGATTGGGAAGATTCGGGCAGGAATGCCCAAATCACAAAAACCCCCGGCCCTCGCAAGGAGAGCCGGGGGTTTTTGAAAACGCGGGTAACTCAGGGAGTAGGCGTCGGGGTAACCGCCATCCGAATAAAGAGCGGGGCTGGACCGGTTGGGGTGTATTCGACGGTGTTTCCAACGACTGTGGAAGATACCGGTGTCCAAGCAGTTAGGTCGGGTGAGGTCTGCACCGTGTAGCTGCCGAGGAACGCAGGATCTTTTGGCCACGTGATTTTACCATCCACGATGCCAGGATTAGCGGTGAACGTAGAACCCGTAGCTCCCATGAAATACTCAAGTCCGTTCGACACGCCATCGTTGTCATGATCCCCGGTCACAGGTGAGCTCGCACTTCCGGTGTTGGTAAGAGCCCAGCTGGAGTAGGTGTTGCTCGGGGCGGAACCGACACCATTGATGGTGAGGTTATCGATGGCCAATCCTGCATCGTTACCGTTGTCGTTGACATCCTGCCACCGAATAAAGGCGGATTCACCGGGCAGGAGGGTCAATGGTAGCGAAATATTGGTGAAAGCAGCCTGATTAGTAGCGTTGTTACCGTCGAGTGCGGCACTGGAAGTGCCAAACGCTGGCCCGACAATATTCGCGGCGCTGAGAGGCAATACTCCGGCGCCCGAAGACGACAGGAAATTCGCTGAAGTAATGGCACCGGAGATTTTACCGTATCCGAAAGTCAAAGTATTTTGTGTTAGCGTCGAACTGCGCCAGAACTCGGCAGTCATCGATAGACTGAGGCCGGTCAGGGTTCCACCAGTGTCGTTCTTGATCAGAGCTCCAACAGCCATTATGTTGCTGCTTGAAGCAAGCACGCCCAAGGCGCGGTCTGAGGCCGCAGCCGCACCGTAATTGTTAACCAATCCACTGGTTCCCGAGCCAGTGTCAGGAGAAATCGAGGTGGCTAACGTACCGTCTCCTGCGATTTTGGTAGCATACCAGCCATTCAAAGTGGCGTTAGTCAAGGGACCGATATTGGTCTGGCTACCGATGGTGGCGGAAACAACATTTGTTAGCACAGTAGTGCCGAGATTATCAAAATCCTGAACATACGGGGTGTTAGCGAGTAAGGAGACGCTTACGATTGGGGCAACGTCAACATTGGTCACCTGCAAAGTCGCGGTCCCATTGGTCAATCCAGCAGCGCTGGCTGTAATGACAGAACTATTGGTGACGAAACTTGATGGTGCCGCTACCGCATTCGCATTGAAGGTGGTTGTCAAGTTGCCAGCAGTGATCGTGGCGGTTGCCGGAACCGTCACAGCCGCGGTATTCGCACTTACAAGAGTGACTACGAGATCGCTGGCTCTTGCACGCGGGATGGAAATAGTGCCGACCGCTGGCGCTACAGAATCTTCAGGAATGGATGTTGGTGCGAAAGCCAAGCTCAAAACATTCGGATCCGTCACGGTTCCCGTGAGTCCCACGGTCTTGTCAACCGCGCCAGTACTCGAAAGCGTGATACTACCAGTGACCGAACCGAGGAGCGCGGTATCGGCAACCCGGGCATACCCGGTGCCGCCCTCTGCTGGCAGGCTGGCAGAACTGCTGAAAGTGAGATTGTCACTTGAGACTTCAAATCCTGTAGGTGCGGCAAGCGTGATCGTTGTCGTCAGGCTCGTGCCTGTGACCACGAAACTTTGAGAAGCCGAAGGGAACCCTAAAAACGCGGCAAAAGCCGGTAAGGAAGAAGTCACGCTGATGAGCGGGGTGCCTGAAGGTGGTGCGGTCGTAATGGTGAAATTATCAACCCTCCCCGTGCCACCACCTGCGACAGTACCGCCATTAATCGACACCGTATCCACCACAGTGAGGCGGAAATAGATATTCGCGGCATTATTCAGGCTTGTAACGGTTGATAGATCATAGGAGTATTGGTCGGCGGGCGGGGCTATTAGCGTCCCTGAGTTCCATGTAGATAAGTTCACGGCGTAGGCTGCGTGGGTGGTGAAGTTGGTACCATCGGTGCTGTATTGAAGCTGAAAGTTTTTCGGCCCCGTATTACTGCCGACCTGTTGCCAACTGACGGTGATTCCTGAGAAGGTGGTGGAACTGGTATTAAACTGGAAATATTCGCCGGAATTCCAGCCACTTGATACCCAGGATTTGGCGCTTCCCCATCCACTAGTACTCGTAAACGTGCCGCCGGTATTGGAACTCGCAGAACCTGATCCCACCTCCGGCGTAACCGGACCTCCCGTGGTTGGGGCGGATGTCTCGAAAGTCCATTTCGCCAGGGTCGTCTGGGCGGAAGCTGGAACGAGATAGCCACCGATTAGCAGCAAGAAACTCGCGAGCATCGCCCGCGTCCAATAAGCCGACTTCGAGAGCCTGCCCGGGTTGGTGTTGGTAAGTAGTAAGTTCATGATTTTGTTAGTATACTTTGGAGTTAATGTGAGCATTGTGCGGTCCGCGCTCGGGTTGCACATCTATTCAGGTGTCTTGTTCGTCACTCATTGTAGCAAAGCGCAGACCAATACGACTGGTGTTATATTTTCAGTTTCCACTTGTGTTTTTGAGTTTTCAGTATTTATTGAAAACGTGACCAAGGAAGCCGATCAATTGAAGCGCGCAAGGGACGAATTCGTCGCCCAATGGGGCGCGCTCGGCACGCAGTGGGGGATCAATCGGACGATGGCTCAGATTCATGCGCTGCTGATGACAGCTCCGCAGCCGCTGACGACGGACGACGTGATGGAGGAACTAGAAATCAGCCGAGGTAACGCCCACACGAATCTTAAGGAATTGGTCGCTTGGGGCTTGGTCCGGCCGGTGGTGAAAAAAGGCGAGCGACGCGAGTTTTTTGAGGCGGAGAAGGATGTTTGGCTGATTTTCACGATCGTTGCCCGCGAGCGGAAACGCCGCGAGATCGAGCCGGCATTGGCCATTCTCAACAAGTGCGCTGGCGAAAGCGAAGGCATCCAAACCCCCGAGGGCAAAGCCTTCCACGACCAGATGCGGGCACTCGAAGACTTCGTCGGGTTCGCCTCGAAAATGTCTGACCGAATCTCTTCGATGAAACACGGATTCGCGGTCCAAATGGCGACCAAACTGCTCGGTTAAGTAAATTTTTTACCATGATTTTTCAGAAATTCCTGAAAGATCGAAATACACGAAAATAAAATTCAAATCAGGAAATTATCATGAATCCCATCATCGTCATCTTCGGAGCCAATGGATTCCTTGGCCGTTACTTGTGTCGCCACTTTGCCCGCCGGGGCAAGGAGGTGGTGGCGATCGCCCGCAGTCGTGAAGGCTGGAGCGGCGATGGGATGTTTTTGGAATGGGACGGTAAAACGCTCGGTCCTTGGGCACTCGCGCTGGAGGGGGCTGAGGCTGTCATTAATCTATCAGGCCGCAGCGTGAACTGCCGCTACACCGCGAAGAATCGTCGCGAAATCGTCGATTCACGGGTGGATGCCACGCGGGTAATCGGTCAGGCGATCGCCGCTTGCAAGACGCCGCCGAAAACTTGGCTGAATGCGAGCACGGCGACGTGGTACCGCCATGCGGAAGACGTGCCGCAGAACGATTGGCTGGGTGAACCGGGGGAGGGGTTTTCCTGCGAAGTCGCACAGGGGTGGGAGGATGCATTTTTCAATGCGAACGTGCCTGCGGAAACGAGAAAGCTCGCATTGCGCGTCGGGATGGTCCTGGCCAACGAGGAAGCGACGGTTTATGATGTATTGAGAAAACTCACCGCGCGCGGACTCGGCGGCGCGATGGGATCAGGCAATCAGCGGATCAGTTGGATTCACATGGAGGATTTTCTGAGAGCGGTGGAATTCGCGATCAACGATCCATTTCTCGATGGGACAATCAACGTCACGGCACCGGAGTTTCCGACCAACCGTGAGTGGATGAAAACATTCCGCGAGGCGGTGGGCATGCCGCTCGGCTTGCCGGCGGCGAAGTGGATGTTGGAAATCGGCGCACGGCTGATGGGCACGGAAACCGAGCTGGTCACGAAAAGCCGTTGGGCCGATCCGGTAAGACTGCGCGACGCCGGCTTCCGCTGGCGCTGGGCTTGCACGGTGGACGCCGTGGCGGATCTCCACGGGCGCCGTGGTTTGGAGGGGTTTTTCAAAGCGGCCCCCGAAAGAAGCACCGGAGCGAGGGCATGGCTACCCGCGGCGACGCGCTGAGGCATCACCCAAAACGGCGCAATGAAATGGAGTCCTCACTGGGATGGCTCCGGTCAAAGCAAAAAACGCGTGGTGATTTGAAGGCGTAACTTTCTGGTTTTCAGGTGTTTCCGTAATCATTTCTGCCTGCCAGGCTTTTTTAAGTTGCCGCCATACGTATAATTACCTATAGGTTCCGCGCGTTTGGCTACCAGGCGCCTAAAGCTTTTCCCTACTCCCAAAGCATGACTTCCCGACTCTTTTCCCTATTACCACTCTCGCTTGTTGCTGCTCTTTTCACCTCTTGTGGAGGAAATTCCGGTCTCAATGTGATCTCTAAATCTTCGATTGGTTCCGGCGTCTACGCGAAACGGGAAAGTTTCGCCCTTCCTCCGGTTTCATCCACGGCTGTCGCCGCTGCTGCGGGTAAGCCACGCGATAAGCACTCGATGCCGGTTTACGCATTCAGCGACCGCAACCGCATCGTCCGCACCACGGCATACACCAGCACCGAGTCCGACCACTTGATTTACGGCGACAAAAACGCCACCGGCACCGTGCTTCGCTACAATGATCGCGTCCGCAGCGCCGCTGCCGACTGGTCGTTCTACCCGGTGGGAACCACTTTCCGGATCAAAGGTTTGCCTTACCTCTACGTGGTGGATGACTACGGTTCCGCCCTGCTCGGCACGGGCACTGTGGATATTTATACCCCGACCAAGGAAATTATGGGCCTCTGGGCGACCCGCAATATCGAGATGAGCGTCGTTCAATGGGGATCCTTCACCCGCAGCGCCGAGCTTCTGAGCCAGCGCACCAAATACGATCACTGCAACAAGATGCTCGCCAACATCCTGCGCCAACGCCCGGATCTTGCCGGTAGCGTCGCGAAAAACTGAGCGATCATCCAGATTTTCAAAAAGCCCGATCCCTCTGGGTGATC
>JBDTNJ010000565.1:0-1587 GCA_039933825.1 Luteolibacter sp.
ACACAGGCTGAGCCCCAATCCCAACCCGCCACGTTCGGAGGCATGAAGAGGACTTGGCCGAGTTGTTGTTCAGCGGTGATAGGAAATCCATTAGGTGGATTGGCGATCTCAAGCTGCTTGAGCATTTCGACGAGGTATTGCACCGGACACTTGATCTGCGAGCGCACCGCGGACTCCGAGTAGAATTCCTTTGATAGGAAAATCTCGCGCAGCAGGGGGCCGGTTTTGAAATCCGCCTTTTGGAAACTATCCGCGAGCGACGCGACGGCGGACGGGGCGGGTTTTTCGTAAACGAAGAATTCCCAGAGTTTTTTCGCCATGAAGCGGGCGGGTTCTTTCTTTTCAAAAATGAGGTTGATGACGTCGCTGCCGGTGAAGGGGCCGGTTTTCCCAAACACGGTTTTGTCCGTTTCGTCCCACTGGCGATCGTTGCGGGTGACCTTGCCGTTCATCCGGTTGAGTCGATAGCCGGTGAAGGCGCGGGCCGCCTCGTGGATATCCTGCTCCGTGTAGTTGCCCTCGCCGAGAGTGAAGAGTTCCATCACCTCGCGGGCGAAATTTTCGTTAGGCTGGCCTTTTTTCGAACTCTCGGTATCGAGATAGAGCAACATCGCAGGATCCAGCAGAACCGCCTGGGTAAGATCCTTGAAGCTGCCGAACGCTTGATGGCGGAAGAGTTCGTTCTGGCGCATGAGTAGCACCGGCTGTTTCACCTTCTGGATGGAAGTGGCGAAATGGTCATGCCAGAAAAGCGTCATTTTTTCCCGCAGGGGCGCGTTGGTTTTGAGCATCCTGCGGAACCACCAGGCCTGGCCTTCTAGCGCATGTTCACGGTTGATTTTCTGAATCTCCTTGAACGCTTCGCGGCGCTGGCTCTCGGCTTGTTCCGGCGGCAGCTCACGCATGGCTTTCTGCGACGCGCGGAATTGCTGGACGCGATTGCGCATCTCGGCAAGTGCCTGTTCGTCACTGCTCCAAGCCGGCAGGGGAAAAGCATCCATGGGCTCGGTTGGTGAGATGAGAGAATCGACTGCCTTCTCGCGCCCAAGGGCGTGGAAAATTTTAATCTCATCAGGGCTACCGCCAAAACCCGCCCTGTTCAACAGATGTGCGGCTTCAAAAATGGTCCAAGATGATTCAGCTTTCGGGAGCATGGCAAACGACGGAACCCCCGCAAGTGGAGGAAGTTTCGCATGCGGCTGAGTTTTCAGAGCTAAACCTGCGGATTCTCTGCTGTCTCTCCATTCGTTCCCGTGCTTGATTCCCCGCATGCCAACATTTCCGACCGATCCGACTCCCGAACTCCTTTCCCCAGCCGGAAACTGGGACTGCGCCCGTGCGGCCGTGGCGGCAGGGGCGGACGCGATCTACTTCGGACTGCCCAAATTCAATGCAAGGCTGCGAGCAGACAATTTCATCGAGGCGGATTTGGAGGAACTGATGGAATTCCTCCACCGCCACGGGGTGAAGGGATTCGTGACGATGAACACCCTCATTTTCACCAGTGAAATGAAGGCCGCCGAGGAGCAGTTGCGCAAAATCGCCGCCGCCGGCGTGGACGCGCTGATCATCCAGGACCTCGGCCTG
>JBDTNJ010000566.1:0-38125 GCA_039933825.1 Luteolibacter sp.
TACTTTGATAGACCCATGGGTGGTCCTTTGTGACATTTACGTCACTAGAATTTTGAAATATCCACTTTGCCACCGGTTCGGCAAATCAAAGTCTCAGACAAAAAACAATCCACAGACGGGGAAGAGATCGATTCACCGCAACCGTCATTGTTTTCGCCTTCGATAATCTGAATGGGACATTCATGCCATGGCTTGAAACCACCGGCTGCTTCTCTGCTGCGGATACGACGCAGCATATTCGTATGAGCAGGCCAGACGGTTGATATACTCATCAAGCCCGTTTGATGGACTCACGATCTAAAAGGAGGATAGCATGTTGCGAATGTCAGTTATTTGGGGCTGAACCGCGAAGCAGGCCTCGTAGCATTGGTGGCGCGTTTTACTCGAACAATTTTAATTGTTCTATGAGGCTGCCACAGGGAAATTATGATTTCTCAGTTCTGCTAGGCGATCCTGCTGGGAAATCCGATACCACCGTGAAGGCGGAGTCGCGCCGGCTGATGCTGGAAAACGTCGTGACCTCGGAGAAGAAGCAGATCAGCAGGAAGTTCACCGTCAACATTCGCCAGGCGGCATTTCCCGGTGGAAGCGTCGGACTGAAAGACCGGGAGAAGCCATATCTTCACTGGGACAACAAGCTCACCCTCGAATTCAGCGGCCCGCGTCCCTGTGTGGCGGCTGTTGAAATCACCCCTGCTCCGAACGCCACCACTGTCTATCTGCTGGGCGACTCCACGGTGTTGGTCACCTCGATGGAGCGCAAGGATGGCGTCGTCAACGACACGCTCGCCGGTTATCCGGACGCAGTGAAGCGCGTGGCGGAGCACGAGAAGGCCTCGATGATCGACCTGCACGCCATGAGCCGCCAGCGCTACGTCGGACTCGGCAAGGATCTGACGAAACCGAACGGGAACTAAAAATTCCAGCGCCCTAAAAAAGTGTTCAAATGATCATCTTTTTGCTTGTGTCATTTTTAATTGGTGTTCAAATGCTTATCACTGACTAAGCAATACCATTTATCACTGACTAAGCAATACCATGAAAGACACCGCCCTCGAAACCACTCCCCCCGCCGGATCTCGCAACGAAAACTCAGCCTTCGAGCGCAGTCCCGATTACGCGATCTACAAGCCAAACTCCCGAGGCAGCGGCGGGGTCGTCCGCTTCGGTCTGAATCGAGCCAAAGCTGCGGTCTTTGTCGATGCTGCGGCGCAATCCGGTGAGAAGCAGTTCGACTGGGACCAGAAGATCACGATGAAGTGGGGTCTCTCCGACATCGGCGCCACGCTCGCCGTGCTTCAAGGCCGGATGCCCCAAGCGAAACTCTTCCACCAATCCGAAAAAGCCAGCAGCACCTTCGAGCTCATCCTCCGCGATGATCCGGAACGCGCTCCCTTCATGATATCCATCTCACGACAGGACGCGACGGACAAATCCCTTCGAAAAGTGGCCATCCCCATTTCTCACGCCGAGGCCGCTGTCCTTGAAACCGCCCTGCGCGCCGCTGTCACAAACATTCTCGGTTGGTGAGCGGGTCGAGCCCTTAGTGACATCAGTCGTCTCGGCCTTGGGTGACTTCTTTTTTATCTAACCATGGAGTTGATGGTGAAACTTCGTCTCCTTGGCACTGCGTAACCTTATGGACTATAACATTCATGGTGCATTCGGTCTGAATACGATGAAAGCCCGTGCGCATACCCACAAGGACGATGCCAGCCAATCGTAATCGAAAGTCGAGGGCGTATCTAATGGGAATGTGGATTCAGTAAGGCCCGCGGATGTGCTGCCTCACCTCACATTGATAGAAGTCGTCAATTTTCGCATGAAGTTCCGGTGAAAGTTTTTCAAAGCCGGCGGCCATTGCGTTTCCTGTGGCTTGGGCGGGTGAGCTGGCACCCGGAATGATAACAGAAACCGCATCGTGATCGAGTATCCAGCGCAGTGTCATTTCCGCCATGGTCATTCCCGCTGGAACGAATGCTTTGAGCGCATCCGCGAGCTCCACGCCTTTTTCGAAAGGTAGTCCGGCGAAAGTTTCGCCAACGTTGAATTCCTGCCCATCGCGGTTGTAGGTCCGGTGATCGGACTCGGCGAATTTGGTGGCTTTGTTGAATTTACCGGTCAGCAATCCGCTGGCTAACGGAAGCCGGACGATGATGCCAACGCCGCGCTCCTTGGCTTGCGGAAGAAGATCAGTCGCGAGCTTCATGCGGAAGGGATTGAAGATGACCTGCAGTGAAAGCAGTCCCTCCTGCTCCAGACAGATCAAGCCCTGCTCCACGCTTTCCACACTCGCACCGAAGTGTTTGATCAGGCCTTCCTTTTTGAAATCACGCAGCCATTCGAAAATCTCGCCGTCACGCAAAACCTCCGAGGGGATGCAATGCAGCTGGATTAGATCCAAGACATCGACGTCCAGCCGCTTGATAGAGCGAAGCAGCGAAGAGCGCACGGTTTCACAGCGGTAATGATTCGGATAGAGAACACCTTCCCTTCCGACCTTTGTTGCCACGGTGATCGGAGTTTCGCAGGTTTTCAAAAAGCGCCCGATCAGTTCCTCACTCCGGCCCGCTCCATAGACATCGGCGGTGTCGAAGAAATCCGTCCCACCCGCAACTGCCGCTCCAAGGATTGCAAAAGCCGTGTCATCCTCCATCGGCCCGAAATCCCCGCCGAACTGCCAGCAGCCGGTACCCACTTCACCGACCTCAAATCCACCTCTGCCCAAAACTCGCTTCTTCATGACCGATGTAACTAAGCCCAGTGCCGGCACTTGTCCACCGCAGCCGTCGGCATTCTCAAAAGAGTGCGACTCTTCAAATCCACGGGCGTCCTAGGCGCTCAAACCGGGACGATCCGTCTCATTCTCATTTATGGTTGCGAGGCCTTGAGGCGAACGAAGAGATTGTTCGTGGTTCCGCCAGTGACGGTGGCGGTAACCTGGATCATGTCATTGGCCGGGGCTGTGTTGTCGATGAGGGTCATGTTCGCGATAGTGACAGTGACCCCCGCAGCCGTGGCGGAGGAAGCCTGCCAGGTTGTGAGATTGGTGGACCATTCATAAGTAGCCGTCAGGTCGCTTGCAGGGGTGTTCGAGAGGGTGTGCTGGAAAACCAGGGTGCTACCGGTGGAGGAAACCAGCGTGAGTCCGGTGCTGGCGGTGTTTGGCGCGCTGCCAAGGATGTTTTCAATGCCGTTTGGCAGGCCGTCGCCATCCGGGTCGTCATTGACGCCGGTTAGGGGTCCAACCGGGTAATCGTTCAGCCAACCGGCATACGTCGGGCTGCTCACTACGGTGAGAGTGCCATCGACATAATTGAAATCATAGTTGTTCGCATTGAAGGTCCCCCCGATGGCCAAGCTGGGGGTGAGGCTATAGATGGCTGGCGGATCGCCTGCGGCGGTGCCGCCACTGGCGGTGATCGTGACGGCTCCGATGGTTTCACTGCCGACGAGTCCGCTGGAGGTGAAGGCGGTTTGGCCAGCTCCGAGGGTAAGCGTGGTGCCCATGGCCTTAGTCCGATTATTGGCGGTGATCGTCAAAAGCTTCAGTCGGACCTCGCTGCTCGTAGTGGGCAGCGTGACCGGACTGGCACCTGAGCTGGTGCAGGTGACATCTCCAGAGTAGAAGCCGGCAGTGGTGGCGGCAGACAGGCGTAGATATACCGTGGTGCTGGTGATTGTGCCGGTGCCCGGAACGGTGATGGAGGATACGTAGCCAGAGCCTGCTGCCAGGGAAACCTCGAAGCCGCCGGGTGGGGTGACCAAGATGCCTGCGGTCATGTTAGCACCGGAGACGGTGAAGCTGGTGGGGCTGGCAGATGGAGAGCCATAAATGGTGGTAACCGCCGCGAGTGGGCCGGTGGCAGTGATGACCGGGGTGGCGGGAGTGGAGGCGTAATACACAAGGACATCATCCAGAAATGCGCGTTTGGCGGTGGTTTCAAACTTAATAGTGGAATTGGCGGTGCCCCCGGCAAAGGTGAGAATTTTTGTTTCGAGAGTAGTGCTAGCGATCAGACTGGTATAGCTGACGATTTGGGGGGGGAGGCCTGTAACGGTTACCTTGATATCACCTTCCACGGTGCTCCATCCCTTGACCTTAAAGCTGACAAAGAAGGATCCACCGTTGGGGCTAAGATCGAGGATCTTGCTAGTAATGGAACCGGGAAGGGTGTCAGTTCCCAACTTGATCATCCCACCAGCAGGGTATCCACTCGCTACGGTTGGAAAATTTGTATTGCCAGGCCATACTGTCGAGCTGGGTCCGCCAGTGGTGGTGTTCGAGCCTGTCGTCAGCAGTGCAAAATTCTCATTGAGGATATTAGTGGTTCCACCACCACCGCTGGAGCTGATGGTGAACGCCAGATTTGCCGTGCCGGTGCCTGCTGAATTGATGGCGGAGATAACAGCTGTCGATGAGCCAGCTGTGGTCGGCGTTCCGGTGATCGCCCCAGTAGTCGTATTTACAACCAATCCAGCAGGCAGGCCAGTGGCGGCGTAAGAGGTGGGGTTGTTGGATGCGGTGATCTGATAGCTGAAGGCACTGCCAACGGTGCTGGTGGCAGCGCCCGCGCTGGTGATCACCGGGGTCACGGCGGGACCTGATAGTGAGTTACGCGGATTAGGCGCGGCTGCGGAGAAATCGGCGGCGTTGTTATTCGAGTCAGTCGCGCCCGATCCTGCTCGGAAAATGGCAGTGGTAGTGGAGGGCGCGGGTGCAACCACACCTTCGAAGGCATTGGCCGTTCCGAAGCCCACGAAATCCTGCAAGCCTGTGTTACCAAGCGGCGAGGAGCCGGTGAGCACCGTGGCGGAATTCATTAAGGCGACTTTGCCTTTCGTGGCGCTCATGTTGGCGCTGCCGGTTGCATCGGGGGTCGGCAGGGCCAGACCCGTGGTGCCAGTGGCCAAGCCGATCAGATAGTATTTGCCGGGAGCAATCGTGCCCGTGAGAGGAGTCGCCCCCCAAGTGGTGCCGGCGGAGGAGGCGTATTGTACGGACCAACCTGCGAGACTGACTGGGGAGGCACTCCTGTTATAGAGCTCGATATAGTCCTGTTTGTAGGTCGCCCCGCTGTTGCCGCCCGCGCCGTAGACCTGACTGATGAGAACAGGTGCCTGGGTCACGGTGAAAGGGGTGCTGCTGGTCCCCGTGCCATAGTTGTTCACCACCGTGATGGTGCCGGTGGTGGCCAACGCTGGGACGGTTGCGGTGATTTGACCTGCGGAATCGACGGTAAAGACCGCATTCACTCCATTAAATTTCACGGAAGTAACACCGGTATAGTTCGAGCCCGTAAGAATGACCAGAGAACCGCCTGCGCCGCTGCTAGGACTAAAGGATGAAATGACTGGCGTCCCATCACCTGTGAGAACCGTAATGGTGGCCGCAGTCGAAGTGGCCACCGCGCTTTCGCTGTCGGTGGCCTTTGCGGTGAGGGTGTAGGTTCCGCTCGCTGGCGGGGTCCAGTCCAAGGTGTAGGGAACGGTGGTGAACACGCCAAGCGATGTGGTGCCATTGAAAAATTCAACTTGGCTGACTGAGCCCGGTCCTCGCCCGAGGGCCATATCGGTGGCGGTGGCAGAAAGCGTCACCGGTGCGCCAGGGAGATAGGCGGCACCAGTGAGTGGAGCAGTCAACGCGACCTGCGGCGGTGGGTTGCTGGCGACGCCCGTGCCTCCAGAGATCACGAGCGAGTAGGCTTGGGAACTGTTGGTCAGCGTGCCGTCGAGCGAGACCGTGACGGTATAGGTTCCTGCCTGAGTAGGGGCTGCCAGATAGACCTGCTCGACGTTATCGACGTTGTTTTTCCCGGTGGTGGCAGGCAGGGACATGGATGCCTGTGTCCAAGTGCCGACGAAGGGCATCACATAGGGCTGATAGATCGTGGTGCTGTCGGGAGCAGTGATTTTTGCATCAAGGTTATTCTTGAGATTTGGAGTGCGGCTGTCGGCTGCAGTTTGGACAGTGCCCGCAGGATCAGTCCAACAAAGCGTGGCACGGATAGGGCTTACGCCGTCCCATGTGAAGGTATGGGTGAAGGTTTTGTTAGCACTGGTGATCGTGCCTTCGATCATCTTCGGAACGGCCAGACTGGATTTGTGGGCGAGGATCAGATCGGCGGCTTTTTTCACATTCATAAGACCCCAGCCGTATTTGTAGTCCGGACCGGCGTTGCCAATATCATCCGCAGTTTCTATCAGTAACGCTTTGAGCATGCTGGCCCGCATCCGTTGGCCGGAAAATTCACGGGCATAGAGCTGAACGAGAAGCGCAGTGGAGCCCATGGCATTCGGGGTGGCCATGCTGGTGCCGCTATAGGTGCCGTCATAAGCGGTATTGCTGGTGGCGACGGAAGAGTAGAGATTGACTCCGTTGGCTACGATGTCCGGCTTGATCCGCCCGTCATCGCAGGGGCCGAGGCTAGAGAAATAAGCAATGGCAGGGAACGCTGCTGCCGGTGGAGGAGTGAAGGAGCGCACTCCACCGGAAACAGCATCGTCCGCCGCGCCGATGGTCATGATGTTTTTGGCCAGCCCGTCAAAGGTGATGGATTGATAGCCGCCTTTGGCGGTCAATGTGTCCTGCTCATTTCCCGCAGCCCAGAAGATCAGGTAGTAGGGCAGGGTGGTGGCGACCCCATCCAGAGAGTTCGCCTCCGTTTCATAACGGCCCATGTCGGCGGTGACGGCCCCAAACCCGTAGGAGTGGTTAGAAAGCGGGAGTCTAGCTGAATCACCGGCGGTAGCAGCGCCAGCAGCGAGCATTTCGGCGTAGTCATCGGTCCACTCGTAGGAGTCGATATTGATTTTGGGCGACATGCCCTTGGCGTTGGCATCCACACCAGTGGCACCGATGGTTCCGGCAACGTGGGTGGCGTGATCGCCAGCAGCAACGCTGGCGGCGGTGTCTTTCCGCGTAACACGGCCGGTGAGTTCCTGGTGGGTGCCGAGAATCGGATCGCCATCCCACACGCCCACCCGAAGGCCGGTGCCGTCGAGACCGTACGGAGCGGGCGCGAGCAGATTCGCCCCGGTGGAGATGGCGGCGTTTTTGTTGAGAGTGCTGCGATAGAGCGGTTCATCACCGCGGAAGTCGTATAGCTTGGAAACCTTGTGATCAGGGCCATCGATGCGGAGGGGCACCCCTAACTGCCTTGCTTTTTCTTCCACGGCATTTTGCTGGCGTTCACTGAGCAGCTTGAGTTCGGCGACTTTTTTGGCGCGGACCTCGGGATCGCTCATGTCAGCGCCTTGGAGGATCTCGGCGACGGACTGGCCGTTTGCTGCTTGGGCGCGGGTGGAATTCATCGGTTTTCCAGAATCTCCATTTCCTACTGGTATTGGCGGCTGTGGCTGCGGGGCGGAATCGTCAGGCAAGCCAGGGGAGACCTGTGCGACAGATGCGTCAGCAGGGATGGCAGTAGCAGTACTGCCAGGGCTACCACCATGGGGAAGAGCGATTCCATTTTCGGGTGTTTCGGAATTCGTCCGGGCAGAATCCACAGGGTCTTTCGATGAGGTATCTCCATGGTGAGATGCTGTGCTGGACACCCAGAAAAAAAGGCTGGTTGCAACAAACAAGATCAGGATGGCAACAGCCAGCCGCAGGCGGGATTGAGGTTTCATGGACGTAAACTGATGGAAACAGGCGATGTTTTAGTGAGCTAAGAAGAGAAATCACCACCAACCAGAAAGGGATTGTGTCGAAATCGTAATAATCGACAGGAAGAGCTAAATTCATGCCTACAATGAAATGGTTATATTGTGGGTTGACCGCCAGTTGACAGGAAGGGCTGCGCGGAGTTTGCTCTGCGCGATGCCGTCCGATTCCAAGCCACCCCATCCGCGGCCGCCCGGCCATGTGCTGGTGCCTGCTGCCACGATCGGTGCGCTATCGCTCATGCTGGCGGTCGGCCTGCATGCTCTGGGTATCCTGAATCGTCTCAATGAAGTGATTACAAAATGCCTATCCGAAGGAAAGGACCTGCCGAAATCCCTGCCTCAGTGGGTGATCTGGCTCGCCGCGATCTGGTGTGCCTTTGGAGTTTCATTCGGGATTCTCAGTGTTGCGGGAACCTGGCGGCGCTTAGTCTTATGGACCACAACGATAGTCCTAGTAATTGGCTGGGGGCCGGTGCTCACCCTAGCAGCGCGCAACCCGGACATTGCAGCGGTTTTGATCGCTACCGGTTGGTCAGGCGTTTGCGCACTGGTTTATGCGGGCCGCCACCAAATGGCGTGTGACAATGTTTCCAATCCCCTCTTCGATGAAACGCGCTGATTTCCCCGAACCCGTCAAGGCCCTCGTCGGCGAACTGAAGCGCTTGCCCGGCGTCGGTCCCCGCAGTGCCGAGCGCATCGCGGTGTGGCTGCTGCAAAGCCCGAAGGCCGATGCTCCAGCCTTGGCCAAGTCGCTGCTCATCGCCAAGGAAACCATCCGCCCCTGCCCGATTTGCGGGTTTTTCGCCACCGAGTCTGGCTGCGAGGTGTGCGAGGATCCCGCCCGCGACCAACACATCTTGTGTGTGGTCGAACAAGCGACCGATGTCCTTCCCCTAGAACGCTCGGGTGCTTTTCGCGGGCGCTACCATTGCCTTGGCGGGAAATTGTCGCCACTGGACCGGGTTTCGCCTGAGGATTTGCGCATCCCATCCCTGCTGCGGCGGATCGATGATGCCACCGGAGAGCTTGAAGTCATTCTCGCGCTCGGCTCCGATGTGGAGGGCGAGGCGACGGCGAATTATCTGGCTGAATTGTTGCGCGGAAGGAATTGCCGTCTCACCCGGATTGCCCAAGGCTTACCCGCGGGCGGCGGACTCGAACACGCCGACGAGCTCACCCTGATGCGGGCAATGCAAGGCCGCCGGAGTCTCTGAAACCACCGACAAATCCGGTTGTCATCCGGATTTATAGTTGGTAAGCCATCTCAACCCTGTACTGATTTCTTGACGAATGGAAAATTCCTCTGCACTGCCCGCATTCACCAGACGCGCCCTTACCGCGCTGATGCTGTTCGCGACCGGCCTTGTGACGAACGTGTCGGCAGCCACATCCTCAGGTTGGGACATCGCGAAAATCGAAGGCCACGAATACGTCTCGGTCGAGAGCATCAAACAGTTCTACAACTTTACCAAAATCTCCCGCTCCGGAGCATCGATCGTTCTCGAAAATGCCAAGATCGAGATGAAACTCAACGCCGGCGGCAACGAATGTCTGATGAACAACGTGAAGTTCGTATTCAGCAATCCCGTCGTTATGATCGGTGAAAAAGCCTATGTTTCACGGGTCGATCTGGCAAAGCTCATTGATCCGGTGCTGCGCCCGAATTTCATCCAGAACGCGGGAGACTTCCGCTCCGTGGTTCTCGATCCCGGGCATGGCGGAAAAGATCCCGGCGCGACAAATTCGTTAGGAAATGAGTCAGACTACAATCTCAAGGTGGCAGGCCTGGTGAGAACCCAGCTCCAATTGAAAGGCTTCAAGGTCGTCATGACACGCGAGAGCGACATCTATCTTTCACTTCAAGAGCGCGTGGATCTAGCCAATGCTGTGAAGGAAAGCGCCATCTACGTCAGCATCCACTTCAACTCAGGCAGCCGCGCCGCCCGCGGCATCGAGACTTTCACGCTTTCACCGCCCGGGGTCGCGCACTATGGCAGCGACTGGAAAGCAACCGACAATCAGACCCGCGTCGGGAATGAACATGATTCCGCGAACATCGCCCTCGCCACCTCTGTGCATGGCTCCATCCTCCGCCGTCTCGGGAAAAACACGTTTGACCGCGGCATCAAGCGGGCCCGTTTCAGCGTGCTCTCCGGCGTCACCCATCCGGCCATTTTGCTAGAAGGAGGGTTCCTGACTCATCCATACGAAGCCCGCCTGATTGAAAACCCGGACTATCAGAAAGCCATCGCGGGTGGAATAGTCGATGCCATCGGGAAGTACCGCTTCGCCGTCTCACCCAAGCCGGTGCCGGCTTCTCAAAACTGAGGCATCAGTCCTGCCGCCCGAGGATTGCCTCGGTCATTTTAAGCGCCTCGAAGTTGGGCCTGACCGAGTGCACCCGGTGCAGCATTGCCCCTTTTTCGCGGGCGTAGGACGTGATCGCCACCGTCGGCCATTCACGGTCGTTGACATTATCACTGCCGAGCAGTTTCCCGATGAAGGATTTGCGCGAAACGCCCAACAGGATCGGCCGGCCGTGAACGGAGATTTTCTCCAGCGCCCGGATCAGTGCCAGATTGTGTTCCTGGGTTTTCCCAAATCCGATTCCCGGGTCGAAACAAAGCACCTCCGGATCAAGCCCGGCCGCCATGAGCGATGCAAAGCGCTCATGGAAAAACGCCCGCACCTCCGCCACGACATCGGTATAACAGGGCGCGACCTGCATCGTTTGCGGATCGCCTTGCCGGTGCATTACCACCACACCACAGCCACTTGCTCTGCAGACTTCGGCCATCTCCGGATCGGCCAACAATCCACTCACATCGTTCACAATATCCGCCCCGACATCAAGCGCGGCACGGGCGACGGCAGCCTTTGTGGTATCGATTGAAATCAGCCCATCCCATGTTGTCCGCAGCGCAGCGACCACTGGAACCGTGCGTGCGATTTCCACATCCTCTGCCACTGGCACGGCTCCCGGCCGGGTCGATTCGCCACCGATGTCGATCAACGCCGCCCCCTCGGCGATCATCTGCCGGGCGTGGTCGAGGGCGCTGGCAGCTTTACAATGGTCCCCCCCATCGGAAAACGAGTCCGGTGTCACATTCAGAATTCCCATCACCCGCGCGCGTTGCGTGAGATCAAGCGGGCCTCTTCGTGTTCTCCAGATCATCGTGAAATTGGCGGCTTGCAGCGTCCGCAACTGGCGCTTACTTTGCGCCGTATGAACCTGCTGGCAACTTGGAAATTCCGTGCGCTGATGGCTTTGCTGTTCTCGCTGTTGCCTTGCCGTGGAGGCGATTTCGATGCCGTGGATGGACCGAATGTCCGGGTCATGCGTCAGGAGGATGGCTCACGCTCCATCTTCATCCGTAGCCCGGACAGCAGAACTCTCACAAAGAAAACCTTCTCGCCTAACGGGGTGATCACCATGCTCACCGTCTATAAAATGGATGCTAACCAGAATCCCCTCGGTTGCAAAATTTCCGATGGCCAGGGCAACGAACTCTACAAAGTGAGCTACGGCTATCACAAGACCACCGGCCTGCTCGTGCAGGAAAAAATGTTTGATGCCCGCGTCCGCCGCATCAATCCCGCCAACGGAGCGGAAATGCCCGTGCAGCTCGTCGTTTACCTCTACGATGCCGAAGGGAAACGCAGTGCCCCCATCATTTACAACCTTTTGCCCGGAAAGAAAATGGAGGAAGTCTTCGGCGTGAAGTCATCCGAACTAAAGGTGAATCCCTTTAAAGGCGGCGGTAAACCTTGATCTAGCAGCCGTGTCCTTTCCCATGCTCGCGAAGCAGGTTATATTCGAAGGGCGCGTCCAAGGCGTTGGATTCCGCTACACCGTAAAGGACCTCTCACGCGGCTTCGATGTCTGCGGAACAGTAAAAAATCTGGCAGACGGCAGCGTCGAGCTGCAGGTGATGGGCGAGGCCGACGAAGTGGAATCCTTCATCAAGGAAATCGCCGAGGAGTCGAACGTCGCCCATCACATCAAGAATCTCATCACTCGCACAATTCCGCTGCTGGAGAATTGCTCGGGTTTCAGAATCATTGCGTGAGCTGTGTCACCCTCGTTCGAGAGAAAATCGCGTAAACCGCAGGCACGATAAACAACGTGAGCAGTCCGGAGAAGATCAAGCCACCGACCACGGCGATTCCTAACGACTGACGCGAACCACCGGAGCCACCGAGCGAGAGCGCGATCGGCAGAATCCCGAAAATTGTCGCCAGGCTGGTCATCAGAATCGGCCGGAAGCGGGCGATCGCGGCTTCTAGGACGGCCTCAGTTTTCGAGAGTCCACTGGCCTTGCGCTGGTTGGCGAACTCCACGATGAGGATGCCGTTTTTCGTCACGATGCCGATGAGCATGATGATGCCGATCTCGCTGAACACATTCAAAGTCTGCCCGGTGAGATGCAGCGAGAGCAGCGCCCCAGCAACTGATAGAGGCACGGTCAGAATGATGATGAAAGGATCACGGAAACTTTCAAACTGCGCCGCCAGCACCAGATAGATGATCAGCAGGGCCAGCAGGAAGGCAAACAGCAGTGAGGACGAGCTGTCCGCGAAATCACGCGATTGGCCGGCGAGAGTCGTGCGGAAATTTGCGGGAAGCGTTTTTTTAGCGATGCGATCGAGCTCGGCAATGCCATCGCCCAAGGTGTGACCCGGTGACGGCGTGCCTTGGATCGTGGCGGAAACGGCACGATTGAAGCGGAAGATCGCAGCAGGACTAGCGGCCTCCTTGAAGCTCACCAAGTTGTCCAGCGACACCATCTGCCCGGAGGTGGATTTCACAAACAGCTTCTTCAAATCACCCGGATCATTGCGGTCCTGCCGCTGCATCTGCGCGATGATCTGATATTGTTTTCCATCCTTCAGAAAGTAGCCGAAGCGCCTGCCGGAGTAGGCTAAATCGAGCGTATTGCCGATTTCCCCGACCGAAATCCCCAGCTCCGCAGCCTTCCTGCGATCGATGGAAATAATGCCTTCGGGACGGTTCACTTTCAGATCGGCATCGACCTGGCTGAGAACTGGACTCCTGTTCGCTTCAGCTAGGAAGTCAGGCAGCACCTTGATGAGTGATTCCAGATTCGGTGCTTGGAGCACGTAAGCCAGAGGTTGCCCGCCCTTGCGGTCGCCGATGGTCGGCGGTTGAGTCGCGAAGGCCCGCACGCCGGTATAGTCCTGCAAATCCTTGGCGATCTGTGCGGCGATTTGTGCTTGGGTGCGCGATCGTTCCGACGGGGGTTTTAGATAGATGCTCTGTGTGCCGCTGTTTGCCTCCGGCCGGCCACTGCCCCCGAGGATACTGAGGGAGCGGAAGACTTCAGGGATGTTTTCATCCACATAGACCGCGATTTTATCCATCCAGCTTTCGGTGTATTCGAAGTTCGATCCTTCCGGCGCGGTGACCATCACCCGGATGTTATCGCGGTCTTCCAGCGGTGCCAGTTCGCGCGGGAGGCTGGTGATTGACCAAGCGATGATTCCACCGTTGATGAGCAGGACGGGAATCGCCAGCCACCGAAAGCGCAGGAACGGCGCGAGGCAGGCGCGGTAACCATTCGTGATCATGCGGAAAAACGGCTCCGTGGATCGATATAATAGGTTCGGTTGTTCGCCGTGGGCCTTGAGCAGGAAACGGCACATCATCGGCGAGAGCGTGAGCGCGACAAAGGCGGAAACCAGCACGCAGCCGGCAAGCGTGATTCCGAACTCCCTAAACAGTCGCCCGGTGAGTCCGGATAGAAATATGATCGGCAGAAACACCGCAGCCAGCGCGAAGGTCGTCGAGATCACAGCGAAGTAAATTTCCCGCGAACCTGAAAGTGCCGCTTCCAACGGCGTCATGCCTTCTTCGATCTTCGAGTAGATGTTTTCCAACACGACGATCGCATCATCACACACCAGACCGATGGATAGAACAATGGCCACGAGGGTGAGCACGTTGATCGAGAAGCCCATCACATACATGATGAAAAAGCCGGAGATGATGCTCACCGGAATGGCGATCACCGGAATCAGCGTCGAGCGCCAGTCGCGCAAGAACAGGAAAATGATCAGCGCCACCAGCACGAAGGCGATCACCAGCGTATCTTGAACCTCGGAAATCGAGCGTCGGACGAAGTTGGTAAAATCGTATCCGACATCCACCTTGATATCCGGCGGGATTTCCTTTTTCACCTGCGCGAGGCGATTGTAAAACTCGTCCGCAATGGCGATGGCATTTGTGTTAGGAAGCGGGACGACGTTGACGCCGATGCGATAGAGCAGGTTGCTCTTGCTGCCGGTCCGCAGGTTTTCGGCACCCAGCTCGGCATTGCCGATGTCGCGGAACAGGATCTGCCGGCCGTTTACCCGTTTGATGATCAGGTTCTCGAAATCCTCCGCAGTGCTGAGCCGCCCGAGCGTGCGGAGCGAAAGTTCGGTGGCGGTGCCTTCGAGGCGGCCGCTGGGGAGATCGATGTTCTGTTGGTCCAGTGCGGCCTGTACATCGGCCGCTGTGAGACCGTGGACCGCGAGTTTCAGCGGGTCCATCCACAGGCGCATGGCGTAGCGTTTTTCACCACTGATTCCCACCGAAGACACGCCGGGAATCGTTTCCAAGCGCTCGCGCACCAAGCGGTCCGCGATGTCGCTGACTTCCAAAATGCTGCGCTTGTCGCTGGTGAGAGAAAGGAAGAGCACCGGCGAGGAATCCGCATCGGCTTTTTCGATGACGGGCGGACTCGCATCCACCGGCAAGAATCTGGTTGCGCGCGAGACGCGGTCCCGCACGTCGTTGGCGGAGTTTTCCAAATCGGAATCAAGAGTGAATTCCACGGTGATCACGCTGCGACCGTCCCGCGAGTCGGATGCCATGGTGCGGATGCCGGCGATGCCATTGATCGCCTGCTCTAACGGCTCAGTGATTTGCGAGGCGATCACCTCCGGATTGGCACCCGCGTAGGCGGTGGAAACCGTGACAATCGGCGGATCGACTGCGGGATACTCCCGGACGCCAAGAAAGTGAAAACCCGTGATGCCGAAAAGAACGATCATCAGTGACATTACGGTCGCTAGAACCGGCCGCCGGATGCTGATTTCGGACAGGCTCATGGGTGAAAAATGTTGGCTTTCGGCTGGCCGAGATTCATACGCGTAAGTCTGCCGAGACGGAGCCATCTTGCACTCTCTAATTTTCAGGGATGGGTTGCGATTATCACATCATGCTCCTCGGACCCGCCAGCCCGCCAGCCCGCCAGCCAAATCCTCGGCGATCAGGGCGCGGGTTCCTCCCCCTCGGACTTCGATCCCATTTAGCCTACCCTCGCCATGATCGCCAGCGGTGGCACGGTGAAAATCACCCAGGGCTGGCAAACCTACAGCGCCCACCTCGATCTTTGCGAAGTCCAAGTAGAGCGCGGCGATGGACTGCGCATCCAATTCCCCGACTAACAAAATCCATTCCATTCCACTCCTCCATCCTCTCCCACAATGCCGAGCGCGTGACGGCAAAGAGCCGCGTGAAGCTGTGCCTCCACGCTGAAAGGTGCGCCATAAATCGCAGCAGCACATACACTAGCAGCGCCGTGTAAATCTGCCACCGCACCGCGTTGGCGCTATGACCGAGGAAACTGCCGAGCTTGAGGCTCTGCTTGACCTGTTTGAAAAACACATCGATGTCCCAGCGGCGGCGGTAGAGATCGCACACGGAGCGCGGGCTCCACTCCGTGTTGTTAGTAATGAAGGCCATGACCCGCCACGCACCTTCCACTTCCACCCACGCCTCAACACGCCGCAGCCGACTGGAGCTTGTGTATCAAGAATACGGATTGGAAATCCGAGTGTATCCCGAACCGTTTACTATTAGATAAGTTGACAGACTAACCTTGCGCGTGCGTCGGGGGCGGTGGTGCCAAATAACAGATGGTTCGCAGTGTTGGATCGAAGCACATAGCAGTAGCTTGGTAATCCTCGTCATTTCAGATAGCCTCAAGGGCCACCCGTGCGATGAAGCCAGAGCGGGATTCTCCGTTTTTTCCCGCTGCAGCATCAATGCGGCGGAGGACACGCTCGGGGAGGGAGATGTTCAGACGCTTGGATTTCCCCGACAGGGCGGCGAGATCCACGGAGGTAATCGCCCAGATCATGCCGGCGTAGTCGGGATTGGCGGAGTGGCTTTCGATTGCTTGTGGAGGCAGGATTTTTTCCCCCGCGTCGAGCAGTCCCTCGATGTGAAAGGCAAGGGCCTCTGCTGCGTTGGAAATGGCCTCGTCCAGGGTGTCTCCTGCGCTGAAGCAGCCGGGAAGGTCTGGAAACTGGACGCCGTAGGCCTTGCCGGGCGCATGTTCGATGGCGATGGGGTAGTTCATGACTGGTTGATTCCCGCCGATTTGAGGATGCCGCGCGCCGTCCCGACTGGCAGGTCTTTTTTCGGGTGCGGCACGGTGACGACGCCAGATTTCAACGGGTGCTTGAATTGGTGATGGCTACCCTTCGTCCGGGCCTCTTCCCATCCGTCTTCCTTCAAGAGCCTGATGATTTCGCGGCTGCTAATCGTGTGTAAGAATACACAACGCTACGATTTTGCAAACTCAGAATTGCGATTTTCGACGGTATCGAAGTGTTGCCAGTCATGGGACTGCGGATACCTCTGGGATCGGCTCCCGCAACGCAACATTTGTTTGGCTATTGGGGACCATGAATGTCGACACTGCGGCTGCTAGTTCTGAACTTTCACCGTTGCGTCCGAAGCGCAGCCGCAAATAGTGCCGCGATGATTCGGTCGTCACCGACTGGCGTCCGGCAACCGCGGATTGCCCCGAAAAGCGGCCTTCCCCGGCGGTCTGTCACTGATTGCACATGCAGAGACAGAGCCGCGTAGTACCAGGTGCTGCGTCGCTTCACCACAAACAGGAGTTCCATGGCCGCTCCAGCTTATTTCCGGCGATGGCGCCAGAAATCGCAAGCGAGGGCGCTTACGCTCCCCAGCGCTGCGCGCTTCGTAATCAATTCCTCAAATCTCGATGCGAATGGCTCCAGAATGTAGAGGAAATCTTGATAGTCAGGTGTTGGCTTGACGTTTGGGCCTCGCCAGTGCAATTTCCCGCAAAATGAAGGTTTTCTCCGTAGCGAACACACTCTTGGCAGCCATTGGGCTCGGATCCGTGGCTTTGATTTCCTGCGGGCCTTCGGGGCCGGGTCATTCGGATTATCTCGCGGGAGTGGGTGGACCGGTCAGGCCGCAATACGTGACCGATCCGAAACATCCGGCTCCAGCGATCCCGGATGATATTTCCTATTGGGATGGCGATGCGGCGACGGGCAGCCCAATGATCAAGATCAAGCGCTCGGAGCAAAAGGCGTTTTTCTACAAAGGCGGCGTGCTGGTGGGCGTTTCTCAGATTTCCAGCGGCAAGGAGGACCACGGGACGCCTGCGGGTAAATACAAGATTTCAGAGAAGGACAAAGACCACCATTCGACCGCCTACGGCTGCTTCAAGGACAAGGCGACAGGCGCGATGCTCAATGACAATGTGGACATACGCACGGACAAGGTCCCGCCGGGAGCGATCTATTATCCGGCACCGATGACGAATTTCATGCGCTTCACAGACGGCATCGGCATGCACACGGGATTTCTGCCAGGGTTTGCCGCATCGCATGGATGCATCCGGATGCCTCACTACATGAGTGAGAAATTTTTTGATAACGTCCAGCTCGGCACCCCAGTGATCGTCGAGTGAGCGGGTCAATTCCATTATTGCCGGATGCAGTTGACACGATGGAGATCCGCCCGGAGGCGGTGGCGGAGTGGGTGAAGCGACCTATCGGCGAACGGCCGCGGCTGATTGATTGCCGGGAGGAGGATGAGCTGGCGATTTGCCAGATCGCTGGAAATGAATGGATTCCACTGGGATTGTTTCCGGGGTTGCGAGAGCGGCTGGTCGTGAGGAACGAGCGCGGGGTGGTGGTTTATTGCCACCACGGGGTGCGCTCGTTGCGGGCGACGAATTTCCTGCGCTCGATCGGAGTGGAGAACGCGTTTTCGATGAGCGGCGGGATTGAGGCGTGGTCGCAGCTTATTGATCCGGAAGTGCCACGTTATTGAGGCGCGGAGCAAGATGTGATGCGCGGAGCAAGATGCTCCGGCAACGGCCTGGTGCGAGACGCACCAGCCACTGTTATTTCATCACGCTACCGAGCACCCATGAGCGATAGGGCTCGGCGATTTGGTCGGGGGCGAGCGCGATGATTTCCGGGATTTCGTAAGGGTGAAGTTGCGTGAGCGCCTTTTCAAAAGCAGGGAAGGTGGCGCGGGTGGTTTTGAAAATGGCGAGAATTTCCGCAGAGCTTTCCACCTTGCCCTGCCAGCGATAAATGGATTCCACCGCGGGCACGAGATTGACGCACGCTGCGAGTTGCCTTTCCACCAAAGCTGTGCCAATCTGACGCGCCTGCTCCGCTTGGGGGAATGTGCAAAGGATTATTAATACGTCGCTCATGCCACTACCCGAATACCGTAAACACCGCGCTGGCAAACTCAAGGCGAAGTCCGGCTTCCTTGAGAAACTGGTGGCGCGGCTGGATCGGGTGGAATCGGGTGAAGTGCAGCAGATCGTGACGCGGCTGCTGCATGAAAAGGGGTTCTTGGAAAAAGTTTTCGAGGCGCTGCGGGAAGGCGTGATCATTCTCGACCCGCAGGGGGTGATTGGTTTCGTGAACCATGCGGCGTGTCAGTTTTTCGGGCTCGATCCGGAGTTGGCAACAGGTGAGGTGATTTCCTCGCAGATCCGCGGTCTGGATTGGGGCACGTTGGGCAGGCCGGGGCGGACAATTTCCCGCGATCTGGAGGTGTTTTATCCGGAAAACCGCCATTTGAATTTTTACCTTGCGCCGATTGATGGTCACCAAGGGGCCGAGGAATCCCTAGGCTATGTGATGCTTATCCGTGATCTAACGAGCACGCGCGCGGAGGCGGCGGAAACGCTGGAGTCTGAGCGGCTGAACGCGCTCACATTGTTAGCCGCTGGAGTGGCGCATGAGATCGGGAACCCGCTGAACTCGCTGGATATCCACCTTCAACTTCTGGGGCGAAAACTGCGGAAGCTGCCAGCAGGAGATCGTGGACCGATGGAGGAAAATCTGGACACCGCGCGGGAAGAAATAAGGCGGCTGGATACGATTTTGAAGCAGTTCCTCAATGCGGTGCGGCCGACGATTCCACTGCGTGAGAAGCATGATCTGAATGCGCTTTTGCACGAAACCCTGAAACTATTAGAGACGGAGTTGGCATCGCGGAAAATCGCGGTGCAGCTGGATCTAGCGAAATCGTTACCGCCCGCGCTGGTCGATCCCGGGCAGTTCCAACAGGTTTTTTACAATCTCATCCGCAATGCCTCGCAGGCGATTCCCGGGGACAATGGGCGCATTACGATCCGGACGCGGGTGAACGATTATGAGCACGTCATTTCTATCGAGGACAATGGCACCGGCATTTCCCCAGAGCACATGGGTGCGATTTTCGAGCCCTACCGGACGACGAAACCTTCAGGCTCGGGACTCGGGCTGCTGATCGTGCGGCGGATCGTGCGCGAGCATGGCGGGGAAATCGCGATCGAGAGCGAGGAAAACCAGGGAACACGGGTGCTGGTGCATCTGCCGCACGCGAACCGGCCCGTGCGCTTGCTCGCCGCGCCGGAACCGGAGCCGGTGATCGATCTCTAACTTTTCCACACCATGTTACCGACCTTGTTGATCGTTGAAGACGAACGTGCGACCCGCGAGGGCCTGCGCAGTGCCTTGGAGGAGGATTTCGACGTTTATACGGCGACGGGCAAGAGTGAGGCGCTCGCGATTTTAAAGTCGGAGCCGATCAAGCTTCTACTAACGGATCTGCGTCTGGGCGGCGACTCAGGGATGGATATCCTGGATGCGGCGCTCGCATTACCAGAGCCGCCGGTGGCGATCATGATGACAGCATACGGCTCGGTGGACACGGCCGTGGAAGCAATGCGGCGCGGGGCCTGGCACTTCGTCACGAAGCCGCTGAATCTCGATGAGGTGGAAATGCAGCTCAAGCGCGCGCTGCGCAGCCGCACGCTGGAAACGGAAAATAAGGAGCTCACCCAACAGGTCAGGAAGACACACAAGCTGGATCGTCTGATCGGAAAATCTGCGGCGATCG
The DNA here is from genome assembly GCA_039933825.1 of Luteolibacter sp. GTDB lineage: Bacteria > Verrucomicrobiota > Verrucomicrobiia > Verrucomicrobiales > Akkermansiaceae > Luteolibacter. The sequence continues at coordinate 19,853 of JBDTNJ010000566.1, forward strand.
GGAAGGTTTCCGAACTCATCCAGCAGGTCGCGCCGACGCGTGCGACGGTGTTGATCGAAGGCGAATCCGGAACTGGTAAGGAAGTGGTGGCAACGACCCTGCACCACCTATCAGGCCGACCGGCGGCGAAGCTGGTGACGGTGCATTGCGCGGCACTTTCGGCGCAGCTTTTGGAGAGCGAGCTTTTCGGCCACGAGAAAGGCGCGTTTACAGGAGCGTCACAACGCCGGATCGGACGCTTCGAGCAGGCGGACGGCGGCACGCTTTTTCTGGATGAAATCGGCGAGATCGATGCGAACACCCAGGTGAAGCTGCTGCGCGTACTTTCCGAGCGGAGTCTGGAACGTGTTGGGTCAAACTCGCCAATCAAGGTGGATGTGCGTGTGATCGCGGCGACCAACAAGAATTTGCGCGAGATGGTGGATAAGGGGACCTTTCGCGAGGATCTGTATTTCCGGCTGAATGTGGTAAAAATCGAGATGCCACCTCTGCGGGCACGGCGGGAGGACATCGTTCTGATGGCAAATAGTTTTCTCCAGGAATTCGCCAAGGAAAATGATCGCCCGGTGAAGCCGCTGACGGATGCCGCCATGGACTTGCTGCTGGCGTATGATTGGCCCGGAAACGTGCGTGAGCTGCGGACGGCCATTGAGCATGGCGTGGTGATGAGTAACGATTCCGTCATCGATGCCCACCATTTGCCGCAATTCCTGCTATTTCAGCGTATGCCGGGTCCCGATTCCACTCCTCTTCCCAAAATCACCCTTGATGGAACCGCTGAATTCAACTTGCATGCGCTGGAAACCAACACGATCCGTGCCGCCCTCTCCTCTGCCGGGGGAAATCGCACTCACGCAGCGGATCTTCTTGGTGTCAGCCGCAGAACCCTTCAACGGAAATTGAAGGAACTCGGCATGTGAAATTTCCCGACTGCATTATCCCAATTTTTCATGAGTATTAATTCTGCCACTCTCCATACCGGTGTGATCATCCGCCGCAGTTTGTTTTTTCTGGTGCTAGTCGCCCTTACTCTTGGAAATCTTTTCACCCTGTTCCGCGGGCTCAATTCCCCGCAGGCGATGGATCAGGCGCAGATCTCCCGGGAAATCGCACGCGGCAACGGATTCACCACCAAAATGATTCGCCCGGTAGCCTACTATCAGGCGCAACAGGGAGGAAGCCGTTCGATCTCTCTGCTCGACTTCCAGGACACCTATCACTCGCCGCTTAATCCCCTGATCAATGCTGCGGTGCTGAAATTGATCGGCGCGGATGATTCCAATGCATGGCAGATGAATGAAAATGAGATGGTGTTCCCATTAGATCGGGTGATCGCCACAGTGAGCACCCTGTTTTTCCTGATGGCGATCGGGGTGAACTACCTGCTGATTTCGCGGATATTCGACGCCAAGATCGCCGGGGTGTGTGCGATCCTGATGCTTTTCTGTGAGACGTTCTGGAATTTCTCGCTGAGCGGACTGCCGCAAATGTTGATGCTGCTGCTGTTTTCCTGCGGCATGTATTTCGTCTATCGGGCGGTGGAGGCGGCGAACGAAGGCCGCATTGCCATGGCACCGGCGATCATTGCGGGCGTTTTCTTCACCCTGCTCGCGCTGACGCACTGGATGACGGTGTGGATCGCACTGGGCTATATCATATTTGCGGCGGTTGCCTTCCGTCCGCGCGGGATCGTGGGGATCTCGATTCTGGCGCTCTTGCTCATCGCGGGAATCGGTCCGGTTTTGCGAAACCAAGGCATCACAGGTTCGCCTTTCGGTACTGCGTTCCTCACGCTTTATAACGGGCTGGGCAATGGTTCCGAAGACGCCGTGATGCGGACAAGCGACCTTGCGGCGGAACCACTGATGATTGATGGAATCATTTCGAAAATCCTCCGCACCACGCTGCTCCAGGCGACTGATATCATTCCTTTTCTTGGCGGAATCATCGTGGCCCCGATGTTTTTCCTGTCACTGCTCCACCCCTTCAAACGCGGGTCGATTTCCACCTTCCGCTGGGCCATTCTCCTCATGTGGATCACCACCGCCTTCGGGTTGGCGATCTTCGGTATCTCCAAAGACCCGCTAGACCCGAACCAGTTGCATCTTCTTTTCGCTCCCATCATGACGGCCTATGGGCTGGCGTTCGTTTCGATTCTGTGGAGCCGCCTGGATATCGTGGCCAACACGCCGGTTTTGCGTAACGTCCATCACATCGTCATTGTCGGGATTTGCGCCCTCCCGCTGATCCTTGATCTTCCAAACAAAATCCGCATCGGAATGTCGATCCGCGACCGCGGGGGCATTCCGCATTGGCCACCTTATTACGCTCCCGCACTCAATAGCAAAAAATCCGGGCTCAAGGGATGGGTCACCGAAAAACAGGTGGTTTTCTCCGATCAACCGTGGGCCGTTGCATGGTATGCGGACCGGGTGAGTATCTGGCTGCCGCCCACCCGACAAGGCTTTGATAAACTTGAAACCATCGCCGCAGACTCTCAAACACCAGCCGTCGGTATTCTGATTTCGCCCTGCTCGCATGGTTCCGGGCCCATCTCGGAAGTCGCGGATAAATACAAGGACTTCACCTCGCTCGTACTCAACGGTCGGGTATTTCTCGCCACCTATCCGCCGGGCGTGTCGATCTTCGACAAAGATCCGAGAATCTCGGCGATCACCAAGCGCTACCCCTACGCCCAGCCGCTTGTCGGCATGGACATGGTGTATTACAGTGACCGCGCCATTCGCACTGGTAGTCAGAAATCCGATCAATAACCCGATGGCCCGCAGCAAAACCAATTCCGAAGAAAAGGATCCTTCGCCCTCGTTCGAGGAGGCGCTTGCAGGCTTGGAAGCCATCGTCGAGGCGATGGAGCACGAGCAACTCCCGCTCGAAGACTTGGTGGCGCATTATGAAAAAGGCTCCACTCTGCTCACCCGCTGTGAGTCGATTCTCCAATCCGCCCGTGGGCGGATCGAGCTGATCACTCTCCGCAATCAAAACGAAATCACGCTGGATGCCCCCGCCAGATCGGTAGATACCGCCCCCACGCCGACCGATACTTCGGACGATCCTGACGACGACGATAATGACATCCGCCTCTTCTAAGCCTCCCGCCCTCGGTCCGCTGCTTTCCACGATCCACTCACCCTGCGATGTCAAAAAACTCGCCGACGAGGATTTGCCGAAACTCGCTGAAGAGATCCGGGAAACCCTGATCAGCTCCCTATCAAAAACCGGCGGCCACCTCGGTCCGAATCTGGGCGTCGTGGAATTATCCGTGGCGCTGCACCGGGTTTTTTCCACACCGGAGGACAAGTTCGTTTTCGATGTTTCCCACCAAGGCTACGTCCATAAAATGCTGACCGGACGCGCCGATCAGATTCACACGATCCGCACCTTCAAGGGGCTCAATGGCTTTCTTCTCCGCAGCGAGTCCCCGCACGACTCCTACGGCGCGGGCCATGCCGGCACTGCCCTTTCGGCCGCTCTGGGCATGGCCGCCGCCCGCGATCTGGCAGGGGGTGACAACCACGTCGTCGCGGTGGCGGGTGATGCCGCATTCACCTGCGGGCCGACTTTGGAGGCGCTGAATAACATCGCGGAAACCACCAAGAAGTTCATCGTCGTCCTCAACGACAACGAATGGTCGATTGATAAAAACGTCGGAGCGATCGCCCGTTACTTCAATGCGCTTCAGACGCACTCGACCTTCGCCGCCGTCCGCAGCAAGGCTGCCGAGTTTGTCGAAAAAGTCGCCGGCAAGGCCGTGCGCACCCTGGCCCACCGGGTCGAGGAAGGTGCGAAGAATCTGCTGTTTCAAAACGTCTTGTTCGAAAAGTTCGGCATGCGCTACTACGGGCCGATCGACGGTCATGATCTGCCCTTGCTCGTCCGCACCTTCGAGCATTTGAAACACGTCCACGAGCCGGTCGTGCTGCATATCATCACTGAAAAAGGCCGTGGCTATCAGCCGGCTTTGGACAATCCCGGGAAGTTCCACGGCCTCGGCACGTACAAGATCGAGGACGGCTCGACCGATGCCGCGGCCACACCGACCTGCTCGGATATCTTCGGCCGGACAGTGACGGATTTCGCAAAAAAGGACCCGAAAATCGTCGCCATCACCGCAGCGATGCCGGGCGGGACGAAGCTGGAAATTTTCAAAAACGAACTGCCGGACCGGTATTTCGATGTCGGCATCGCGGAGGAACACGCCGCGCTTTTCGCCTGCGGGCTGGCGACCGAGGGCTTCCGCCCGTTTCTAGCGATTTACTCCACGTTCATGCAGCGTGCCTATGACATGATTCTTCATGACATGGCGCTGCAAGGCCTGCCCGTCCGCCTCTGCATGGATCGCGGTGGTCTATCCGGTGATGACGGCCCCACCCATCACGGTCTATTTGATATCGGCTATCTCCGGCACATCCCCGGCATCATTCACATGCAGCCGAAGGACGAGGATGAATTCGTGGACATGCTACACACCATGGCCCTGTATGATGCTGGCCCGTCCGCCATCCGCTATCCGCGCGGCGTGATCAAAGGCACACCGATCAAAGCGGTTCCCCAACTCTTGGAAATCGGCAAAGCGGAAGTCGTCGCGGACGGCACGGATGTGGCGCTCATCGGCCTCGGCACCATGTTTGAAATGGCAGAGCGCACCAAGGTGATGCTCGAAGCGAAGGGACTCTCCGTCGCGCTGATCAACCCACGTTTCATCAAGCCTCTCGATTCCCGCGTGCTCGAGGAATACGGGAAAAAATGCAAGGTCCTCTGCACGTTCGAGGATCATGTGCTTTTCAATGGATTCGGTGCTTCCGTCATCGAGAATCTCCACACCGCAGGCATTCATACGCCCATCGAGCGTATCGGTTGGCCGGATCAATTCATCGAGCACGGGAAACCCGAAACCTTGCGTGAACTCCATGGGCTCACCGCAGAGGTCGCTGCCGCGAAAGTCTTGGGGCATTTTCCGCTGGTTGAATCCACCTAATTTTCAAGGGGGTACGACTCCGGCCGAGCATTAGGGTTAGTGGATTTTGGTGCGAAGCGCGGAGCGCTGGGGAGCGTAAGCGCCCTCGCTTGCTATTTCTGGCGCCCTCGCCAGAAATGGGCTGGAGTGGCTATCGGACCCGGGTTTTTGGGTAGAACAACGTCCGTCCTGTAAACCGGCCGTTCTCGGCGAGGGTGCCGAGAACCACACGCGGGGGCGCGTGTGGTTCCCGTTAATTGCTGAGTGGCCTGTGAATCACGTATTTTTTGGAAACCACTTCCCCGCCTTGGGTGACGGTCCGCCGTGTCACGCATCCGCTGGAGCTCAGGGCCAGCAGGGCACAAAGCAAGATCAAGCAGCGTTTGTGGTGGAGAATCATGGTGGATTCTTAGATTCCGCGCAGGAACGAGTCAATCCTTACCACGCTGGGGAAAAGAAGAGGCCGCCGGGGCACCCACCCCGACGGCCAAGCTGAACAACTTCAACACACCCGCGGAGTGACCCGCGAACCGTATGAGGCTGACAACTGCTGTTCACCCTTACATGAAAACACGAACTTGCGTTGCGGTCTTCAGGGGCTTTTGACTCCCGGGGAGGGGCGGTGTTCAAAATTGGTAAAAATTATTTTTAACGACTCCGCATCAGAATTTGCGGATTCCAATGGGTTGGCGGCGGCAAGTGAATGGGGAGCACACGCGCCCTCGCGTGTGGTCCTCGGCGCCCCCGCCGAGGACAGTTCGGAAACAGGACGGGCGTTATTCCACCAAAAACCAAAGTCCGAGGGTCGTTAAAGCCCATTTCCGGCGAGGGCGCCAGAAATCGCAAGCGAGGGCGCTTACGCTCCCCAGCGCTGCGCGCTTCAAAACACACAAATCCTGATACGTGGCAGCATCAATCCGACTTACTGGCGGTGGATCGGGCTGATCGACGGTTTCATCGTGCTACATGCAGCGGGCTGGTGCTCCGTGGTGATTTTAGTGCTGCTGTGAGTCGTGCTGGCTTTGTCCGCGATGGGGATGGCGTTCACGGGGGGAAGGACACCCGGGCCATCGGCGAACTCACGAACCTTGCCAGAGACTTTATAACGATTGTCCATGTCCGCCTGGACATTGCCGAGCGAACGCTCGCTATTCACAATTGTCGGCTGAATGAAGACCATTAGCTCAGCGCGGTCTGTAGTATCAATAGTATTGGAAAAGAGTCTTCCGAGGTAAGGGATATCGCCGAGAATTGGAATACCACTCTTTGTCTTACCTCCTCGACTGATGATCAAGCCGCCAAGGACGATGGTGTTATTATTTGGGACGGTGGCGGTGGTGAGGATTTCCCGTGTGGAAATTTTCGGAACGGAAAGATCTTGGCCATTTCCGGCTCCGCCTTGGATGGTTTGTGTGCCGTTGACCTCGTCGTTAAGAAGGGCGATTTGCATCGTGATCTCGTTGTCCGAGTTCACTAGAGGGATCACTTCGAGTTTCAAAACAACGTCTTGGTATTCGATTTGGGTGCTGGTGTTGCTGCCGGTGCCACCGCCGTAGGTGTTGCTACCCGTTGGAATGGCGATGCGTTCACCACTGGAGATCGTGCCCTTTTGGTTGTTCGAAGTGAAAATGCTGGGCCGAGAAAGCACGGTAAAATCGGACTTCGATTGAAGCGCCTTCAGATAAATATTGAGATTGCCTATCTGCCCATAGGCGCGAAGGCCACCACCACCACCAAGATTACCTGGCGCGAAAGGGGTGTTTTGCGCTGGAACTGCTGGAACTGCTGGAACTGATTCATCAACACCTGGCGTCAATGGGTCGTCTGGAATCGCAGGTATAAAAGGTGATCCAGGGAAAAACTTGAGGATAGGTAATAGGGCTCCAAAGCCTGCACCTCCGCGCCCGGCGAACTCGTTGCTTCGGAACAGATAATCGAGTCCGGTTTCTGTTGAATTGCCAAGCGTCAGTTGGCCGATGACAGTGGAGATCATGACCTGATCGGGTTTTACGTCGATTTGATCGAGCAGACGCTCGATGATTTCGAGGCCGGAGGGCGGTCCTTGGACAACGATGGAGTTTGTAATATTATCGGCGACGAGCAGAGTCCGGCCGACGAGTTTCGACTCGGGAGCGGAGCTGGCTGAGGGAGCGTCAAGGGAACTGCTACTGCCACTACCACCAGAACTTCCACCACCAAAACCACTGCTGCCGCCACTGCCACCGAAGCCGCTGCTGCCGCCGCTGCGGCTGGAACCACTGCTGCTCGCTCCGCTGCGACCGGTGCTTCCGTTTTGTCGGTTATTGCCTGTGTTTTGTGCCCCTGCATTTCGGCTCGCGCCGGGTGGTGTTGCACCACCGCTGGCCCCGCCGCCACCAGCGCTTTCCCCGGTGCCGCTGAAGGCGCGGGTGAGGGCATCTCCGGCGATGGGTAGGAACTCGGAAACGGTGAGGAAGCGGAGTTTCCGACGGAGGAAGTTTTTCTCGCTGGTTTCCACATCGAACTCCCGGACCAAGCCCTCGACGAAGAGTAGATCGACGGGACGCCCCATGGCGAAAATGCGGTTGGTGCGGGGGTCCGGGATGATTTGCACCGGAGTCGACTCACCACTGCTGCTGGCTCCTGTTTGGCCACCACCCGCAACAGGTGGCGCACCTGGGACGGGTGCAGGTGCGTTGTCCGCGCGCTGGATACCGGCGGTGGTTTGGGCGGATTGTTGGGCGGTGAGCAGCTCGGTGAGCGTCGCGGCGATCTCGGTGACATCGGCGAACTGGACTTTGATGAAACGGGTGCCGACCTGGGAGGATGGCTTGTCGATTTCCTTTTTCAGGTCGATCAGCTTGCGGATGAGCGAGGTATTTTCGGTGATGACGACGGCGGAGGCATTTGGCACCGGGGCGATGGAGCCGTAGGCACCGAATTGGCCGATGATCTGAGTGAAGGTGTTCACCGCTTCAGCGGGTTTGATATAGCTTAGGTTCATGACGTAGGAAATGACCGCATCGCCCTCAGGGATGGTGTCATTTTCATTGTAAACCGCGACACCACGACCGGTCGGGCGAATGCCACCGGTGGAGAGGGTGAGGATATCGAGATTGGGGTCCTGTTCGTCGGGGACGAAAACGAAGTTTTCGATGGTGGCGGCCTTTTTGAGCAATTCAGCAGCTTGGGCGTAGGAGAGCGGGTCCTTTGGGCTGGCGTCCTGGATGAAAGAGAACTCGGCGGTGGTCGCGGCGCTGGAGATGATCACACGGCGGCCGGTGTATTTCCGATAGAGTCCGGCAAGTGCGGAGCCACTGAGCTTGGGCTCTTCGATAGGCTCGGTGATTTTGGTTTCTCCTAACGAAAGGGCAGGCCTAACGGCGGCAGGGGCGGGCATCGGCATCGGCACCGGAGCTCCGGCCGCAGGTGCAGGGACATTGCCGGGAACGGGAACTCCGGGCGGTGGTGTGGGCACTGGATTGGGAACTGCCGGAACGGGAACACCCGGTGGAGCCACAGCAGGCTCTTGAGCTGACACAGCAGAAGCGAAACCGAGGAGGAGGAAAGCGATGGAACGTGGAACGGACATGGAAAGAATGGGAAATTTCAGATGAAAGAATTAGTTGCGGCGGCGTTCGGGGCGCTGGTTGTTGTGCTGGATAGGCTGCTGGACATGTGGGACAACGGGTTGTCCTGCAGGTTGTCCTGACTGGGGAGTGGGTGGCGGGACGACGCGGGGGCGCGGCTGGCGCACCGGTTCACCGGGCACGGGTTGGCCTTGGGGTGAGCCGGGCATGGGCGGCGAGCCGGGTTGCGGTTTGGGAACTTTAGGTGCCGCAGCAACCAGGGTGAGAAGTTTCGGGTCATAGCTGACGGTGCCGGTGAGCGAGCCGCTTGTCAGGCGGACGGTGGTGCCGAGCGGATCACCATCTTTCCGAGTGACGCCGAGGATCTTGAACTTCGCATTCGGGTTGTCGGAATCGACCATGATACGCTCATCGGGAGTTTTTTTGTTGATCAAAGTCACGCGGTAACCGCCACTGATAGGCGATACTCCGGCCAGCGCGTAGTCATCGAGCGGGTTGACTTCCGGGGCTCCGGCTGTTGGCGGTGGCTTTGAGGTGAATGGGGAATTCATCCACAGACCGTTGTAACGGGAGATGGGCATTTTTTTCGGCAAATCCGCCGACGCCCAAGTGGTAAGAAGCGCGATGCAGGAGAGGATGGTGAAGGACGGTTTCAAATTTGAGATTTGAGATTTGAGATTTCAATGGCCTCAGGCAGAAGGCGGCACGAACCATTGTTCGATGGTGGCGGTGCAGTCGATCTTGGTGTCGTCCTGGGCGTTTGGAGAGATGCGGATTTGCGAGGCGATCCGGAAACTATCGGGCATGTTGAGGTGATCAAACCAGCGGTAAAGGGCTTCTTCAGTGCCGGTGACGGTGATCTGGATTTTCGCGCGGTGATAGTAATGGCCGGCGGTAGCGTCGGTAGGGAGAGGCTTTTGGGTCTTGATGGTGAGTCCGGTGGATTTGGCCTCGCGCTCGGTGAGTTGTTGAAGCTGGGTTTGGACGTCCTGATTGGCGCTGGGCTGGGGCTCATGAGCGGCGAGCCAGTCCATTTGATCCGTGACTTGCTCGCGGCTGGCACTGAAGTTTTTAGCGGTTTCGAGCTTCTGGCGCGCCTGATTCTGCTGGTTAGTCACTTCGATGCGCTTGGTCTTGTAGTAACCGATGCCGAGAAAATTGATCACAGCAAAACCCGCTATGGCGAAGAAGGTGAGAAGTTTTTTTTCGCGGGGTGACATTGATAAATTCTGGAGAGTGGAGAAAAAATGGTGTCGTTGAACAATAAAGGCCGCTGCGGGTGGGTTTTGTCGGTGAGTCGGGGAAAATCAGGGTTGTCACTGAACAGCTGGGATATCCGCACTGAAGACGAACTCCCAACCGCGGGTGGATTGGTTCGGCTCCGGCGTCTGCCAATCGAACTGGGCGAGATCGGTATTTTTCGAGAGTTTCAGACTGAAACCGTTGACCGCTTCCAATTGGGGAGCCTCTCCCATGAGTTTGATTTCCGTGGCACTGATATCGGCGGTGCGCAGGCGCAGACCGCTGTTTGGCGGGATGCAGGACGCGATGCGGCTGAGGATATCGACCGGCGAGTTGGCCAGGTCAATGGCATTGGCGAGCTCGTCCCACTTGGAGATGTGGGTCGCATAAGCCTCGCTATCCGGTGCGGCGGCGGCGGCTTGTTTCAGGAGATTGTTGGTTTCCTTGTTGTCTTTCCAAAGGCCGTAGCCGAACCAAGAGATCAATCCGATGTAGAACAGGGCGACGGCGGCAATGCCGATCAAGATGTTCTGGCGTTTGAGGGCTTCGCGGCGGGCGGCGCGGACGTCCGCAGGAAGAAGCTTGCTGAGAGGCGAGGGCAGCACGGGTGCCGGGCGCGGTGAAATTTCAACCGGCAACCCGAATGCGTCATCGAGCGCTGCGGAACTGACTTCTTCCGTACTGGTCCAAAGCATGACACGGGTAGGCGCCATTTCGAGGCCCTGCATGGAAAGCTGCATCAGAGCGAGGCGGATTTCCCGGGTGAGGCTCCCGTTAGGGCTGCCGGAGTCCACCGAGGTCGCCTGGCAATAAACGAGGTTCCCCTGATGGGAGAGGGCGAATACCCAGCGCCCGAATTCTTTCCAAACAGCGATGGTTTCCCCGGTGAGCGGGTAGGCACGTGGTGAGATATCAAACCCCTTCGGGCCGCGCGGTGGCATCTCGCCCTCGCCGGGCGCGCGCAGCAGGATCGAGACGATCGCGGAGTTTTCCGCCTCCCGGGCAATCACGAAAATATCGGTGAGCTGGCCAGCCATCGGGTCCGGGCGGAGGCCTAGGCGCTCGGCGTGAAGGGCGGCAAGATCGGGGAAAAGCGCATCGTCATCGCTGGCCACACGCATGGGCACGGCGGTGATGGCTTTCACGGGAAAAAGCAGGAGCAGGTCGCCGTTAGGGATATCGGTGAGGTCGCCGGCCCGCTCGGTGGTGGTGGCACGGTGGAGGATAAATTCGGTAGTGCCTTGGCCCGTCCAGATTTCCCAGCCGTATTCGCCGGGGACAAGAAGCACGTTTTCGTTGGTTTTGCTCACGGGATGATTTCTTCAGTGCGTTCGAGGAGGGCCGGTTTCCCGGTGCGGTTGCGGACAATGACAGTGATTTTGCGTTTGGAACCTTCCGCGAAGCCCGTGCTTTCGATGCGGGTGGTGGAGTCATTCACCGTAAACCGTTGGGCGAGGTCGGGGCGACCATTGGCATCAATACCTAAAAGATCAAGCGCGGCGGCGGCATTTTGAAAGGGAACGTCGTCGAGCGTGTCGCGCTCGCCATCAGGGCCACGGACTGTTTCAGGAATAATCTCGGCCTGGTCCACGGTGATTTCCGCAGCGGCGGCGATCAATTCGGCGGGCGCTTCATTGAGGTCCAGCGCACCACCACTCCAGATGGTAAACCAATTCCGCCAATCCGGGCGGACCGCCTCGACCAGATCCATGCCACGGACGAGGCTGACTTCATTGATGTCGTAAAACGGCCGGTTGAACGGCTGGTTGATGCGGCCTTCCTTTTCGTAGTATTTTTTTTCCGCCCCATTCAGCTGCTCGTTGTCATCGGCATCGACCCAGTCGATCAGCGCGTCAGTGATGCCTTGGGCGTCTTTGATTTCCAGCCCCCAATCGACAAACATCGACTGAAGCAGCTGTTTGTCGCCGCGTAGAATAATGGAATTGATGTTGAATCGTCCGCCTTCGGAAACGACCTTTACGTCAAATCCCTCACCGGTGGATTCATCCAAGTGTCGGAGAAGTGGATCAGAACGCTTCACCACGGGATTGGAGCCGACGGCGATGCCCATTTCCGCCACTTGGCGCGCGCGGGAGCCATGGATTTTTGAAGAGGCCAGCTCCATGTCGAAGGAAATAACACGCAGCGAGGCCATGCAGGCCAGCGAGAGAATTGCAATTAGCCAGAGCACCGCCATCAATGCGACGCCGCGGAATCTCCGGGGGCTGGAGGTCGAGACTTTCATGGCTGCTGGAGGTGGATCGTGGGCGGTTTGGGGCCGCCCCCGTCTGGATTTTGACCTGGGTTTCCGCCAGGATTGCCGCCCGGGGTGCCACCGGGATTACCGCCAGGATTACCACCCGGGTCGCCGCCATTCCCGCCGCCTTGGAGCATTTGGCGCATCACCACTTCGGGGTTTTGCTTCGGAGGGATCCAGAAAATCTGGCGGATTTCCTCGCCCTTCGCGCCGATCGCCATGGTGAGTTCCATTTGCAAAGGAAGACGGCCTTGGGTGTCCCAATCGAATTGCCATTCCATCGAGCGGCCATCGAGCACGCGCCACTCGAAGTAAGCCACATCTTCTAGCAGGACAATTTCCGCGAATGGCTTTTCGTCGCCCGCGGACGTCTTGAAGCTCGATGCCGAGTCCTTGAGAATTTCGTTTTCGTAGTATTTGAGAACGATGTCGAGGTAGCCGCTGCGGCGCTTGACGGTGGAGAGTTGCACGGCTTTGGCGATCCGCGCCTGACCACCCCAGGTGAAGCTGAGTGGGACGTTTTGCAGGGTGAGATCGGAAATATAGTGGGAGCCTGCACCATCCACTTTCAACTCCATGCGAGTATTCCCGGGAAGCGCGGAAAAGCGTTGGTGAAGGAGCTCGAAAAACGCCTGATGGAGCATTTCCTCGTTCTGCGTCTGGACGATCGTATTTCCCAATGCCAGCGACGTGCGGGCCGTGCTGAAAACCATGCCGATCAACATCGAGAGCAAAGCCAATGCGATCACGAGCTCGAGCAGCGTGAATCCGGAAGCCCGGGGTCTAGCAGGGTGCGTGGTCATGGCTGATACATCCGGCCATAGCGCCAGGTCTCGACCATGCGGTCATTCCACGCGCCGTTTTCAAACCACTTGGCGGTGACGTTGATGGAATACATTTCTTGAAGGGGTTGGCCGTCCTCGTTTTCGAGCTTGTCGAGTAGCTTGATCGTGGTGTCCAGTTCGATGCCAGTCTCGCCCACCGAGCTATTGGTGACGCCTTCTTCGAGGGTTGGCAGGGAAAGCGTCTCATCCAGCGCACTGTCGAGGATGCGGGTGATGCGCAGTTCGCTTTGGGCAAGGGCGGCGACTTTTGCCATGCGATTGAGCGCGACTGCAAACCCAGTGGCAGCGATGCTAAACACGGCCAACGCGAGAATCATCTCAAAGAGAAGAAATCCGCGTTTGGAGTGATGGACGGGAAGGATCATCGGGCTTCAAGCTGGCTTTCGCGGATGGTGGCAGTGAGCGGGTGATAGGTGTCCTCAGACCAACTTTTCCCCAACGAGAGACGAATGGAAACGGGCTCGCAAAGGCCATCGGGATCAAAACGCCAGACGTGAATCGTGCTCTTCTCGGTAGTCAGCCATTTCGCTGAATTCCAACGGAGGATGGACAGACTCATGCCGTCTTTCAAAATCACTTGTTTGTCGTCGTCCACTGATTCGATGGGCTCCTCTCTTCCAGGGCCTTTTTTACTAACGATTCCCGCGCGGGCAAGCGGTAGCAAGCGGACGATGCCCACGCGGAACTCCAAGGCATACGGTGTTTGCTGGAGGATCGAAGTGGTGCGGGCGCGCTTGGCGAGCAGTTCGATTTGCCCGGAAATATCTCTCAGGGCACGTTCGTCCGAAGAGTAGATCATGAACCCGGCAGCACCGCCCATGACCATCGCAGTGATGGCAAGAACCACGACAATTTCAAGCAAGGTGAAGCCGCACGTGCGATTATTCGTCCTGACTGCTGAGATCATCTGGGGTGTTTGCTAAGCCATCCGGGCCATTGCTGATCATTTCAAAATCATTGGCCCGCTTCTTGCCCGGGAAACGATAGGTGTATTCGCTGCCCCATGGATCTAGGCTCACCTTGTCCATGATCCGCACCCAGCGACGCGGCACAGGAGTGGAGGAAGGCTTGTCCACCAAGGCTTTGAGACCTTGTTGGGTGGTCGGGAAAGTGCCAGCGTTGAGCTTGTATCCCGAGAGCGCGCTTTCGTAGCTCTTGAAATCGGAATCCACCTGCTTCAGCTTTGCTGCGTCCTGAATGCCCTTCATTGCAAAAATCGCGCCACCGAGGATCATGGCGATGATGCCAAGCACGATGACCATTTCAAGTAGGGTGAAACCGGCGCTGCGGCGGAAGTTGAGGGAAGGGTTGGTAAGTTTCATGGAGAACGTCAATTTTTCGTCTGGCGATAGCCTTTCAGGGATGAAAACGCCATGCCATCGAAAAGTTGTCGGAAAATTCCGGTAAAGATTGCGGTTCGTCACGGGGAATTTCTTGCCAGAGGGCCGGGATTCTCTCACCCCTAGTGCCTCATTTTTTCAATATGAACAAAGTTCTTATCATCGGAGCCGGCGGAGTTGGTAGCGTCGTCGCCCACAAATGCGCCATGGTTCCCGAAGTCTTCGGCGAAATCACCCTTGCCTCGCGGACGCTTTCGAAATGCGATGCCATCGCTGCGGAAGTCAAAAAACGCACCGGGCGTAGCATCGCCACCGTGAAGGTAGATGCGGACAATGCCGAGGAAACCGCCGCTCTCATCCGGAAAACGGGCGCCAAGCTGCTCATCAATGTGGCCCTCCCTTACCAGGATCTCAACCTCATGGACGCCTGCCTGCTCGCCGGTTGCGACTACATGGACACGGCCAACTACGAGCCTCTCGACGTCGCGAAGTTCGAATACTCGTGGCAGTGGGCGTACCAGGAAAAATTTGAAACAGCCGGGCTCACCGCCCTGCTCGGCTCCGGCTTCGACCCCGGCGTGACCAATGTTTATACCGCATGGGCGCTGAAACACCATTTCGATGAGATCCACACACTCGACATCATCGACGTGAACGGAGGCAACCATGGCAAGGCGTTTGCCACGAATTTCAACCCGGAAATCAACATCCGCGAAGTCACGGCAGAATGCAGGCACTTTGAAAACGGCCAATTTGTCGAAACTCCGCCGATGTCCCGGCATCAGTCGTTCACCTGCCCGGACGGCGTCGGCACCTTCGAAATTTACCGGATGTACCACGAGGAACTGGAATCCCTCGTGAAACATATCCCGACGATCCAGCGCGCGCAATTCTGGATGTCGTTCTCGCCCAATTACTTGAAGCACCTCGAAGTGCTCCAGAATGTCGGCATGACCCGCATCGACCCCGTCATCTACAATGGCGTCGAAATCGTCCCGCTTCAGTTTCTTAAAGCCGTTTTACCCAACCCCGGCGACCTCGGCCAATCCACCAAAGGCCGCACGTGCATCGGCAACGTCATTACCGGGCTCAAGGACGGAAAATCGAAAGCGATCTATATCTACAACATTTGCGACCACGAGGAGTGCTTCGCGGAAGTCGGGTCACAGGCGATTTCCTATACGACCGGCGTGCCAGCAATGATTGGCGCGAAACAAATCCTTGCCGGGGCTTGGCGTCAACCCGGGGTTTGGAACATCGAGCAACACGCCCCGGATGCCTTCATGGCCGACCTCAACGCACACGGCCTGCCTTGGCAATGGATCGACCTCACTTCTGAACAGGCGTCAGCATTCATAGTCGTGTGAAAAACCGGTAAATAACAAGTAATCGAGAATCGGGGCGGTCTATCCAATTTCGCCTTGTCAGCCTCCTACTCGCCCAATAACCTAAAGGCACACGACGTCGCCAGTTCGAGAATCACAAACATGATTGATACCACAAACGGACTGATCCTTCACCTCGGAAAAAGCCGCCCGGCTTCGGGTGCGCCGGTTTGTGCGATTGATACCGAGGCGGACAGTTTGCACCGTTATCGCGAATCCTTGTGTTTGATCCAGTTTGCCTTCGGCAGTGAGTGCGTATTAATCGATCCGCTTGCCATTGAGGACCTTTCGCCGTTGGGCGGCTACCTTTCGGAAGCCACGGTCTGGATGCATGGAGCGGACTACGACATGACCATGTTCAAGCGGCAGTTCGGCGCACTTCCCGCAGTGGTCTATGACACTCAAATTGGCGCCAGACTGCTCGGCGTGCGCCGCTTTGGCCTTGGCGATCTGGTTAACCATTACTTTGGCGTTGAACTCTCCAAAACCTCTCAAAAAGCCGATTGGGGGAAGCGCCCGCTGTCCCCGAAAATGATCGATTATGCATTGAATGATGTGCATTACCTCCTTGAAATGGGCGATATCATTGTCGCCGCACTCAAGGAAAAAGGTCGCTACGATTGGTTTGAAGAAAGCTGTCTGGCAGCCCGCCAGAAAGTCCTAGACCGCGATGATTCCCAAGAAGAAAACTGGCGCGTCCAAGGCTCCGGCAGACTCGAACCCTACGGCTTGGCATTCCTTAAAGCACTTTGGCAATGGCGCGATGGCGAAGCAAAAGCGTGGGACCGCCCCTCCTTCATGGTCGCCCCGAATCGCCAGCTTCTCGAATGGAGCATGGAGCTTGCGGATCGGAAGGAAATTGCGATTCCCCACCATTTCCGGTCAGAGCGTGTGAAGCGCTTTCGTGCGGCTATCTCATCCGTCGAAGGACTCGCCGAGTCTGAGTGGCCCGAGCGCCCCTGCGGAAAGCGCAGAAAGCGTGATCGTGATTTCGAACGAAAGGTCGATCTTCTCATCAGCAAGCGTGAACACGCAGCCACAGGATTGGACATTGAAGGCTCCCTGATCGCGCCTCGCGCCGTGCTCGAAAACATTGCCGCGGAAGAAGCCCGTCCTGCAGACGTGTTGCTCAAGTGGCAGCGGGCCTGCCTCGGCATTTAACCGCTTGATTGCAGGCATCTTGCGATCTCCCCGCTTGAACACTCCAAACCCAGATTCTGGAGATGCTGCCCGCGATTACACGCATCCCGGGCCCCGACGCTTCGCCAATCGCTTTCACATGCCCTCACTGTGGCCAAAAATTGACCGTGCCACGAACGCAAGCTGAGGTCACAGGTCCCTGCCCCTCCTGCCAAGCCATGGTGAGTGCGCTGCACGCCATGGAACCCATCCCAGGCAGTGCTACGCATGAAGGACACCCACTTCAGGCGAAGGCTTACAAACCCATCGAAGGCAAGCTCGCTAGCCCGCGACCAATGTCATCCAGCAGGCGAAAAAGGCGGATTTCAGCCGATGCGATTGTGGATCATGAGCATCTTGAACGGAGGGAAACTACGAAGAGTTTAGTCATCATTACGGTGTTTGTTTTGGCCTTTTGCATCTGCCTAGCAGCCATCTGGTTTATGAAGGACTGGATTGGTAAATAGCCACCGCGTAACTCGCTAGTAATCAATCACTTAAAACATTGATAATCGGGTAAAAAAAAGCATCGTTTTTTGACGAAGTTCCTTGTCTCCGGAAGCAGGATTTCAGACCCTCCGGCCGCACTATGTCAGAGTCTCCGAACGAATCACCAAAAGCAGAAACACAGGTTGCCGCGGCGCAGGTTTATGATGCCGCCCAAATCGACAAGCTCGAAGGGCTTGATGCGGTTCGCAAGCGTCCTGGAATGTATATCGGCGATCCCGACGAGCGCGGTCTCCACCACTGCGTCTTCGAGGTTTTGGATAACTCGATCGACGAGCATCTCGCCGGCTATTGCGGCCGGATCAAGGTGGCCATCCATGTCGATGGCTCGGTTTCCGTGGCTGACAACGGGCGCGGAATCCCGGTCGACATGCATTTGAAATTCGGTATGCCCGCTGTCGAACTCGTCCTAACGAATCTCCACGCCGGCGGCAAGTTCGGCCAAGGCGCCTACAAATATTCAGGAGGTCTCCACGGCGTGGGTGCTAAGTGCGTCAACGCTCTATCTGATTGGTTTAAAGCGGAAATCATGCGGAATGGCAAAGTCTATCTGATCTGCTTCGAGCGCGGTAAAACCACCCAGCCACTTCACGTCATCGGTGAGGTCGATCCGGGCAAGACCGGCACGATGATCACCTTCTTCCCGGATGCCACGATCTTTGTCGATACCATCGAGTTCAAATTCGACCGCCTTTCCACCCGCCTCCGCGAGCTCGCCTTCCTCAATCCCGGCCTTACCATCGACCTCGAAGACGAGCGCCCTGAATCCGCCAAGAAGACCACGTTTTTCTACGCAAAAGGCATCGAGGAATTCGTGGCCCAGCTCGGCGAAAACAAAACCCTCATCCACGACGAGCCGATCATCCTTCACGGCAAGCGCTCGATCGAAATCGATTACGACGGCAAAAAAACCTCGGATGACGTCTTCGCCGACGTGGTTTTCCAATACAACGATTCCTACAACGACCAGATCC
>JBDTNJ010000567.1:0-7489 GCA_039933825.1 Luteolibacter sp.
GGTGGACAACGACGGTGTCCGCAGCAGTCAGGTTCAAACCGTAACCGCCGGCTTTCAAACTGATCAGGAACACAGGCGGGCCATCCGGCTGCTGGAACCTATCCACAAGTTGTTGACGGTTCCGGGTCTGCCCATCGAGCCTCAAACTGGCCCAGCCTCGCTCAGCGATGCATTTCTCGATTTCCCGTAACTGTGTCTGGAACTGACTGAATATTAGCATTCGGTGATTTCCGTTGACCGCTTCTTCGATCAATTCCAACAAGCGGTTCAGCTTTGCCGAGCGCCTTGGAACCAACAACTGATTGAATCTTTCGTTTCCAAGGAGGGCAAGGTCACAACACGTTTGCCGGAGGCGCAGCAGAGCCGTGAGCATCTGCATCCGCGCGGCACCTTTATTCCCGGAATCCGCAATCGCATCGACGCGCTTGCGACCCTCGGTGAGTAACTCTTTATACACGGCTTGCTGGTCCGGACTGAGATCGCAGAATTCATCGATAAAGAGTTTCGAAGGCAATTCGGGTGCCACCTGCTCCTTCGTCCGACGGAGTAAAAATGGGGAGGTTTTTAACCTCAATCGCTCGATCACCCCTGCGGCGGTTTCTCCTGAAGCCAGTGGAGTTTCATAACTATCCTTGAATTCTTCCCTCCCGCCGAGCCAGCCGGGCTGAATGAAACGGAAAATCGCCCATAGATCTCGGACGCCGTTCTCAATTGGCGTTCCCGTGAGCGCGATTCTCCGTGAGGCATTGAGTTTCGCAATCGCCTTGGCGTGATCGGTGTCCGGGTTTCGCATCAGACTGGCCTCGTCCACCACCACCGCACGGTATTGCTGCTTCAAATGCCACGCCAAATCGCGCGCCAAAGTGCCGTAACTGGTGAGAATCACATCGCCCGGCCGAACCCGCTCGCGCTCCGCATCCCGGCTGGCACCGTGGAGAATCCTGACCTTTCGCGCTGGGGCAAACCGTGAAAACTCCGCCCGCCAGTTTCCAAGCAACGAGGCAGTCGCCACCACCATCACCACCCCTGAGTCATTCAGCAACAAAGGAAATAGCCGTTCGATTAAAGCGATTGTTTGAACCGTTTTCCCTAAACCCATATCGTCAGCAAGTAGCGCTCCGCCGAAGCGCTCCACCCGGTCAAACATCCAGCGTGCGCCATGCGCTTGGTAAGGACGAAGTTCAGCTTGAAGCGATGCGGGCTTCTCAAATGTTAATAGATTGCCCGAGTCATTGGTTGCCTGCGACTTGGATAACTTATTCTGGATTTCCCTGACAAGCTCACCTGACCGTGCATTTGCTATGAAATGGCCATTCTCCTGCTGCAGATCGAGCTCGGAAAAGAGCGGATCAATGATACTGGAAATGTCGTCTGAGATGATCAAATGCTTCCCACCCGTGGACTTGCCGGACGAGCTTCCTGAACGTAAAAGGCGCCGGACTTCGACTGCCGAAACGGCCACTCCATCGCTCGTTTGAAACGTGAGATCAAAGCTAAGCCAGTCTGTGCCAGAGCCACGGATCTCGATTTTTGGAGAAACGACCGTGACTTGTTTTTGGACATGGCCGAATCGCTCCCCCTCGGTGACCGTCCAAAGCTGACGAAGGAGCGGCAACGTCTGAGTGAGGAAGGGCAAAATACCGGATTCCCCCTTGAGCACCCAACGACCGCTTGAATAATCCTCGGGCTGGAATCCGGCACGGGTCAATTTCCCTACTGCACGCTCCTCACTGGCGAGATCCCGAACCTCGCAACGCTCCCTGATCAGACGGGGCAGTCCATCCACTTTTCCAAGCCCCAAAGGCACCGGCGGTGCATCCCCATAGCGAACGAGCAACTGCGCCTCCAGATGCTGAAGTGAGCCTTCGAGATTGAGTGCAATGGTGGGTGTGGCCGGAACGAAATGAAGCAAATCGAGCCAAGAGCCGTTTGGAAAAGTGACCCATTCCTGCCACGAATCGAGCTGGTTGAAAAATCGCGATGTCGGGATTCCCACCGTGTGTCCTTGGGCGAGTTGGCCGAGGGATTTGACCAATTCGGCGGGGATGCCCCCCTCGCCTATCCGGGTCACCGTTTCCTCGCCGATGTGCCAGAATGAGCCACCGATCTCAATCCATGGGCCGGAATCCGCGTCCGGAACGAGGCGAATTTGATCACCCTGCATCCCGGCTTCCGCGAGACGAAGGCGCTCACCCGAACGAATCTGGATGAGAAGGCGGTCTTTTCCGGCAGCTAGGCGCGGGTGATCAGAAAGTGAATCAAGGAAGGACGGGACCCGTGGACCATCGAGGCTGAGACTGAGGATCGACTTTTGTGCGACCTTTTCCTTTGCCAACCATGCGCTCAGGCGTTCATCGGCGGGTGAAATTTCCTCGTCCGGAGAGAGTGCGAGAGTAGCAGCGAATTTCCCGCGCTTCAAGGCATCGCGCCAGTTTAGCGGGAGGAGAATCTGCCATGCGGCGGCGGCAGTCGTTGCAACCACGGCTTTTTGAACGATCGCTTGAAGCGGTTTGACGAGCTTTTTTGGAGCCATCGCGGCGAGTCCCGTGGCCACAGCGTGGGCACAAACAGCCCCGGTTCGCTGATTGTCTGAACAAGGGCAGCGGGCCTCGATATCGGTGGCTGACTTGGCGATGACGCTGACCCGCAGCACGCGGTTTCCCGCCTTAACCGTGCCCTGCCAACCGGTGGTGCCGATTTGGGCCTCAGCGACGAGCCCCGCTTCGAAAAGCGATTTACCCTCCTTGAATGCCTGCCATGAGGCTGCCTTTCTGATCGATTCTTCGTTAAACGGAGGCATTGAAGAATAGAGGTCTTCTAGGATGAATAAGACCTATTTCACAGCTCGCCTTCGATCAGATCTTCGAGCGTCTGACGCTTGCGGATGACCGTGGCGGTTTCGCCCTCGACAAGAATCTCAGCGGGAAGAGGCCGCGAATTGTAATTCGACGCCATTGCAAAACCGTAAGCCCCAGCGGACATCAGGGCGATGTGATCGCCGGGTTGGAAGTCCGGGAGCGGACGATCCTGGCAGAAAAAATCGCCACTTTCACAAATCGGGCCAACCACATCGACTTTGATGAGCTCGGTAGAGGCGGGTTCTTTGAGAGGGACGATTTGGTGATGCCCCTCGTAAAGTGCCGGGCGGATCAAATCATTCATCCCGGCATCGACGATTTTGAAAGTCTTGGCGGAACCTTTTTTCTCGTAAAGACACTTGGTGAGGAGAACGCCGGCGTTGCCAACAATGTAGCGGCCGGGCTCAAGAAGGATTTTCAAGCCAAGATCCTTGAGGCGGGGCACGAGTTCTTTTCCGTATCGTTCGATCGTGAGCGGGCGCTCGGTTTCGGGCTGATTGTTCCACCAAGTGGCGTTTCCTGACTCAAGCGACTGTTGATAAATGATTCCGATGCCGCCACCGATGGACCAGAATTCGATGCCGTGCTTTTGCTTGAGTTCGGTCACCAGCGGGATGACTTTTTCGACCGCCTCAATAAACGGGGCGATCGAGGTGAGCTGCGAGCCAATGTGCATTTGCAGACCGCGCAACTTGATGTTCGGGAGGTCCTTGGAAGCGCGCTCGTAAAGATCGGAAATCGCTCCAAAATCGACGCCAAACTTATTCTCCGACTTGCCGGTGGAAATGTATTTGTGGGTCTTGGCGTCCACATTCGGGTTCACCCGAACCGCGGCCGGGGCGACCATCCCCAGCTCTCCGGCGACTTCATTTAAATAACGAAGTTCCTCTTCGCTTTCGACATTGAAGGAGTAAATCCCCTTTTCAAGCGCGTAAACGATCTCATCGCGGGTCTTACCCACGCCAGCAAACGTGCAGTGTGCCGGATCGCCACCCGCTTTGATCACGCGGAAAAGTTCGCCACCGGAAACGATGTCGAAGCCCGCACCATGGGTGGCGAGCAAACGGAGCACGGAAAGCGTCGAGTTCGCTTTCACTGCATAGGCAACCTCATGCTCTACGCCGTTCAAAGCAGCATTTAGGCGGGTATAGTGATCGAGAATCGTGCCTGCCGAGTAGACATAAAGAGGGGTGCCGTGTTCGTCAGCAAGCGTCTGGAGATCGACGTCTTCGCAGAAAAGTGAACCGTTTTTGTAGGAAAATCCGTGCATCGCGCGAGGGAATTAGCCCCGATACGTGAGCGGGTAAAGTGTAGAAGATTGAAATGACAAATGACCACGCGGGTTGCGCCGTAGAAATTATTCAATGGGCCGCTATTCAGTCCAATGCCGTTGACTCAATCGTCAGTCCGCAATCGGCGATCGGCGATCGGCGATCGGCAATCGGCAATCGGCAATCGGCAATCAGCACGACACGCACCGCGTCCAAACCACCACTCACTAAAAGTCCAAACTACAACGCACCACCTCCAACCTGCCACGCAGGGTGACCGAATTGTTGCGCAAACGCCAATCACGTCTGCAACCCCTACATCATAAGGGATTGCACATTCCAATAGAAAAAACAGACCCAGAAATCTACCTCCTGTCGTAGTTAATCTGGGAGATTATTCTTGTCCACGCACTAAGCATTTCCCAACATGTTTGGTGTTCGATTTTTCGCTCAGTCCACCATCCCCTCCCTATGAAAAAGCTACTGTTTCTCCTGATAGTTTGGTTTGTTTTTCTGAAAACAACCACGGTTACACAGGCTGCTATTTTCAGTGACTCAATCGGGGATGCTTACACCGCAAGTCCCGTGCTCGACATCACTTCCGTTGAGGTGACCTATCCTAGAAACGCCCAGACTGTGGTTTTTAATATAAACTTGGACGGATCGCCCATTGCCCCGCTCGACCAAGGGAAATATTGTATTTCCGTAAGATCAAGGTCGGGCGGAACAACCAATACCAATCCTTGGGACCGTCCGATTCTATTCTCATCGGGAATGACCCATTGGATAGGATGCTGGCTTGATTTTGGCGGTGGTTCTCAAATCTGGGAATACTCCGCCGGTGCTTGGTCATTGAAGGGAGCTGCTTCGATACAAATAGTTGGAAATTCGCTCATTGTTGAGGTTCCGCTTTCACAACTTGGAGTGCAATACAGCAATTCATTTACATTTGATGTTTACACATCGACAGGTGGTCCTGGAGTAAATCGTGGTGCCGCGGACGCTTTGTCCACTCCCAACGCAACCATATCTACTTGGCTTGGCCAGTTTTCTACTTCGAGTCCTTTGACGTCGATCTGCTTGAATTCACCTCTCCCGTCCGGCCCGGGAACTAGCACTTCTCCTGGTCCGATCATCTCCAACACAACCCCAGTTCTATCATGGCAGACATCATCAGGAGCCACCGGTTACGGGGTTTACATCAGAGACATCGCGGCAGACTTACTGGTTTACAACGATGAAACTTTTGGTGGAACAGATACGTCGTTTCAACTTCCCTCAGGAATCCTGCAAGCTGGGCGTTACTATCGCTGGAATGTTCGGGCCAAAGCCTCCGGCGGTTGGAGCGATTACTCGGAGAGGTTGTATTTCCAAACATCCCTGAATCCATTCAACGCACCTGGCCCTTTGGAAACGCAGTCTTTTTCGAATCGTGTGGAATTGAGTTGGACGGATAATTCTTCGAATGAGACTGGATTCAAAATTGAAAGAGCTATCAATGGAGCTGGGTGGAATCAGATCGCAACGGTATCAAGTGATGCTGGCACAGGAGCTTCGGCCTTCTACACTGACTTCTCGACCCAGCCCAGAACTCAGTATTCCTACCGAGTCCGCGCCTACAATACGTCAATCGATTCCGAGTATTCCAACACCGCTTCAAATGTAACACCAGGCGGGGCACCGGGCGGCTTTGTGTTGAGCTACGAAATTCCCGCTCTCCCATCAGGCAGCACCACTCCATCTGCACTGCTTCGATGGACTCCTTCCCAGGACGCCGGTGGTTACAGAATCTACAGAAATGGAGTTATCGTAGCCGGTAGTGGAGGGGCTGTGAGTCCATACGTCGATGCGCAGGGGCTTACCAGCGGCGGCACGTACACCTATTTCGTGCAGGCGACGAACTCCGAAGGTATTACCAATTCCAACTCTGTGACCATTACTATGCCGGAGGGCGGGCTTGCGCCTTCTGTTACAGCAATTGACCCGGGCACTCCACCGGGCTTGGACTCGCGCCAGTTAATTACTGTCCGGGGGCAGAACTTCCTCTCCGGAGCACAGGTGACGCTGCGAACGGGCAGCGACGTATTTTTGATTCCGCAAGATCGGACAGAACTGATTAGCAACTCGGAGATCCGCATCCTTGTGAATCTCGGGAGCACTCCGAACAATTGGACGGTGGAGGTTGCTAATCCGGGTAGCGTTCCATCGACGCCGTTTGCATTTTCCGTTAACGGGGCCGCAGTATCGCCCGAATCCGGGGTGGACTTCGGCACGATACAGCCAGGGGCAAACGCAGATCGTATCTTCATTGTACGCAACACCGGCACTCAAAACACGGGATGGTCGGTGGCAGCGGGCGGAGCGTTCAGCGTGGTGGGCAGCACCAGCGGCAGCATCCCTCCTGGCGGACAACAACCGGTCACACTTCGCTTCACCGCTTCCGCGCCCGATTCCTATTCATTCACTGGCAAATTCAACGTGGGAGGCCAGATCCATCAGCGAGATCTCACAGGGCGTGCTGTTGCTGGCGAGTTAGTTGCGACAGGGACAGTAACAGGAACCGTCACGACGCTAACAGGTGACAAAATCACCTTTGTCCCCAATGCGGAAGTAATTCTCTATCGAGTGAACGGAGCAAATGAACAACTTGCTGGCCGGTCTGCACGAACCGATTCTACCGGTAGCTTCTCGCTGAGCAATGTGACAACGGGGACGTATAAAATTTACGCCAAGCCACCGACCTTGGCCGATTTTCTTGGAGAAATCAATCAAACCGTATCGGTCCAAGCAGGAGCATTAGCCGATGTCATACTCACGCTGCCCTATACGGGAGTTCCTGTTCCAACGGGACCGACAGGCTATCCTGTGGTATTGGTCAGGGGTATTGGTGGTTCCAACGTAGACGAGGCCGGTTACTGGCGCTCAATGCGGGAAGTATTAAGAGGCAGAGGGTTTACCGTTTGGGATCCCAATGAAAACGCATTTATTTTAGATGGGGAACTTAACTATTCAGTTAACGCAAACAAGCTCTTCGATTTTATAGACGCTCAAGTAAAAAATTACATAAGCGCCCATGGTGGTAACCCACCACCGGGCATCCACATAGTGGCCCACAGCATGGGTGGTTTAACCACACGCCAGATGCTTACATCCAGCCTTTCGAAATTGCCACCAGTAAAGGATGTTTTCATGCTTTCTACCCCGAACGCAGGCTCTTACCTCTCCAATCCTTCTCGTTTCTTAAATTTCTGGAAGTGGGCATGGCCGTCCACAAAATGTCTACGAACCGACTTGATCCGTAACCAGCGAACCCCAAAGATAGGTTTGGGCGATAGCCCCGAACCTATCGGTTGTTGGACA
>JBDTNJ010000568.1:0-20457 GCA_039933825.1 Luteolibacter sp.
ATTTCGATGGGTCAAAGGTCATAGAATTGGATGGTTGAGAGTTGATGACATAGTGGTCAGAATTGAAAATTAGGCAAGGCTAAGTTTCTGCGGTTCGGGTGGTTTCTCGGGTTCCGGCGAGGTGGCGGCGTCGATAATTTCAACGAACATTTTGCGGAGTTCTTGGCGGTCGGCGTTTTCTGATTCGATGGCGTTCATTTTCGTTAGTGCGTTGTTGGGGGTTGCTCTTCGGAATAGTGGCGAATGCGGGCCTTGATCCTCGTGATGAAGACGGCGTAGTGATCTCTTTCCATGAGGGTTTTAGCCTCCTCTTGGACTATCGCCACGCCCCGCGCCCATTCTTCGGCGACGAGGGATTTAGGAACCAGTTCGTCGCGCTCCTTCGCCAGCTTCAGCTCCAACGTTTCCACGATGGCTTTGAGCTTCCTATTTTTCAGAGCGTCCTCGGTGTCGGCGTCGCCGGTGATTTCCGGGCGCGGATTTTCTTTCAACCACGCCAGCAACGGATCGCGGTAAATTCGATTCCCCCGAAACGCCTGGCATCCTTCGCGCCGTGCTCGGGTGAGTTCGGATCCGGGGATTCCCCATAACTTTTGCGCCGCCGCATGAGACAGCGCAACGTCGGGAATTTCATCGGCGGATGGCATCGCTTTGCGTGGTCGCCCGGACTTGGCCGGGGTCTTGGTAGTGGTGTTTTTCTTCATGGTGATTTTATTATGAGTCTGGATTGAAAGGGGCCGTAAGCAGGCAAACTAGCCAGCGGAAACAAACCTAACGGAAGCCTTGGAATAGTAGTTTTCTTGTTAGGGGGCGGTGGGGGGTGGGGTGTTCCCGGCAGGGGATGGGCCTTGGATGGCTTGTGAGGCGATTGAATGGTTACTTGCTGTCTTCATGCATTGCGTATCTCTGTCACTGTTGGCTGACGTTGTGGCAAGGATGGCTTCTTGATCGGTCGCGCCTGCTTTGATCCCATGAGAACCGCACAAGCATCCTGAGCGGTTCGCCATTCGATAGAGCAAAGGCCGATTGCCCATCGCCCGGTGTTCCCGTCGCTCATGTCCTTTGAGACAATCGCAAAGGCTTTCGGGCCTGCGGAGTCGAGAGCACGGGAGGATGCTTCGGACAATAGGATGCGGATGATTGGTGTTTCTGGATTCATCGCGCCCATCCTTTCGCCATCGGGTTGACCCAAAGGGTAGTGGTAGCCCTATTATAGAAAATAGGGCCTACCCTACCCCTTGGTTCGGTGCAACGGGTAGCAAGGGGTAATTCAAAGGGTAGTTTCATTTTACCCATTGCCCTTTCTGTTCGGGTAAGCAGAACCAGCGAAGGTCATGCCCGCCCTTTGGATTCTTCTCGGTGAAGGTTTCAATCACTTCATCAGACTGAGCTTCGATGATTGCGTCCCTAGCTGGCTTGTCAGAGCAGTTGCATTTCTCGCGGATTCGCTCGATTAGCATTTGCCGTTGCATTGCCCCGCCTGCGAGTAATTCCACGACGTGCCCGGCTGTCGCTTTTTTACTACCTTCCTTGCCGCTCACTGATGGCTTTCCTGCGGCAATCAGTTCTTGGGCTTCATCGTGTGCCACGGGAATCCATGCGGGCCTCTCTGGATTGTCTGAACGCTTCACAAAGTAGCACGATGTAAACTTGCCGTCGTCATCCTGCCATCCGGTTGTCTGCCGCTTGGCGACCTTCACCACTGACAAGCCGTCGGCAGCGGTTGGGCGAAGCGTTAGGATTGCCCGTGGAATGTTCGCCAGCTCTGCCCCGCCGATTGCGGAATAAGTGTCATCGGTGTTTTCCCATCCATCCTTGGCGAGCTTGGGCGTGTGATGGGCTACGAGTGCCGCGCAATCATGCTCTTGCATAATCGGCATGAGCCCCCCACGAAGCCATTCAGAAGCGCATGACACGATTTCCCCGCCGACATAGGAAAGGAGCGGATTCACAATCACAAGGTCGGCAGGTTCATCGCGGAGCAATCCGGCAAGGTGGACATGAAAGCCATTTCCGACATGTTCGCGGATGAACTCGATACGGAGCATGGAATCCAGCGGGGCGAGGTCTTGCGCCGTTAGTTTTCGCCCAGTGATGGCTTCGGAATGTTCAAGCAAACCTTCCCGACATTGGCCGATTGTCACACCGTCATCCTCGCCTGAGAAAAGCAGGATGCGGAGCGGGCGGGCGGGTTTGATTCCAAGATACGGCAACCCAAGCCCCCAAGCCATCGCGGCCTGTGTGACGGCAACGGATTTTCCCGCGCCTGCGGTTGAAATGAAAGTGGCAACGTCGGCACGCCTGATCCACCCATTGCCAAGCAGGATGGTTTCGGGTGGGCTTTCTGTCGGATAGCTCATCACGCCGCGAACAATTATTGAATGCCCATTGCCCTTTGCTTGTGATGCTTCCATCTCCGCAATCTCACGCAGAACGGCAGGAACATTCCCGGAGTTGTCCTGTGCTGATTGGAGCTTCCAAGTTAGGAGCTGGAGACGTTTGCACTTGTCGTATTCAATCACGATGCGGACAGCCTCACCCATCATTTCGGGGCGGGAATAAGCGGATTCAGCAATTCCTGAAATACGAATCCTGGCATGATCTTGGGCCTCTTGATCCTCCAGCTTGTCGAGGGCATATCCGACAACTTCCGGCCATGATTTCGCACCATCTGCTAGCGCGTCCCGTATAAGTTGCGCGAGGTTCACAAGTTCTGGTGTCGGCATGATTTCCGGTGAAATATCCAACGGACCCACCGCCCCATGTTCCATTTGTGCAGCAAGAATCCGCTCTGTCTGGGTGATGGCGTTTTGCTCGTATGGGGCATGCGCCCCGATTTTCATTTCCCGCTTGTCACCTGCGAGAGTTGGATTAGATTCCGCCTTGGATTGCTGGGGGCGTGGCTTCGCATGGTGCGGGGTTGCGTCCCCCTTTTTTTGAGGTGCCGTGGTCATTTGATTGAGTCCTTTCCCGGTTCGGATTTTTCAAACGATTGCGACCTGAGAGACTCAACTGCGATGTCGTCGAGGATTTCTAATACCCTGCGGACTTCACCAGATGGGCGAATACGAGGCGGCCTGACTTCATCGGCGATAGGAACGACAAGCTCGTCGATCTCGTCGCAATCGTGATGAGTTAGTAAGTGGTCGATTTCCAGACTTTCGCCTGATGGTGGTAGGTTCATTGGTAGGTGAGTGCATTGGAATTTTGATTTTCATGTTAGGCGTTCTGGTGCCTTGCCCTCGGGGTGGTGTGATTGGTTAGTTGGCTGTCTGGAATTGGCGTGGCAGGGTATGGATACCGCTGCCACGCCTTCGACAATTCCATTTTCGAAACCCCGTCCGGCAGATGATCCGGCTCGGGAAATGTTTAAACCGATGTCGGTGCGGTTGTGAAATCAACTTGGTTCACAGCGCAAAGGGCGGACTTGAAATTTTCCAGCGATGGCTCGGCAGATAGATAGACCAACTTATTCTTGGCGGCGGTCAGGAAAGAATCACGCACCGATGAATCCTCGTTCAGCTTTGTGATCTCGTCGTCGAGGTCGCATTCGGCCTGATCAGAAAGAGTCTCTTGATATTTCCGTGCCTGGCGTTTCCCAACTTCCGCGCCGACAAGTTTTCGATAGTCCGCACGAGGCTTTTCCCTCGATGTAAGCCAATCGGCGATTTCCTTTTCAAACTCTCCGCGCTTCGAGTTATAGCAACGATCATCGGATTCCCTGAAACGGTTTTCGATGGCGATGGAGTCGAAGGTCTTTTCGATCTCGGTATATGAGGCAAGGCGACGTTGCGCGGGGTCAACGCTTTCTAATGGTGTTCCGATTGGATCGGCATCGAAGGCTTCAATCGTCCTGCGGTCAATCGCGATGGTCGAGGTGATTTCTGCTTGGCGGGCGTTGATCGCGTCGCGTTTTGATTGCGGGGTGCCGAGTAGTTTTTCGATGGCGGATGGTAACTTCATTTTGTTTTGGTTCTATTGGTTAGGTGAGATTGTTATTTAGACTTCCAGCCGATAGCGCGAACCTTGCGGGCCTCGGCAAAGCGTTCGAGGTCGGCTTCGTCATATCTGACATTTCTGCCAAACTTTATGAAACTAACGGCGCGGTCGGATGTGAGTTGCTGGAGTGTCCGCTTGCTTACTCCAAGCACTGCGGCGGCTTCGGTGACGGGCAAGAGTTTCACTTGGTCGCTCCTTTCCGTTGGGCCGCGATGAACGCTTGAACGTCCTCTGCCTTAAAACGGATCGCGGTTCCGATTTTCACGAATGGCAGGTCACCACGCGAAACGAGGTAATCCACCATCCGGGGGCAAACCGCTAGACGCTGTGCGGTTTCTGATTTCTTTAGTAGGGGCTGAAGTGCTTCCATGCGCAAGGGATACTACACTATCACCCCACCCCGCAAGGGAATGCACTTGCACGATGCTAGTTTGTGGTATAGTTGTATCCCTATGCCAAAAACAACTACTGTTCACCCGCTCGCCATCGTCCGCAAGGAACTTGGATGGACTCAACAAAAACTCGCCGATAAATGCGGCGTGGCCCTTGTGACGATCAAAAAAATCGAAGGGAAAGCACGCTTGCAACCGGGGCGCGATTTACTCGGAAGGATCATGTGGGCGACTGGTGTTGATGCGGATTCCCTCAGTGGAAAGGCACCGACATTCATGGGGCTTCCATACACGGGAGAGCTTGGGAAAGCTCATGTGATCGGATGCACGACGCGCAAGAATGGTGACTTCCAAAACCCTGAAATGATGGCGGAAGGTGTGGAAGAACTGTTCCTCCTCATGTCGGAAGTGCTGGTTTTGTCGGCACGGAAAAACGCCTATCACACAATCCGCTGGTCGCTTGTGGAATGGATGGCCGACACCGTCATTGAGTTTGGGATGGAAAAGGAATTCGCGCAAAATCCGCAAAATCAAAGCACCGCACGAACGATGCTTTTTGAGGCTTTAAAAGCCCGCAAGAAATCCAAGAAATCTAAGCGATAAATTTCACGATCTTGCCCTTGGACTTCTCCGGCCTGATGGCGAAATACTTGGCGGCGGCGGCGGTGGTGACGATTTGCCGATAGTGTTTCTTGATCGTGCCCGCAGAATTTCCGCATTCGTCGGCAACCTGAGCGTCGTTTCTGACTTCCGCGCAACGGTAGGAAATGAAGCTATGCCGTGCCCCGTTGTCGATTTGGGCAACCTTGGCGAGCGTGAAGAGTTCCGCCACTTCGTCAACCCATGTGCGGGCGGATTGCGCGAACGCCGGACCTTTGCGGCGAGGCTGTGCGGCTATCCACGCCTTGCAGGTGTCGTTAAACGGGGCGATGCGTGCCCCGGTCTTGTGATCGTCACCAACCCGAAATTCATCGGTCTTGCGGTCGAGCTTGGAGAGGTCGAAAGCCTGAGCCTCTGAGACGCGCAACCCGGCAAAGAATCCAAGGGCCAAACCGGGCACAAGGTCGGGTTTTTGGTCGAGCGCGGTTTGCATGATCGTGGCGGCATCCTCGGGAGAATACGCCTGCGGCTCGCCTGCATCGACTTTCTCGGGGTCGAGTGCTGAAACGGGGTTGAGTGGGCACAATGCACGGGCGGGCGTGCTGGCGTAGCCAAAGAGCGCATGGAGGGCAGCGCGGTAGTGATTGCGGGAGAGCGGCGAGAGAAAGGGAGTCTCTGTGAGCTTGTCGGGATTGCGGCGACTCCGCAGGGACGATAGCCATTTTTCAACCTGAGCCGTGGTGACGGTGGAAATCGGCTTGTCTCCGTAGTCGCTGGCGAACCGCTTCAACTGGTCGGTGAGGTTGGCGAGCTGGCGAGACTTCACCCGGCTTTTCTTGTATGCCAAAAACTCCGCCACGACCTCGGCAACGGGGATTTGATTTTCAGCAACCTGATTGTGACGAGTGCGGATTTCGATTAGAGCGGATGAAATCAAATCTTCGAAGCGTGGAACCTCGGCACCTATCCCGCGAAGCTCTGCGGACTGGTCACGAAAATAATCGTAAGCCCTGCGGACCTCGGGCGGAATGTCGCCATACCGCACGCCGTGATTTGAAATTTCCAACTCCTTCTCTTGTGCAAAAGTGAAAGCCTTGTCCTCGTCGGCAAAGCTCCTGAACACGCGCACGGGCTTGCCGTCCTTCTCTGTGGCAAACCAGACTCGCCACGGGGCGCGGATGTTCGAGGTTGCTTTGACTTTGCAGTTAGTGAAAGCAGGTCGTTTTGATTGCTTGGCCATGCGCGGGACGGTGCGCCAAAACGCAAGGAATGGCAAGTTTTAATGTAAGCAAAGTGTAAGCATGACGCAATTTCAACGATTTTTTGCCGTTCCTCCGGTCTTGAAAACTGGAGAGCCGAAAGGTTCCGTGGGTTCGAATCCCACCCCCTCCGCCATCTTTGATTATTAACGTGTTGCGTGGCATCAATCCGCGAAACGTGATGTTTAAAAACGAATGTGGGAACAAATCCTTTGAAGTCCGCAACGTCTTTAAAGCATCTTTAGTATTCCGCAAAACTCCAGGTTTCGCCAGCCTCCCGCAGTAGGATCACTCCGGATATCGTTCAAACGACGCTTCCATGGCATCGGATTTCCGAGGACCTTCTTTTCATCAAAGTGTGAGATTCGCCGCTGGAATTGATCACCCAGACAGGAGGAAACGAAACTCAGCGGCGTTTCCCGCCGGTATCACTCCACTCCCAGAGCTCGGTAAGCAAGAGTCGCTCACACGAGCAAATGATATTTGACGCGGTGACCCGACATTTCGCGCTGGCTAGTTCCGTGCGCTTCTTTTTCAAACGCTCGACAAGCTGCAAGTAAAGACCAGCGCGGCGTTTGTATTCAAAAAGCGCCATCATCGACAAGCACCAAGCGGCCGTTGCAGGAAGAATGGTCGGCAGGAACTTTAGCAGGACAACATCGATTGATACGGGAACAGGCCAGTGGAGGAAATTTTGAAAAACAGCGATCGCGCCGAGAATCACCGCTCCGATAGATGAAAATTTAAAGGCCCTCTGTAACAGGGCCATCCGCTTTTCAGCCTGCTTTCCCTTCGATCCCAGATAGTTGATTTGGCCGGTGAGTCGTCCTTCAAGGTAACGAGTTTTAGCCTCCTACCACAGGCCGCATTGGGCAGCAAGCTTCCATGCCGCGCTGCGCAGGAATGCGGAGTCCCTCAGAAAAAGTTCGGCAGCAAAGGGGCGTAGCGGCGGCGCGAACGCATGTGATGCTGTTAGTGAACGCAAGAGTTCCGCATGGAGACGGTCGTTCATCCAATTTGCCTGAATGCGCGTCCGTGCGCCGATCCATGGCAATATGGCTGCGACACTAACGACGATGAGTTTCACGACGGGTGCTGCTTCCACACTCAATCCGAAGGCGATTAACACACCATAAATAAACGTTGCCATCTGGTTGAGTGTAATGGAACCGGCCGCGAGAAATCGGGATTTAGGCGCTCCCCTCATGGCCCGCTTGTCGAGTTCCTGAAAAAGCTCATCCACATCGTCCGTCAGCGGCAAACTGACGAAGCTGGCGTCCGTCCAAGGAAATGGATCATTGCTAACAAATCGGGTGATTTCCCCGCTGACTGCGTCGATCAGCTGATATGGCAGGCAACGTTCACGCGCATCAAGCACACTTTCCGCAGTGCCGCCGATCCCACGCAACGGCTGCCCATCCCATACAAAAAGCATCGCGTCGGCGACATCAATTATTTCACGCGCGGCAAGATGATAGGCCTCAGGTGCGCCTTCATGGCCGGGGGCAATCTCGACGCTGTAAGCACCTTCAATCAGTGATTTGGCGCGCAACCAATCGGTCTGGTTCTCAAAGTCTTCCCTAAATCGATCCTCTGGAAAGGGCAGCACCACACTATAGGTTAGACCGACATCACGGCAAGCTTCGAGAAACAAAAGATCGGCACCCGATGCAGCGCTGGCACGACCAATGACTTCACCATCGACCTTGCAGCGGAAATCATCAACCGCACGGTGGATGGATCGCCCGATAGCCACCGGGTCCGCAATCTGGCGGTGTCCTGCAAAGCCGAGAATCCACAAGCGCGGAAGAGCGTGTTTGGCGGGTATTGGGTCGTGGTTCATCGGGGAGGACTTACATTTGAAAGGATGTGCCATCGTCAAAGTGTGCCAGTTTCACATGCTGTTCCGCATAGGAATTCCCCATCTCACAGATGAAGTCCATCAGCTCGATATTGTCGAGCGTGAAACCTTTCCGGCTAACGAGCAAGGCGGCTTCTATATCCGCTCCATCGATATTCCGGTCGTAGCGGGCATAAAGGAATCTGGCTTGTGGATTTTCGCGGACCATATCGCCGAGTTCGATGTCGAGCGGATTGCCGTAGCGGCACTCACCGTGCTGTCGACAGAGGAGGTCTTGGACCCACTGTCCGGAACTGATCAAGGCTGCGGGCACTGACATTGCCTGACCCCATAAATTCTCCTCGAGCTTGAGACCGCGACCTGCCTTCAACCGGCCGGTGCCGATGGAAACCAAGCTCATCCGATCTTTTCCATCCGGCCATTGCAGTCGATATTCCGGCAGTGTCGCCATGGTATAGAGCATGTAAGCCGGGTTGTTGAAAGGTGTCACTCCGCCATCCTCAAAAGCGAACACGCGTTTCGATACTTCAGCATTTTTTTGATCCGTGATCTCTATCACCTCTGGCGGAAAAAAAGTGGGAGCGGCCGTACTTGCACGCACAATCTGCCATAGTGGAAGGTCAAGATTACATCCAGGCTGCGTGCGGTCGTTGAAAAGCGCATTCGGATTGTTCGACATCGGCCATGGCGATCCGGTAGAGGCATTTCGGGTCACCACCATTAGCAGCGTTCGCAGTTTCG
The DNA here is from genome assembly GCA_039933825.1 of Luteolibacter sp. Classification (GTDB taxonomy): domain Bacteria; phylum Verrucomicrobiota; class Verrucomicrobiia; order Verrucomicrobiales; family Akkermansiaceae; genus Luteolibacter. The sequence goes on from JBDTNJ010000568.1 coordinate 8,853, forward strand.
AAGTCCCCAGGGTGGCAGGCGAGCCATCATCCTCAACAAAGAAGTTCCGCAAGAAGTCGGAGATGGGTTGGCCGGCAAAACGGTTTTTATGAATACTGCCCAGACCAGCCTTGGTGAACATCAACCTCGCATTCTCGCGGTAGAGACCAGCAACTTCCGCGACAGACAGACCCCATGACAAGAATGTCGCGATGATCGCCCCGGTGCTGGTTCCTGCGATGTATTGAAAATGATCCGCTAACACCAAATCCGGCCTGCTGTGTTTCTCACGCAGCAGGCTTTCGATCCGCCGGGCGATCTCCAGCGAGAAGAGTCCGCGAATTCCGCCACCATCGAAGGACAGTAAACGAGCACGGGGGTTTGGCGGATGTATCAGCTTCGGGATCAATGGATAACTATGAAGAACATTTGGAGACCGCGATGGGTCGGACGAGAGTCCTCACGCGCGGTGAGCGGCATATTGCTTCATCTGTTACCGTAATCAAGGTCAATGGTCGCTGGTGAGACAAACCCCCAAGCATGGAAATAAGCCCTGCGGGGTGGGCAACCTTGACTTTGGCACGCCGATCTTTCAGAGGTTGGAGGTCATGCGGGAAAAGGAATACAAGGATACCTCCTACCGGGTGGCGGAGCGCGAACGGGCGAAATCCGAACGCTCGCGCCACCTCTTGAGAGTGCCTGACGCATTGTCACCGAGCATTTCGCCGACAACGAGTTACCGGGCGATAATGATGGCAGCATGTATATGCGTTCGGTCGTAGCCGAGACCCGTGGTCAGCTTGCTCTCCCTTGCATATAATGCACTTGCCTTCGTGCCGATCATTTCAGTTCACGCGGTCACCCACATTCGGAATCCCGCTTGCTCCCCTGCCGACTCGTGCCTAGTGTTCCTCCCCGATGTTTGAACGGATGGCAACTATCTGGCGTATGCCAACAGCCCGAGTGGCGATCTCAACGTGCCTGCTGGTCACGCTTCCGGTCGATGCGCAAGCCCCACCGCCACCGCCGCAGACCGCGCAGTTCGACCCGTCTGACGTCTATTTCCAAGGCTACCTCGCCACCCGTGCCGCCGAACAACTCGAAACAAGCGGCGATTTTCTAGGGGCGATGGAAAAAATGCAAAAGGCCACCAAACTCTTCGATGCGGTCCATCAATTCTACCCGACTTGGAAACCTGAAATGGTCGCCAACCGATCCTCTAAAAACACGGAGTATCTTACCAAACTTTTCCCCAAGGCTGAAGAACAGCGGGCAAAAAAGCAAAATGTCGTCGCCGAACTTGAAGGTGGTGTCAAAAAATCCGGCACTATCATCGACCCGGCGCAAGGGGTGATGCCACTCACACCTGGCATTCTGGAGGTCAATCCCCTTGAGAAACGCCGTCTCGCCGAGGCAGAAGCGGAAGTAAAGCGCCTCCGCAGCCTGGTGAAAGTTCCCCAACCATCTGCTCCTGCTGTCGATTCATCGCGAACGGAATCGCGCATCCAGGACATTTCCCGCCAGCGCGATCTTGCCGAGTCCCAGCTCAAAGCAGCGGAAAACAACGTCGAGGCTTTGCGCAGCCGGCTGGCTGCGGCGCCGGTCGAAAGCGAGGTGAAGGCCCTCAACCAACGGATTTCCGGTCTCGAACAGGAACGCGAAGCGATGGGAATGGCCCTTAGCCAAAGCCGTAGCTCGCACACCGACGCAATGGCCCGCATCGACACCCTCGAAGCGGATCTCAAAGTGATGCAGCAAAAACACGCCGATCTTGACCGCAATATCAAGGCCGAGCGCTCCGTCGCCAACGCGGTGGTCGCAGGCCAGCGTGCCCAACTCCAAGCGCTCGAAAAGCAGTTGGAGCAAAAAGGTGCCGAACTCACCAAGGCCAACGAAACAATCAGCGGACTCATCAAACAACTCGACGAAAGCCGCGAGGCGTTCTCCCAACTCCGCACGGAACGCGACGGATTGCTACAGGAACGCGATCAAATGAGCGCTCTGCTCAAACTCAACGAAGCCGGCCGCATCCAGGATCTTATCGAGCAGAACATGGGGCTTGCAAAAAACCTCCGCGAAGCAAACGAAAAAGTGGAGCGACTCAATATTGATAACAACTCCGCCAAGGACGACATCACCGATGCGCTCCGGGACCTCGCCATCGCCAAGTCACAGATCAACAAGCTCCATCAGGAAAAGCGCGAGCAGGACTCACGGCTTGAAGAGTTAGAAAAACGGCTCAAAGGTGAAGAGGCATCCCTTGCCCAAGGAAAGGCCTCCGCCGATCCAGCGGAAGTCGAAGTGCTCCGTGACATCATCCGGCGCCAACTCAGCGTTCAAGAACGGCGTCGTCAAGCGAGCGAACTGCTCATCGCGGCAGCGAAGGACATGGGTTTGCAGGATGAAAGGCTCGCCCAAGCCGTCAAACTTTTCGATGGCCAGGAAATCCAGCTCACACCCGATGAACAGCGACTCATCGCTGACAAGAATGTGGATGGTGAATTCACCTCTCCCTTCGCCCAGGATCGAGCCACGGTCGGACGTAACACGTCCGAACTCAACAAGGACGTGACTGTTTTTGAACGAACTGCCGAAAAAGCTTTCGTTTCAGGGCGCTACCTGCCCGCCCGCGAGTTGTTGCAAATGGTCGTTGAAGAACATCCAGGACGCATCTCCGCGCTTTGCAAACTCGGCGTCATTGACCTGCGCTTGAATGACCCAGCCTCCGCTGTCGATACCTTCCGCCGTGCTGGCGAGCTGGATGCAAACAACCCCTATGCACACCGGATGTTAGGATTTTCCCTGATGACCCTCGGCGATCTGAAGTCCGCTGAAAAGAGTGTCACCCAAGCGGTGGATCTCGCCCCGGACGATGCGAAAAGCCAGATCCTGCTTGCTGCTATCTGCTACCGCCTCGGTCGTTCGGGAGAGGCGGAGTCCCATTACAAGGCGGCCATCACCGCCGATCCGATCCCTAGCGAGCCCTATTTCAACCTCGCCCTTCTATGCGCCCGTGACAAGCGCTTCGAGGCTGCGAGAAATTACTATCAAAAAGCACTTGAGCGTGGAGCCGTTCCGGATCCTTTGCTTGAACAACGCCTCGCCCAACAGTGAAAACCAGTCAGCTACCAATCCTGTTCGCCGTCTCGTTGTTAGCTTCCTGTGCTTCGGAATCAGGAACTCATCATGCGTCGGACTCCTCCACCCCCGCCCGCAAATCCATGAGCGAGCGACTGAACGAGAAAAACGGTTACCAAAAGGATGCCAACGGCAATTGGATTCCCCAAAGCGACAAACGCAGCGCCTTTGAAAACAAGGGTGAAGATCCAAACTTCGCCAAGAAATTCAACAAGACGAATTACAAAACCGGCGACTACGCCAAAAAATCCTGGTGGGGAAACAAGGACTACGACAGCAAGACCTACGCCGGGAATACCGATGGCAGCCGCTTTCAAAAATCTTCAAACTTACAGGGTCAAGGTGCGCGTGAATCCGGCAACGCCGCCAAAATCGCGGCCCCCTACAAGACGGGCGACTACGCAACCAACACCGCCCGCGAAGCTAGTAAAAATCCCATGGCGAAGCCATCCAACGACGGCATCGAAAACCGCAAGAAGACCTACCAAGCGCCCGAGATCATCGATTGGCAGGAGCAGCGTAATCTCAGTATGGACCAGTCAAAGGGGATTTTGGGACGCTGAGCAACAACGGCTACACTGCGGCCTCGGCCAACGATTCGAGGATGAACTTCTTGATGATTTCCCATCGCCAAGGCCGACCTTCCAGAAAGAAAGTCTGTGACACCGAGAGCCGCACCTGTGCATAGCGGTCCGCCGGAAAGGATTTTGACAAACTTAAACTCATCGGAGTCTCCCCCACGCCCCGGACGTGGCGCACATCCACATCCCCTGCCGCCAGTTTCGTCCGCCAGGCGGCTGCGAGTTTTTCCGCGAGGATTGCATCCACCGGCGTCTCCAACATCACCAAGCCCTCAGTGGTCGGATCCGTATGGATCATCACATGCAGCAGTGCCTCATGCCGCCGCAGATCCTCGGCGATACGTTGGTTAAGCAATAACCGGTAGGGCCGCTCCTGCCGATCCGCTATTTTCACCCGGGTTGCTTCCGGCAGTTTCAGGGAAAACCGGCTCCAGCGGGCATCCCCGTCTTTTTCCAAATCAATCAAAAGCCGCGTCACATCTCCATGCACCAGTGGCGTGCGGAATCTCATGGCAAAGCCCTGCGCGAGATTTAATGCCCCAGGCTCCCACCCTTCCTTCGAAGTCAGCACCTCTTCCGAACCCCGGAAAATTTCCCGATAAGCCTCGGGCACCGCACACGTCGCATGTTCACAACTGAATAGAAAAGCCGTCATCTTCCTGAAATACCACCACCGAAATGAGAATTGCCAATATCCACCAGCAAGGCAACCTCTGGTTTGAACGATTCGCATTCGCTTTGATCCCAAGTGTATTCCCGCATTGACTTGAGCTTGATACACCGGACAAAATGAAATTCAGGCCTTGCTAACAAAATCAAACTTCGGGAACCTCGTCGATACTCATGTCTGGAAACGGAGCCGACAGCCCCAGAAAACCCATTCCGCCACGCAAGGAAAGGTTCCTGCGTGCCCGCTCGTTGCCGTCCAGAAGGCCCTTTGACACAGCGGTTTTCCTTTCCATGATCCACTTTTTAGGGATCGTCGCGACCATCACGGCACTGGTGAGTTTTATTCGCCAGCCGAGCGAACTGGCCACCAATATCATCATCGGCGGCATCATCTTCAGCGCCGTCACGTGGTTTCTCGCTTTTTTCAAACGCCGCGCCACCTTTTGCCCCCTTTGCAAAGGGACACCGCTCATCAATTCCGGGGCGCTCACGCACTCGAAGGCCATCCACATTTTTCCCTTCAATCACGGCACCACCGCCACCTTTTCAATCATCGCCACTCAAAGGTTCCGCTGCATGTATTGCGGCTCGGACTTCGATTTACTCAAGCCCCCTTCGCGTCTCCTGGTTGGAGGAAAAGCAGGTGATGAAGCGTCCTGACTCCGGGATCAGGACGAGCGGAGCAGCGCATGACGCTTGGCCATCGTCCACGCGACTTCCGGCACAAGGTCCTGCCACGTTTCATCTCCGGCGGTGATCATCCGACAGACATCCCGACCGGTGTGCCCCAGCAATGCCTCATCGTCACAAGCGACTCCGAGGATGCGTCCGCGCGCGAGAAAGTGCCGATAGAGGTGAATGCTGTCTTCCGGCGCATGGAAGGTTTCCGCTGTCACCAGCTCGCCGGTGTGGCGGTTTTTCCATGGAAAAACGTGCAGGGTGACTCCTTGCTTGAAAAGACGCCCGAATGACTCCAACAAGCCACCTGCGAGATTTTCCGACCACTTGGATTTGAAAAGCTCATTGAGCAAACCAATGCTAAGGACGATCCCGACCGGCTTGTTCGTGCAGCGGTTGAGAAACGCGGCGATGCGGTGAAACTCCGCACAGCGCGAAACAAGCACGGTCTTTCCTAGCAGCTGCAAAGCATCCGCCCGGTCAAGAAAATCGACAGGATCGATCCCGCGCTCACGCAGGAGGTTATGCATCGAGATTTCACATAGCTCGATGGCCTTGTCGCGGTCTTCTTCATCTAACAATGCGGTGAAACCCCCGCGGGATTGCTCCAACATGGTCAAATGCACCTTCATCACGGGATCAAAGCTGCCACGTAATAGCAAGACCGGGCGATGATAGAGAGCCTCCGCCGGTTGCACGACTTCTCCATCCGGTAGAAACATCGTCGCATCGGTGAGACCGCTTTCAACCAGTTGCAGGGCGCAGAGCCGGTTGTCGAAGAAGCTGTAACCATGCCCTGTGAATTTCAAAAGGTCCACTTCCACCCGCCCGACGACGAGATTGTCCAACAGGGATTCCACAAACTTCCGCAGATGGCCCCGGTGACGGAAGGCCGAGTGGATGAGATTCACGCCGATAGTGCCGAGCGCCTCCATCTGGTCGATCGTCCGGCTGTCCAATAATCTAACGTGCAAAATGATATCGGACGGCGGATCGCCCGGTTTCATTTGGAAACGGATGCCCAACCAGCCATGACACTCACCGCTATCCTTCCATCCGCGGGCGCGAACGGTATTGCAGAATGAAAAAAACGTGGTGTCCGCCCCCCGCTTCGGGCCGAGTCGCTCCAGCAGGATCGAGTATTCGTGATCCAGCATCGAGCCCAGGCGTGCAGCCGAAACATAGCGTTCCGCATGGCCGTAGATGGCATCGCTCATGGTCATGTCGTAGGCAGAGATCGTCTTTGCCACCAGACCAGCCGCACCGGAAGCCCTGAAAAAACAATTGCCCGTTTCCTGTCCCGCACCGATCTCGGCGAAGGTGCCGTAAACCTGCGGATCAAGGTTCAGCTCAAGGGCTTTTTCATAGGTCGTGGCAATCATGGCTTTGGGTCATCCTCCACCCAGCCCTCACCCACTAGGCGCTCGATCAACACTTGGTTAGGCGATGTGCCGCGTTCGGGAAATTTCAACGAAACCATCAAAGGCACCACCTTGGCATCTCCCGCTGGCTGGATTTGTTTATCCAGTAATGAACCTTTCTCGACATAGCCATAGATCGAATATTCCTGATCCGGTGATTCCAGGCGGAAGGACTGCCACTTCCCGTCATCCTTGAAATCAAAGTTATAATAATCAATCGCGGCTAGGGTCACCCGAAAAACATGGCCGGTGGCGGGCTTTTCCGATAGAAATTTCTGCCAGGGCATTTCCGACCATCCCACCCAACTTTCCCAATCAATCTTCAATCCTTGCGGACCATCAAAGAAAGCAATGGCCTTCTCCTCTTGGTCACGGGTTGTCACTGAAAACGAAGTCGTCAATCCCCGAGTGTAGGGACTCCCGCTGGAGTTGAATTGAGACAGCCCAAGGGCGGCTATTTTCCCGTCCGGGTAATACTGGCGCATTCGGGGTTCGGCCCGCCCGGGATTGCGGACAAGCGGCAAAATTTCCTCAACGCGTGTGGCTAGCAAAAACTTCCGCGCCAGGACCTCGGCTTCGGAAGCGAGCGCCACCTCACTGCGCTGGGCAGCCGCGGGTGGCGCTGCTTTGGGTGAACTGAGCACTTGCTTCGAAACGCCTCCGGGGCCCGGAGGCCTCCCGTTAGACTTACCATGTTGGGCCACAATCACACCCAGAACGAGCATCACGAACAATCCACCACCACCAATCATCATCATTCGCATTTGTTGCTTTTCGCCACGTCTGATGTTTCTGTTCTGGCTTTCCCATTCGAGATTTTCCGACGGATCCACCTTCTTTCCCCGGCGTCTTCGTTTTGTCGCCTGTGGCTGGCTCACATCGTTTGCCATTGCAGCGGAGACCCTTCGGAGTGGGACAATCAAGGCTGGCGGAGTATCGCCAGGCGCTGGGATTCTCAGAATCCGTCGGCAACTCGGACACACGATGCCCTTGCCATCGTGATCGCGCGGCACGCGAAACACAAACCGGCAGTCCGGGCAAACAAAGCCGCTCCAGCGGCGGGCACTTTCCATCGTCTCTGACACAGCCACAGCCTGCCGGATCGCGGCCATTCCCTGCAAGCGTGATATGGACATTCCCATCGGTTCTTTCTCCAGTCTCCGTTCCACGCGCCCTCGGTCAGTCTGGCAGGGTATTCCACGGGGCTATGAAGAGTTGGCCCTAAAAATGCATGCGACCGAATGACTGACTCCTTGACTGCCAATTTGATGGGAACCAGGATTCATTCGACCCAATCGACTTGCCACCATGAGCCACACGACCCTCACTCCTGAAAATCTCGCCCCGATTATTGCCAGCTTGTCCGATGAAAACCGTGCCTTCATGCGGACCTATCCGGGAGAATCCGACCGGCGCCAGGCGGTCCATACGGTTTACGGCGGCGGGCACCTTTTCAAGGCGGACTCGACCGGCAAACTCGGATTGGTGGCGCTGCGTTCACTCCAGGAACATGCGCCGGACCCCACCGCTCTGGCCACTGTGCTGGGGGCGGATTGGACACCCGCATTTGCGGAAAAGCTCTACGCTCGGATCGTCGCAAAACTAACCCGGGAGCCGATCGAGGATTTCAGGTTGGATTATGAGGATGGTTATGGAAACCGCGTGGACAGCGAGGAGGACGGCCATGCCGAGCAGGGTGCGCGGGAGGTGGCGGCAGGATTAGCGGCAGGAACTTTACCGCCGTTCATCGGCATCCGGATCAAGCCATTCAATGAGGATTTGCGGGATCGCGCGATCCGCACGCTGGATATCTTTATCAGCACGCTGATCAAGGAAACGGGCGGCAAGCTGCCCCCGAATTTCGTAGTCACCCTGCCAAAGGTGCAGCTGCCGGCGCAAGTCACCGCAGCGGTTGCGATTTTTTCCCTGTTGGAGAAAAAACTCGGTCTGCCACATGGCTGCATTCCGATCGAGCCGATGATCGAAACACCGCAATCCATCATCGATCGTCATGGAAACTGCCCGCTGCTCGCCATTGTGCAAGCTGCGGAGGGGCGCTGCCACAGCGTTCACTTCGGCGTTTACGATTACACCGCGTCCAGTGGTATCACGGCGGCCTATCAGACGATGGGCCACCCGACCTGTGACTTCGCCCGTGCGCACATGATTGTCTCGCTGGCTGGCACCGGCGTCCACATTTCCGATGGCGCGACGAACATTCTCCCTGTCGGTCCGCACCGCGGAGCGGACCTAACGGCGGATCAGATCGCCCGGAATGCCGCTGCGGTGCATGGCGCATGGAAGCTGGGCTACGATGACAATATTCACTCGCTGACCAACGGCATCTATCAAGGGTGGGATCTCCATCCGGCACAGGTCGTCGCAAGATACGCGGCGATTTACAGTTTTTTCCTCGAAGGATTGGAAGCCGCATCCGGCCGACTCAAAGCCTTCGTGGAAAAGGCGGCGCTGGCCTCGCTCTTCGGCGATGTGTTCGACGACGCGGCCACCGGCCAGGGGCTGCTGAATTTCTTCCTGCGAGGCATCGCTTGCGGAGCTATCACCGAGGCCGAAGCCATGGAGACCGGCCTGTCCATCGAGGAAATCCGCTCCCGCTCGTTTTACAAGATCCTGACCGGCCGCCGGAATCGGTGATTCAGAGAAATCCGCTGGCCGGGAATGTAGGGAACGATCGCAGCCCGGATGTTGAGTCATTGCACCTCTATGGATTGCCCCACACGATTTCCTCACTCTTTCTGGCCCGCGTGCACGGATCATGCTTAGTCTCTGCCCAGAGATGATGAATCAGGAGAAAAAACGACTCGCCGAAGCCGCCGCCGGCCCGGAGAGATGGCGTCGTTGGGGGCCGTTCCTTAGCGAGCGCCAATGGGGCACCGTGCGCGAGGACTACTCGGACCATGGGAACAGCTGGGCCAGTTTCCCCCACGATCACGCCCGCCGCCGTGCCTACCGGTGGGGCGAGGACGGCTTGCAAGGCTGGACCGACCGCCAATGCCGGCTGTGTTTCGGGCCCGCCCTCTGGAATGGCAACGATACGATCCTCAAAGAGCGGCTTTTCGGTCTCGGCGGCAACGAGGGAAACCACGGTGAAGACGTGAAAGAGTGCTACTACTATTTGGACTCCAGTCCCACGCATTCCTACACCAAGGCGCTCTATAAATACCCGCAGGCGATGTATCCCTACACCGCGCTCCGGGAGGAAAACCAAGCCCTCGGACGAGGCGGGCCCGAATGGGAATTAGCGGACATGGGCATGTTTGACAACGGGCGCTACTTCGATGTGGTGCAGGAAGTCGCAAAGCGCACGCCCGAGGACATCCTGTGGCGCATCACCGTGACCAATCACGGCCCGAAAGCCGCGCCCATCCACGTCCTGCCATCGCTTTGGTTTCGCAACACCTGGGCATGGGATAACAGCCGTGAGACCCCGACCACGAAGCCACAAATCAAAGCTGATGGAAACGCCGTCATCGCAAGCCATGAGACTTTGGGAGAATATCGGTTTCTGGTCGATTCCCCCAATCCCCGCAAGCGCGCGCCGTGGTTTTTCACTGAAAACGAAACGAATCACAAAACCGTCTTTGGCACCGAAAATGCAAGCCCTTACGTCAAGGATGCTTTCCACCGCTATCTGATTCATGGTGAAAAGGACGCCATCTCCCCCACCCCGGCGGGAACCAAGGCGGCCGCTCATTTGAAGTTCATCATCCCCCCCGGGAAATCCATCACTGTCCGCTGCCGCCTGCACCTTGTTAGTGAGTCTAACGAGTGTGAGGGGTTCGAGGAGTTTGACGAAACCTTCTCCGAACGAGTCGCCGAGTGCGATGCATTCTATGATGATGTGATTCCCAAGGGCATCTCCCACGACGAGCGCTTGATTTGCCGCCAGGGATACGCCGGACTGCTGTGGACGAAGCAGTTTTTCCACTACGTCATCGAGGATTGGATCAAGGGAGAAAAAAACGAACCTTCGTTAGATTCCCGGCTGAGGGGACGCAATGCGGACTGGCAGCATTTCCACGCACGCGACATTCTCTCCATGCCGGACAAGTGGGAATACCCGTGGTTCGCCGCATGGGACACGGCATTCCACATGATTCCGTTTGCCGGAGTTGATCCGGGTTTCGCGAAATCCCAGCTACTCTTGCTGCTGCGCGAGTGGTACATGCATCCTAACGGACAGCTACCGGCTTACGAATGGAATTTCTCCGATGTGAATCCTCCCGTCCATGCCTGGGCCGTCTGGCGGGTGTATAAAATTTCCGATCAAAAGGGCGAACGTGACTTGTTATTCCTAGAGCGTGCCTTCCAAAAACTGCTGCTCAACTTCACCTGGTGGGTCAACCGCAAGGACATCGAAGGCCGCCATGTCTTCGGCGGCGGCTTCCTCGGGCTGGACAACATCGGGGTCTTCGATCGCTCCCACGCCCTTCCCGGCGGTGGCAGGCTCAACCAGGCGGACGGCACGGCGTGGATGGCTTCGTTTTGCCTGACGATGCTCTCGATCTCGTTGGAACTCGCGCTTGAAAAACCGGCATATGAAGACATCGCTTCGAAATTTTTCGAACACTTCGTCAACATCTGTGACGCGATCAACTCGCTCGGCGGCACCGGACTGTGGGACAACGAGGACGGCTTCTACTACGACCAGCTCATCATCAACTACCGCGAACCGATCCCGCTGCGCATCCGTTCGCTCGTCGGACTGCTGCCGATGTGCTCCGTCACCGTGCTCAAACAAAAGACCATCGACGCCCTGCCGGCCTTCCGCAAGCGCATGGACTGGTTCCTCACCAACCGCCCGGACCTACTCAAATACATCACCGTCCGCCGCGTGACCGGTAACAAGAATCCCGGCCGCTGCCTGCTCGCCATCCCTTCCGAAGCCCGCCTGAGGAAAAGCCTCGCCTACATGCTCGACCCGAAGGAATTTCTATCAAATTTCGGGATCCGTTCGTTGAGCAAGGCCCACGCCGAAAAACCTTTCGTGTTCGAACACGGCGGACAGCGCCATGAAGTCCCCTACACGCCAGGTGAAGCAACCACCGACATGTTCGGCGGCAACTCCAACTGGCGCGGCCCGATCTGGTTTCCGATCAATTTCCTCATCATCGAGGC
>JBDTNJ010000569.1:0-9281 GCA_039933825.1 Luteolibacter sp.
TCCGGCGACGTCCTTCGAGGATGTCGGTGGTTTCAAGTTTCCGCGCACGGAGGCGCACCAGGCGGAAGTCGCAGATTACATCAAGAACGTCGTCACTCATTTTAAACAATTCTCCTCGCTCTACGGCTGGGTGCTGGTGAACGAACCCGGTTCCGGCAAACCGCCCGATGAGCCGCTCACCCGCGAGAATTTCAAACAATGGCAAATCCGGCAAGCGGCGACCGAGCCCCCCGCCACTGGATATCAGGGGCTTGAGTTTGCCTCTGAGCGTTTCCTACTCGATCACAACGTTTGGTACCTCGACTGGCTGGCCAAGGAGGTCCACAAGGCCGATCCAGGTCGCCATTTGCACGTCAACAACCATGGTATTTTTAGCAACGTCGCGGAATACGATTTTCCTCGGTGGCGTGGCATCCTCGATTCGCTTGGCGGCTCGGCCCACGCGAGCTGGCATTTTCGTTATTTTCAACGGCCCGGCTACGCGGCGGCCTTGTCCGCTAACTGTGAGATCCTGCGCTCCGGCGCGGGAGATCTGCCGTGGCTCATGACCGAACTCCAAGGCGGCAACAACACCTACAGCGGTAACTTTCCGATGTGCCCGACCGCCCAGGAAATCCGCCAGTGGCTGTGGATCGTCATTGGTTCCGGCGGCAAGGGCTCGATCTTCTGGTCACTCAATCCGCGCGCATCGGGCTTCGAAGCAGGCGAATGGGCGATGGTCGATTTCCTCAACCAGCCATCCGACCGCCTTGTCGCGGCCGGCGAGGTGGCAAAGACTCTCAAAGATCACGCCGCGCTGTTCGCCAGTGCCCGGCCGCTGGATTCCGGGATCGACGTGCTCTACACCCGCGAGTCGTTGTGGACGGAGAAAAAACTGCAAGCCGGCGATTTTCCGCTCGAAGGCCGCTCGCCCGGCGGCGTGATGAAATCCGCCATCGGCTGGTTCGAGGCTCTATCTGAACTTGGCGTCCACGCCGGCTTCCGGGAAATCCGCGAGTATGATTTTTCGCGGGATGATTTCACCGGGCGCACGATCATTCTGTCTCATCAGGTGGCGCTGCCTGCACGCTATCGCGAAATCCTCGAGCGCTTTGTGAGTCGCGGCGGTAAGCTGATAGTGGACGGAATGACCGGCTATTACGATGAAAACGCCCACTGCGTGATGCAGCCCAATTTTCCGTTGGGAAAACTGTTGGGCGGCCGGGTCAAGGAGTTTAAACTCGTCGGCAATCTGTTTGATACAGTGCTGAAATCGCCGCAGCTCACGCTACCGTCCCACTGCTGGCGCGGCACGCTCGCGCCTTCCGGTGGCGAGGTCATCGGCACTTTCGGCGATGAGGCCATCGGCATCCGCCATCACTTCGGTAAGGGCGAAACGCTATGGATTCCTTTGTTGTTAGGTCTTGGCGCACGCATCGGGGATTCCGCGCCGCTCACGGCATTATTGACGCAGGAAACCGCGGCCAGCATCGAGCGCATGCCCGTGGTTTTCACAAAACCGCAACCCGGGGTGTTGATGAAAACCCTGCGCACGCAGAGCGGCTTTGTCACGGTGCTCGTTCATAAGGGAACCGCGGTGGCGGAGATTGCCATGCGGATGCAGGGGCGTCTCACGCCGTCCGTGATTTTTGCCGATCATGGAGGTCGGGTCGATGGCGCGAAGGTGACGATCCATCCAGAGGAGACTGTGGTGATTTGTTGGGAAATAGCCGCTGATTGAGAGGTGTGCTCCCATCCTTGAATGGGGTTGGAATTGGCCCTTATTCGAACCTCTGCCGAATCAACTTGAATTTGTGGGTCCTGATCAGGCTTCCCCTGCTCATGGATCGAGGCCGTCCTGATTCATCCCTTAATCTAGGTAATTTCTTCAATTGAGAACCACCAGTACCAGCGCTGCCACGGGTCTCGCCCCCTAGAATGCGAATACAAACGACAACAAGACAGCGACGGTAAATTTAAATATCCTTCTGCAGTTTCCAGCCCGGGCCGTGTATTTCAGAATTTTTCCGAGTGATTTCTTTTGTAACCAAGCGAGGAGTTTACCGCCCTCACTCAGTTTAGGTATGGTGGAACTAGGCTCATTGGTATTAATTTGAGCTCGGTCCGCCGTCCAAATCCAATTCCTAAAACCCGTGAAATCCAAAAAATTCCTCTTATTCCTCGCCTGTGCGCCCTTCGGCTCCGCATTTGCTGCACCCGTTGTCTGGACCGGCAATGGTTCCAGCATTTGGAGCGCAGGTACCAACTGGGCCGGTGCTGCGCCACCTGTCGCAGGTGATTCGCTCGTCTTTACCCAAGGAAGTCCCGCGAACCAGCCGTCTAGCAACGACATCGTCGGGCTCAATATCTCCAGTCTCGCATTCGCCAACTCCACCTTTTCCGCTCCGCTCACCCTAGGTGGCAACGCTTTCACATTGACTGCTTCAGCCAGTGTCGGGGGAGCGAGCATCTCGCGGGTCGCTGGAAATGCAACAGCTACTGCGACTCTCGTTGCCCACGGTCTATCAACCGGCCAGTTCGTGACGGTAACCGGTGCTGTGACTTCAAACTTGAACGGCACGTATCCGGTCACGGTGACGGGTGCCGACACTTTCACCTACACGAGCGGCGCCAGCACCGCAGTAGCCGGGGAATCTGCCAGTTACACGCTCGCTGCATTGAGCGATGGCAACACCACCACCAGTCGGACAGTCACCGTTGGCAACCCAATCGTAGTTTCCAATGCGCAGAATTGGGCGACGGTGAATGATGTTGATGCTGTGACTCTCCTCAATGGCAATTTAACAGGATCAGGCACCATTACCCTCGTGGCCGGGGTTGCAAGCAGTTCTACCAATCTACCGGCCCTCCGTTTAGGGGGCAATAACAGTGGTTACACCGGGACGATCTCTGCCACGGCCACCGACGTTGGAATCCTGTTGGCGGCCCCCAACTCACAAACTGGAGGTCTCGTCGATCTGAACGCCGACAATCGCAACCTTTGGCTCACCACGAACACGGCGCTCACGCCTTACACATTCCGTACTGGCAATACAACGCCTTCCCTTGGCAATCCCATGAACGTGAATTTCCGTAACAACGGGACCTCTGGTGTCTATCTTGCGGATGGAGATGTATTTTGGAATCCGACGACCACTGGCAACAACTACGAGTGGGATGCTTCCCGGGCCGGTAGCAATTCTGAAATCCGCATCAATGGAAGCAATGACGTGTCGGGTACCTCGGCAACACCTGTTCCCGAAGCCTCAATTGCCCAACCGCGGACCCTGTTTTTCGGAAATTCGTCGGGCAGCTTGGTGTTGGGCGGCAATCGCTCGATCACCAATGGTGCTGGCGCTAACAACCCTTCGCGGGTGACCATGAATTTCGCTCTTAGTGATGACGGCACCGCACGCGACATCACGAGCAGCGCCGCCCTGTTGATTCTTACCCGAGCCGCCGGTGGGGGGGGGACTCCGAGTCTCGATGGAAAAACGACTCTCAGCGGTGGGACCACTGTGGTCAGCAACATGGATCAAATTTTCAACGGAAACCTCACCCTATCCGGTGGAGTGCTTCTACTGAACGGAATTTCTTGGGCCGGCTTCACTGCGGACCGTAGTGCTGGCACCGGAACCGGTCTGAATCAATGGCGGACGACGGGTGGGGGATTCGCCAGCCGAGGCACACCGCTGGTCATCGATACAACCGCTACTACCAACACGACCTTTGATACCAACCTTACCCTTGGCAGTTCCGTTCGAGCGGATGACAGGAGCCTCTATGCGAACGCTCCAGTCACAATCAGCCAGGCCATCGCGATTAGCGCTAACCGCACCATCACCGTGGCTGGAGGCAATCAGGAAAGCACAACCAACTGGACTCTCAATAGTCCGGTCCACGAGCTATCCGGAGCAATCAGCGGCAGTTTCATTCTGAACTTCGCTGGGACTGATCGGCAAAATCCACGGAGCGGCACCATTCGCTTGTCCAATACCGGGAACAGCTTCTCGGGCCTGCGGGTCAACTCCACAAACAGTTCGGGCGCTGGCGGTGGCGGCGGTGTTGTGGTCATTGCCACTGACGACGCGGCAATGGGTCCGGGTAGCCCTGTTTATGTGGGTGCGGGGGCATCGGGAGCTGCAGGATTGTTCCTCTTTGAAAATCTGGGAGGCGGAGCCAAGGTCTTTTCGAAGGCTTTACAGATTGACCAAGGGACGGACGCTTCTTCTGGAGATTCCGGATTCGGATCATGGTCGGGCGTGGTGAGATACGATGGCACTGCCACCATCACCGGCAACCGGATCACTTTACCCGTAATGGTCCAGGCGGGGAGTCTATCATTTGGTGCTGGCAGCTCGCTCACTAACAATTCATCCGGATCCACTCAGACCTACAGCAAGGGTGGAGCAGGGGAACTAATTATCGATAACAACACAAGCTACTCTGGAACGAAGCTGGATCTGCAATGGGCTCTGAGACAGGGAACGATCACTACCTCCGCTGCCGGGAAACTGGTCAACGGTGCTGCTGCTTTTGATGGCGACAACTTGATCGGAAACGACGGTGGAACATGAACTAGCGGTACAGGTTCTATCGCGGCGAATGTCCCGGTTTCGAGAACATGGAGAGTCACCACTACTGACCAAAGTTATACGAGTGCTGCGATGTCTTTCGCCGGTTACACAACCGTGGATGTGGAAACGAATCGCACGCTATCTATCAGTACCGGCAGCAACTCTACAAGCCCGAGCGAAGGTCGTGGAAACTTGGATACCACCCCACGTTGGGACCTCGTGAAAACAGGCAGCGGCACTTGGATCATGAGCAATACAGATCTCGCCTTACCCACTAATGGAGGGCCGCTCAATGGAGCGGGATTCATCCGTGTGGATCAAGGTGTGTTCGACATTACAGGCGACTACGGTCGCGGATCCCTGTCAGTAAATGGTGGGACCCTTCTCAGCGGCACCTTCTCACCATTCACTTACAGCACTGCTGCCGGAGCGTTTGCTTTAGGCGTGCCTCAAACAAGTTTACTTGAAGTCACCACAGCAGGCGGCAAAATTGGGATTTCGGCTGCGGCAAGTTCGGCTGTCACGCGAAGTGTCAGTTTTAACTGGGATCAATCGGGAACCAGTAAACTCACCTTGGCGAGCCGTGATGCCTTGGATCTTGTCTTTGCCACGGCATTCTTCCCGAACGTTTTAGCGGGCAATACCCTCGCCATCGATCGGGATGGCAGTGGCATCGGCAAGGTTCAGATCAATGACACTGCGGTCGATGTGGCCGGCAAGTTGGCTGGCTCAGGTCTTCTCCAGATGGGTTCAGCAGGCCTTGGCACGCTAACTGTTTCAGGAACCATCGCCCCGGGCTCCACCCTCGGCACACTCGCCGTCACGGCGAATCTCGCTCTTTCAGGCTCACTGGCCATTGATGTTTCCGGCGCGCTCGCCGATCGGCTAAATGTTACCTCAGCCGATCTCAACCTCACGGGAGCCGCACTCGCGTTCACCTCCTTGACCGTGCCAACCGCACCTTCCTATATCCTGCTGAGTTACTCCGGCACACTTACAGGAAATACCAATAGTTCGACGGGAAACACTTTTGCCTCACTTTCAGGCCTTCCTTCCGGCTACGTCCTTGTTCATGACACGGTGCTGAAACAAATCCGTCTCGAGTCGACGGGCAGCACTCCCTATCAGACATGGGCCAACGGCTTCTTGCCTGGGTTCACCAATACCGGCGCGACTGTAGACTTCGAAAACGATGGAATTTCGAATTTATTGGAATTTGTCCTGGGTGGTAATCCAACGATCAACGACAACCCATCGATCCGACCCACGGTCAGCGCCTCGGGTAGTAATCTCGTAATTGCGTTCAAGCGCTCTGATGTTTCAGAACTCCAACCGGTGGCGGTGAAGGTTCAGATCAGCTCGAATCTTTCGACTTGGAATCCAGCGGATGATATCCTCATAGGGCCAGCCACCAATCCGGGCCCTGTTGGGTCGAGCGGGGCCTCCTATACTGTCGATGAGACCGGTGCCCTCGATTCCATCGTAGTGACCATTCCCAAAGGTGCTGCCACGAAAAAGTTTGTCCGTGTCGTGGCTACGGAGTGATTCACTTGGTTGTTTGGAAAGTGATTTTTTTGTTAGGTCGTTTACCAAAAGTCATTTCCGAAACGAAACGCTGAGTCGCTGAGGTCGCGGAGAGAGACGCGGAGGCAAAGACAAGGGATTTTCCAATCTCAGCGGCTCTCTCTCCTGCCTCTGTGACTCCGCGTTTCGCTTTCTCAATGAATCCGTTCTCCTGCGATGCCGATTCTAGCAATATGCCGGAGTAAACTTTTGGTAAAGAGTCTATATACCTGTTTCTGGGTATTTACTAATTACATGTTTAAGGTCTAACGTCGGTCAGTTGCATTAGATCAACAAACGCACAGAAAAACTATTTACTTTGACTCCCATGAAATTTAAAAATCTATCTGTTATGATCTTGGGCGCAGCAGTGACTGCAGGTTTCGCGCAAGCGGCAGACATTAGCTGGAACTCCGCGGCATCAGGAACCTGGCAAAACTCGACACTTGGTGGTTTCAGCGCAACCTATAACAATGGCGACAATGTCACTTTCCCAACACTCGGCTCCAGCGCATTGAATATCACATTAAGCGGTTTACTCGCACCCGGCGACTTGACAGTCACCAACTCGGGTCCAGTTGCGGGCAGCACCGTGCGCTATAATTTCAACTCTACTTCGTCCACAAACGGAATCTATGCGACTGGCAACCTCAATTTGAACAGTGCCTCCACCAACTTCGCTAATACCGCAACAACAGGTGCGTTCAACAGCGCGTTCACCTTCGGAGGGGCTCTCAACTACTCAGGCGGCTCGCTTGTGGCGGTCACGCAGCAGAGCGGCACTCGCGCAGCCGTGTTGACAGTGGGTTCGCTTGCCGCTCCCTCCGCAGCAGGGCAAAGCCTTACGTTTGGTGTAGGCACCGCGTCATCCGTCGTTGTAAGCGGATCGAAGCCTGCCGTCACTAACGGAATGATTTCACCCGGAATCCAGACCTACGCCGGTGGGAATCTTATTGGTGATTTCGCCACGTTCAGCGGTAATAACCTGATTTCAGCTTCTGCGAACTACACGCCGTATTCTGGCGATTGGTCCGCCGCTACTTCATCGCAGATTGTCAATCTTACTGCGGCAACGACGCTGACAGGCTCTGGCGCGTTGAGTATTTATTCACTTCGGAGCAATGGAGCGTTCAACCAAAATCTGGGAGGTCGGACGATCAACCTTGGGAGCGGGGGACTCATCACCGGATCGGGTGGCACATGGTCCAATGGGACACTCAATTTTGGGTCAAGTGCAGGATTTATCGGAGCATACAATACGAGTGTGCAGACTTTCATCTCTGCGGTCATCGACGGCACAGGTGGCCTCACTGTCTCAGGGGTAAGCCAAGCTTTGAATCTGTCGGGTGCCAACACGTTTACCGGGGGACTGTTCGTCAACGGAGGTGTCACATCTCTCGCAAACAATACGGCGGCAAATGGCAATGAAGTGACGATCAACGCCCTGGGAACTCTCCGTCTTCAAAATAGCAATACCATTGCCGGTCTGAGCGGTAACGGAGCGGTTGTGGGCAGTAACAATAATACCAACCCGCGCACGCTCACCATTGATTTCGCCTCGGGGACGAAGACCTTCAGCGGAACATTGGCAAATGGCGCTGGAACAAGTTCAACTCTCAGCATCACAAAGGCCGGAAATGGAACCCAAGTGCTCAGTGGCACGGCGACCTACACCGGAACGACGAGTGTCAATGCTGGCACTCTCGTCATCAACGGGGATCAAACCAGCGCGACGGGCAATGTCTCGGTGAGCGGCACACTCGCAGGTAACGGCGGCAAGGTAGGTGGAGCAACCACCATCAACAGCGGTGGCCACCTTGCGCTGGGTGACGGCACGGTGAGTTCCATCGGGACAACAGAAATTTTCAATAGCACGCTGGCCTTCGCCCCAGGCTCGATCTTCGACTGGGACATCAACACCGGGACTGGAGCTTATGATAAAACGGCATTGGGGGCGAGTAATCTCACGGTGGCCGTAGGTGCAAAATTCAACGTGATAAGTAGCAACGCATTTTCCGATGCTTTCTGGAACTCTCCGCACACGTGGACTGATATTTTTGGAACAAACAGTCTCGATAATTTCACGATTGCCAACTTCACGTATTCCGGTGGGGGTTCGGTAGTCGGTGCTCCAACGAGCGAAGGAGCCTTCACCGTCAGCGGCAACACCCTCACTTGGACAGCAGTTCCTGAGCCGACAAGTGCGTTGGCAGGCCTGGTGATCATCGCCGGCTTGTTTCGCCGTCGCCGCAGTGCATGAGGCTTCATCCACGGGTCACGGAAGTGCTCTGGAACAGGTTGGGAGACCCATTGAGAGGTATCCGACCTAGACTCCACAAGGAATACATTATACCTACAAAGCGGCTACGTGCTCACTGAATTGAGGTATTGAAATTTAGCCAGATTTCAACGTTACTATTCAACAGTCACTTTTTTCTCCAAAAAACCCCAAGCTTTTCGCATGAAACCCATTCTCGTAAGTTTAATGACGCTCACGGCGCTGTTGGTGCCATCGGTCGCTCAGACCCATCCGCGCTTGTTTTTTAGTCCTGCCGAAGTGCCGGCGTTGCGCACGAAGATCACTCAAAGTCCTTGGCTGGAGATGTATAATACACTCGTCGCCGACGCCGAGTCCGGGCAATATCGTGACTACGCTGGCAAACGGACTCCTGCCAATCCATCTGGAGGCATCGACCCGTTTGGCGAATCTGTAAATGGCTTTCGCTGTGCCTTTCTCTACGTTCTGACGGGAGATGATGCGTGGGCTCAGAAATCCCGTTGGTATGTGGAGCGGCGATTGGAGGATGTGACAGTGGACAGTGGCAGCTTTGTAGGTCACGGCTGGGGACTTACAAATGTGAAGGGACTGAGTCTTTACGTTCATGGAAAGAACGTGTCGTTTGCGTATGATTGGTGCTACGACGCCCCTTCTTGGCAGACGCCGACGAGCGGCACAAACTCCACACCATTCCGGCAGTTCGTCTCACAACGGATGCTTGTGCAGGCTGACGTCATCGCGACTAACGGCGGCACCCAGCAGAATACGGATGCAGCAAGTAATTGGCAGTGCAACCGCGGAAGTTCGGCCTCCCTGCTTTACCTTGCCATGGATGAATCGTTCAGCGCGACCAATTATACAAATATGTATAACAAGGCAGAAAC
>JBDTNJ010000570.1:0-5758 GCA_039933825.1 Luteolibacter sp.
CGGTTTTCGAAGGCGCGTAAATGGCGGACTCGATGCGGTCGCCGGCGATTTCGTAGGCGATTTCGAGGAGGTTTTCCTTGGCGAGGATTTGGGAGAATTCGCGCTTTTCCTTACCGGCGAGTTTCGCGAGTTCCTCTTGGAGTGCGACGAGCTTGACGACGGCGGCTTGGGCGAAGTGCAGAGCCTTGATGAACTCATCTTCCGGGAGCTCGTCGGCTTGGCCTTCAATCATGATGACGTCGGTCTTGTTGCCGACGTAGATGAGGTCGAGGTCGCTGTCAGCGCGCTGATCGTGGGTCGGATTGATGACGAATTGTCCGTCAACGCGGCCGACACGCACCGCACCGATCGGACCGGCGAAGGGGATGTCGGAGAGGCAGAGGGCGGCGGAAGCTCCGTTCATTGCGAGGATGTCGGAATCGTTTTCACCGTCCGCGCTGAGCAGGATGGCGACGATCTGGGTATCGTAGAAATAACCTTTTGGGAACAACGGGCGCAGTGGGCGGTCCGTCATCCGGCAAGTGAGGATTTCCTTTTCGGTAGGGCGTCCTTCGCGCTTGAAGTAGCCGCCTGGGAAGACGCCGGCAGCGGTGGCTTTTTCCTTATATTCCACGGAAAGTGGGAACCAGGTCTGGCCGGGCTTCACCTTGGTGGAGGAAACGGCGGTGACGAGGATGATGGTGTCGCCGCAGCGGACGGTGACGGCGCCATCGGCGAGTTTGGCAATTTTGCCGGTTTCGAACGTCATCGGATTCGTGCCGACGTCGGTCGTAAGTGTATGGATATTCATAGTCTGTATTTTCTTTTTTTCAGTGCGTACGGCCCGCGTTGCAGGATGCGCGGCGGGCATTCATCGTTTTCAGACAAATTCCGCAGCGCGCAAATAGGCGGCTGCGGAGGGAAGTGTCTGTCGAGCCGGGCGAAACATTCGAGTGCCCGGACCGTTTCGCAAAACAGCCACGGGGGTTTCCCGTGGCTGCCTGCGGAGAGTTTTTAGCGGCGGAGTCCGAGGCTCTGGATCAGCTGCAAATAGCGCTCATCAGAGCCCTTTTTGATGTAATCCAGCAACTTGCGGCGCTGGGAAACCATCGTCAAAAGTCCGCGGCGTGATGCGAAGTCCTTCTTGTGGATGTTCAAATGGTCCGTGAGTTCAAAAATCCGCTTGGTGAGAAGCGCGACTTGATATGCGGAACTGCCTGTGTCTCCTTCGTGGAGCTTGTATTCGGTGAGGTTGATTTCTTTTTCGGCCATGGTCGTAGGGGATAGCTCCAGCGCGAGCCGGAACGTCCTAGGTTGTAGGTTGAGCGCGGAAGAAAGCGTCAGCCCGTCGTGTTTGCAAGATAATTGCTGTCTGTGAAGGAAGTTTTTAAAAAGTTCCGGGGGCGTTCATGATTCCCCACCCGGTGCTTGGGCGGGCAGCAATTTCGCCACGATGGCCAGCAGCACGGCCACCACTGCGGCCAAGGCGACCCACAGCCACGGTGAACCGGCGTCTGGTGCGCGGTGGTCGCGGGTGTCCGGGCGGAGGATTTCCTCATCGCCGAGGGTCGTTGCCTGCGGGACGGCGGCGAGCATTTCGCTACGCACCACCCGCAGATCGTATTGCGGTGGCGCCGCCTTTGGATTTCCGTAACACAGGAAAAGCGGCGCAGGGTCAGAGAGCTTGGCGATAATGGAGGGGGAGGCGAAACGCAGGGAAACTTCGTCGAGTGGGATCGGGGGATTATCGCCATCGTCGGTTTCCAAAATGAAGGTCGCGGGCAGGCGCTCGCCATTGAGGTTCAGAACGAGGGGAACCTCGCCGCTGCCGGATTTCGTCCAATCCGCCGTGCCCACTTGCTCGCGCCAAGCATTGCCTAGATCGTCCTTTCCTTCGATGGCCACCACAAATCGGCGGGTGAACAAAGGTGCTGACGAACGTGCGGTGAGGTCCACCATCGGAACGCCGCCCACTGGCAGCTCGATTTCCCAACGCGAAATTTTCGGCCGCTTGGGATCATTTTTCGGAAAAATACCCGACGGCTTCAACTCGTGAAATACCGTCCCCGGCCCCACCAAATAGGGAATCTGCTTGCCATTCTGAACCAAACGAATGTCGCCAAGATCCGTCTGGCTACCTGCCAGCGTTTTCGCGTCTAGGTCGATCCGGACCACTCCCGACGGCGCACAATCAACCTTGCGGCGGCGGGACCAATCCTTCAGGTCGATTTCCGCGCCGGCGACCTTCACTCCGGTCAGCACTTCAGGGACGACATAATTCGGATTTTTGCGCAAGGGCCCAAGTTTGACGAGCGGCCCTCTTGCCGCAGTCAACTCACCACGCAACGCGTTCAAATCGTAGTTCGCCGCTTTGGCATCGCGGTTGCCAGAGCGTAAGGTCCACTCTCCCGCCTCCGCAGCGTGAAACGCCAGAATGGTTGGGTAGCACCGCACTTTCGCACCACGCACCATCAGTGGCGGGCTGTCACCATTGCGGAATGTCGCCACGATGAAACGCGCAGAAATCCGCCGTTCAACCGGAATCACCAATTCGTCGGTGGAAACTCCGCTTTCGCCCGCCACCCGATAAATGGTGCCGGTAGCAAAAGTTTCCACGTGGGATTCCCCATCCGACGTTGGCACGGAATACCCGAGCGTACATTTTCGACTGAAAACGGCATCCGGTATTTCAAACCGCAACTCTGCCACATTCAGATTGCCGGCACCCAGATCCAACGCCAGCCGGGTTTCGTTAGGGCCTTCCTCGCGTTGGCCCAGCGAAACCGTTAGCTCAACCGTCTCCGGTTTCTCTCCAGAAGTGATGGCCCGCACCCCCGTGAACGGCACTGGCTGACTTCGCCCATCATCCATCGTGAAACGAAATCCCTCCCACACATCCGCCGGAATAGGCACCCGCAGGCGTTCACTCCCGCCTGACTGCCGGAAAATCACCTCATTCGTGGCCAAGGCCTGCCACGCGCCGCTCTTGTTCCCTTCAATCGTTACCGACTTGAGAAACTCCTGCGCTGGAGAAACCAAATCGAGCGTCTCGATCCGGTCCTTCGTCGCGAATAAAACCTCAATCACCGTGTTCGTGCCGGATTGGTTGACCCTGAATCCCGATGCCTCACGCACCGCGCCCTCCCTGCGGCTCGGCTTCTCAACGAAATACGGCGCCTCGCTTTTCTCAGTTGAAACCACCCGAACATCCCCCAAATCCGATCGTGAAATATCGAGCACCTCGGGCGGGAGTTCCACCCTTACCATCCCAGGTTGCCCCACCACGAACGGTGCCTCCCACTGCCAGCCCGTCTGGGCCGCCTCCGGGCCGGCGCACAGCATTCCCGGAAGCACTGACAACCATGTGATGATCTTTTTCATGAAGGTTCCGTTCGGTCAAAGAAGCGTTGATAGAGAAACGATGCAATGAAGGCAATCACGGCCACGCCGATCAATGCACCAATTCGGAAAATACTCTCAATCGCGGCGAGGTCGTGGACGAACAGTTTCAGCAATGTCACCGCCAGCAGCCCGATCGCCGCGTAGCGCGCGTGCTTCGAGCGTTGCCAAATCCCGATTCCTAGCAGCGCCAGTGAAAACAGCCCCCAAGCAATGCTGTAGGTCATATCGCGGGCGAAGTTTCCGCCAAACATAAACGCCACACAGCGATCCCCCGGACTCGTGAAATAGTCCGCGATCTCGATGTTCAGCAGCAGAAAAAGCAACACCCCACCAAAAGCATACAACACCCCGCGAGCCGAAAAATTCGCGCAGCGCCCCGCCGGATCCGTGAACCAGCTTGCTCCCAAAAACTGTGCCACCGCCACCAGCCCGTAGGCATACAGATGCCAGTTGAAAATCGCCGTGCCACTGCGCGGATAGTCAGTAAACACCGCCGGGTTCAGCGTCAGCCGGATAAACGCCACCGCTAACAAAGCGAGCCCCGTGAGCTGCAAGCCCGGATGCACCACCCGCCGGAACAACCATAACAGCAAGGCCCCTTCCATCGCCCAGCTTACTGTCAGCCACTGGCGGCTGAACTGGATCGGGAAAATCAGCGTGATGAAAAACAAGGCCACCCCGCCGAACCAAGCAAGCTGGCTGCGGTTTTTCTCATCCATTCCATGGGCCGAACGGATCACCATGAACAACGCGGCCAAAGCCGGCACCGCAAACGCCGCAGGAAGCAGACCCATCATGTTATTTTGGAACGCGTGTTTCACCAGATGATGGACTAGCAGGAAATGCCCAACGCCCGAGAGCGCACTGGCGATCCACGGCACCGCCTGTCCCGCACACGCCTTTCTGAACACAAACGGGAAAACCAAAAACAGCGCGTAAAATCCCAGATACCACGACAGCGCCACCGTCGGCGAATCCGCTTGAAAATGATGCAAATGCCACACCCCTTCCACCGCCAACGTCCCGACCAAAGCCGCCAACACGAGCGGTCCCTGCCTAGCAACAAGCGCCAACCCTAGCAGCAGCACCGACATCAGCAACGCCACCCCAAACACCGGCGACGGATTCGCCACCGGCAGATGCAACAGCGCGAGAATCATCATGCCAAACGGTAGCAATGCCGAACACACTGGCAGCAACGCCGCCGATTGCATTTCCAGAGGACTCTTTCCGTCTTGATTTTTTGTTAGCCTGGCGAGCAACATCCCACCCACGGAAAATATCGCCGAAAACCCTGTGATCACTCCCAGAAACGGCAGCAGCGAATCCGCCTGCGACGGCCCTTCCAGCAACCACATCGCCGCCACCAACATCGTCAGCGCCAGTGAGGCCAGCACGGACAGCACCGCCCCTGTCACCGCCGCCAGACCGATCGCTAGCAGCACGAGAATCAACACCGCCACCCAAATCACCATCGACACCGGATGAAGATGGATCACTGGCAGACGCATCATTAGCAGCACCAGCGGCACGACCCAAGGCCCAGCCTTCAGCGGAAGCGCTGCCGGGGTAGTGGGCAAGCGCTTGGCCAGTAACACTGGAACCACCGCATGCAGCGCGCCGAACACCAGATAGATCACCAGCGCACCGCGCAGATTCTCCGCTGTCAGGTAGTTCATCGTCCAGCACGCCAGATGCAGGAATGCTAGGCCTGCGGCGATCACCTGCGCCACCCCCACCTGCGGGCGGGTGGCCACCACTACCATCACGCCTAACTGAACGAGAAATACAAAGCCATACAGCAGGAAATACCGCGTCGCCACCTGCTCGAAACCCAACAGCACGAAAGCAAATCCCAGCGCCACCAGCGCCAGCCCTAGCACCGAGGCCACGGAGAATTTCTCCATCTCCCGCCCCTGCCGCCCTAGCCACCCGCCGATCAGAAACACTGCCATGAAAAACAGCGCGATCCCCATCGGGATAAGCGTCTTCATACCCTCGTCATAGTGACCCAGAGTGAAAAATTTCATCCCCCAGCCGATCTGCATCAGCCCCGTGCCCACTGCCGCCGCACCCGCTAGGAAACGCCAGCGCCCATGCCGCGCCACCGCCACCAGTCCAATATCTAGCAGCACGATATAGCCGAACAAACCGAACACCTGATCCTGCCCAGTGGACAATAATACGGGCGTTAGGAATCCACCCAGCATCCCCAGCACCGCCACCACCAGCGCGTCCAGCCGCACGGCGATCAGGAATGCCACCAGCGTCACCAGCCCCATCACGCAGAACGTGGGAACCGACCCAAACGCCTCAAAATGATAGATCGCATGTGCGGCAAAGGTGACCCCATAGAGAATCAGCACCCCGGTCGCGC
>JBDTNJ010000571.1:0-4183 GCA_039933825.1 Luteolibacter sp.
CGTCGCAGTGGCGTTGCAGAATCACCTGATCCATCGTCAGCGTGCCGGTCTTGTCGGTACACAGCACGTCCATCGCGCCGAAGTTCTGGATCGCATTGAGTTGCTTCACGATGACCTTCTTTCCCGACATCGCGAGCGCGCCCTTTGACAAGCAGACAGAGACGATCATCGGCAACATTTCCGGCGTCAGGCCGACCGCGACGGCGATGGAAAAGAAAAACGCCCCACGCCAATCGTGCTTGGTAAGTCCGTTGATGACGAACACCAGCGGCACCATGATGACGATGAAGCGGATCATCAGCCAGGTGAACTGCTGGACGCCCTTATCAAAACTGGTGGGTTCGGGATCGCCGGTCATGCTGCCCGCCATGCTGCCGAAGTAGGTCTGCGGGCCGGTCGCCAGGATGACTGCGGTGGCCGCGCCGCTTTCCACGCTAGTACCGAGAAAACAAATGTTAGGAGTTTCCAGCGGTGGGATGCCGGTTCGTGTTTCGCGAGTGGCAAGCTTCTCAACCGGCAGTGATTCACCGGTGAGTGTGCCTTGCGAAACGAACAGATCGTTCGCCGCGATGAGCCGGACGTCCGCCGGGATCATGTCTCCGGCGGACAGGGTTACCACATCGCCCGGCACCAATTGGCGCAGCGGAATTTCCTGCTCCTTCCCCGCGCGGACCACCGCCGCCGTGACGTTGATCATCGCCTTGAGCTTTTCTGCCGCCGCGTCCGCCCGCGCTTCCTGAACGAAGCGAAGCAACACACCGAGGATCACCATCAGCGACATCACACTGCCAGCCCGCGCATCGCCAGTGGCGAAGGAAATCGTCGCGAGAACCACTAACAAAATCACCAGCGGATTGCGTGCGGCGGTCAGCAGCCGCCAGAGCCACCCGCGATGTTTGCCCGCCGCCACGACATTCGGCCCGGTCTCCGCCAAGCGGCGTATAGCCTCCTCTTCTGATAGTCCTCCCGGTGCGGACTTCATCCGCGTGAAAACACCGTCCGTTTCCAGCAGTGCCACCTCTGCCAGAATCGCGGCGAAATGAATGGAATGATCCTCCGCCCCGGATGACGGTTGGGTAAGCTTGGGCAGGTGGTTCATGGTCTTGGTAAACTGCCAGTTGAGGACATCATGCGGTGGTCGGCCAGGTCCGGCGTATCGATTTTACCAGTTCAAGCACCAGCAGAGGAATCGAACCTACGGCAAGAAGCAGAAGGCAATCAGTGAATGACATGTAGGAGGTTTTCAGAATGCCGCCCAAGGTGGCGCTGTGCTGGCTCCATACCTGAAGTCCGAAGGAAACAGCTACCACGACCACGAGGTTCAGATTGGTGAGTAGCGAAATCCGCCAGACGGGCTTGATCTCACTGCGTGCGCCGAAGGCCCGCAACAATTCGGCAAAAACCAATACAGCGAAGGCTGCGGCTCGGGCGCTTTCAAGCGTCCCGGTTAGCAGGACATGGCGATATACGGCGAAAGCCACTCCCGCCGTCAGAAATCCGGTGAGCAACATGGTGCGGATAAACCTTGGATTTGTGAGACTTTCCGAGCGCCCGCGCGGACCACGTTTCATCACGTCGGGATCGATGGCGTCGGTGGCCAAACAGAGTGCGGGCAAGCCGTCGGTCACGAGATTGATCCATAACAGGTGAATCGGCAGCAGCGGCGTCGGCAGGCCGATGATCACGCAGGCCATCATGAACGAAAGTTCCGCAGTGCTGCCGGCTAACAGGTATTGGAGCGTCTTCCTGATATTCGCATAAATGCCGCGGCCTTCCTCGACTGCCGCGACGATGGTGGCGAAGTTATCATCGGTGATGATAATGTCCGCCGCCTGCCGGGTCACTTCCGTGCCGCCTTTTCCCATGGCGATTCCGATGTCCGCCCCTTTGATGGCGGGAGCGTCATTGACTCCGTCGCCCGTCATCGCGACGACTGCATCAGTGGTTTTCAAAGACCTGACGATTCTCAACTTGTGTTCGGCGGTGACGCGGGCATAGACGTTGATTTCAGGCAAACGTCGCCGGAGTTCATCGTCCGACATTTTTCCCAACTCAGCGCCGGTGATCGCCACCGCCTCTTCCGCGATCCCGATTTCCCGAGCAATGGCCTCCGCAGTTTGCGGGTGATCTCCAGTGATCATCACCACACGTATGCCTGCGGAACGGCACCTGGCCACCGCATCCTTGGCCTCCTGACGTGGAGGATCATACATTCCTGATAGACCGATGAATACCAGATCGCGCTCGACAAAATCCGCAGTGAGATCGTCAGGTGAAGCGTTTTCCAAATCTCTCCAGGCCGAGGCGAGCACGCGCAGGGCTTGTCTTGCCATCGTCATTGCCTGCGCGAGAATTTCTTCGCGCCCTTGTTGTGTTAGGGCGATGATTTCGCTTCCGGTATGGAGATGGGTGCAGCGTTGCAAGAGTGGTCCAGGGGCACCGTTGATGAATGCACGAAGCTTGCCGCCCGGCATTTTTCGAATCATGGTGCTAAGCTTGCGATCCGAATCGAAGGGGATTTCCGCAAATTTCGGAAAGTCCTTGATCAGTTGCGCGCGGTCACCGCCCGCTTTGCTACCTGCGGCCAGCAACGCGCCTTCCGTCGGATCGCCCACGGTTTTCCATTTGCCGCCTTCCTCGATGAGGTGGGCGTTGTTGCAGCCCATAATGACGGAAACGAGTTCACGCAACGGAGCGGCATCCGGGCGCACGTCTCCGTCTGGACCGTAGCCTTCTCCGGTAACGGTGTAACTTTGGCCAGCCGAATAGAGAGCGCGCACCGTCATTTCGCCTACGGTTAGAGTTCCGGTTTTATCCGTGCAGATCACGCTGGTGGACCCGAGTGTCTCCACCGCCGCCAGTTTTCTAACCAACGCCCCACGGCGTGCCATCCGGCGCACACCCAGCGCAAGCGCTACGGTAACCACGGCAGGCAAACCTTCCGGCACTGCGGCTACCGCGAGACTGATAGACGTCATGAATAACTCCAGCGGAGGAGTGCCGCGCATCAGCCCCAACCCGAACAGGAGCGCCACAATCCCAAGAGCCGCCCAGACCAGCACGCGCCCAAAGGCCTCCAGCTTTTTCTCCAGCGGCGTATTCTTGTCGGTCCCCGCGTCTTCAATCAGTTGCGCGATGTGCCCTAACTCGGTCTTCATCGCGGTCGCCACGATGACGGCCCTCGCGGTGCCTGTGGCGATGCTGGTGCCCATGAATACCATGTTTTCACGATCACCTAGCGGAACCTCCAGCGCCTCCAGCGTTGCGGGCCGCTTCGTCACAGGCTGTGATTCGCCGGTCAACGGTGCCTCGATACAACGGAGCATGGCCGCTGATAGAATCCGTGCGTCGGCAGCCACCAAATCCCCCGATTCCAGCTCCAAGACATCACCGACAACAATTTCTGCTGCGGGGATCAAGCGCACTTTTCCGTCCCGAATCACCTTCGCGTGGGGTGCGGCCAGTTTCCTCAGCGCGGCAATCGATTTCTCCGCATTGAACTCTTGATACAATCCGACCGCCGCATTGAGGAGGACGATGGCGAAGATGGCAGCGGCATCAACCTTCTCACCCAGCACCCCTGACACCACGCCGGCCGCGATCAGAATCCAAATAACCAGACTCTCGAACTGGGCTAGCAGGATCCGCAACGCGCTGACGCCCGGTGCTCCCGTCAATTCATTC
Organism: Luteolibacter sp.; assembly: GCA_039933825.1. Taxonomy (GTDB): domain Bacteria; phylum Verrucomicrobiota; class Verrucomicrobiia; order Verrucomicrobiales; family Akkermansiaceae; genus Luteolibacter. Next base: position 3,685 of record JBDTNJ010000571.1, read on the forward strand.
CTACCATTGGCCACGAGGCGAAGTGTGGCTTCCTTTGTCGAAAGCCCCTCGGGAGTGGAACGGAAATGAGCCAAAACCTCAGCGGCAGAGCGATGATGCCACGCCTCGCCGTTGGGATCTTCGAGGCTGGAAGGGTGCTGGATCATGCTGACGGGCGGAGACTTGCCGGGCATTGCTTCACCTGGTCGAAAACCGATTCAGCGAACAATGGCAGGCAGCAAAAGCAAGCAAACACAGCCCGAGTAGGGTTTCACCCCATGGCGGTAACCGGATTTAAAAGTGAACTTCATGCAAGTGATTGTGATGGCTCGGAATCCCCCATTGATGGACTTTTTTAAAACTCCCAAAAAGTCAGCGGCCGCGATTTGGCAGCACAAATCGGCAATCATCGCCACGTTTGCGTTGATATGTATCATCACGCATGTCGCGCTCCGGTTTATTTATCCCGAAAACCGAAGTTGGATGATTTTCGGCTAAGCGGCACAGGTTTCTGCTGCTG
>JBDTNJ010000572.1:0-11219 GCA_039933825.1 Luteolibacter sp.
GGCGGATGATTCGCAACCCGGCCTCGCTATTGCGTTCAACGATCTCAGCGCCGGCCAAAATTCGAAGCTCGATTACGTCGCCATCCAAGCGTTCAACGAAGCCACCCGCGTCATCCAGATCAACGAAACCGCCACTTTCCGCGATGCTTCCGCGATCGGATTCATCCTCAACACCGGTGCATCGTGGGCGCGCAACGAATCGCTTTCCCGCCTCGAAGGCCCGGGTTCACGTTCCGACATGCTCTCCGTCAGCATCCCGGCTCACGAGCAGGAATACGACCAACGCACCTTCCAGCACCACGTTTCCGAAGGCGCTTACTCGGATCTGTTGTACAAGAATTCCCTCTACGACGAATCCCGCACCATCTTCTCCGGGCTCATCTTCGTGGACGAAGGCGCCCACCACACCGATGCCTATCAGACCTGCCGCAATCTCCTGATGAGCGACGACTGCGAGGCGAACTCCATGCCCGGCCTCGAGATCAACGCCGATCAAGTGAAATGTTCCCACGGCAGCACCTCCTCCCAGATCAGCGACGAGGAAATCTTCTACCTCTGCGCCCGCGGCATTGCTCCCGCCAGCGCCCGCCAGCTCATCGCCCGTGGATTCTCGGTGGACGTGCTGGAGCGCCTGAAAAACGATGAAGTTGAAACGCTCGTCCTGAAATTCATCGACGATAAGTTCGACCACATCGCCACCCGCGGCGCTTGAGCTCGGATTTCTTCGCCATTGCGAAGCGGCGCTCGTTTCACTTGGCTCTCTCGCAATGGCCAATCCCCACGTTCATCCGCACAGGGCCAGGGTGCGTTGGAACCAGAGATTGGACATGGAGGCCACTTGCTCGAGTTTTCCGGGTTCCCCGAAAAGGTGGGAGGCCCCGGGAATCAGTTCAAGCATCGGCTTTCCCCGCATTTTTTCACTGGCCTTGCGGTTGTGGTCGATGTGGGTGTGATCCTTGCTGCCGACGATCATGAGCGTGGGTGCGAGCACTTGTTGCAGGTGCTCATCCGCGAGGTCCGGCCGTCCGCCGCGGCTGATGATTGCGTGGACGTTTTTAGGCCTTAATGCGGCGGCGATCATCGCGGCCCCGGCCCCGGTGCGGCTGCCGAACAGACCGATGTCCAGCTTGCTGGTTTTTGGATTCGCTATCAGCCAATCAATGGTGGCGGAGAGGCGAATGGCGATTTGGCTGACGCAGTGTTTTTCGCCTTGGGGGGAGGTTTCGTCGCTATCCTCAGTTTCGTCGACGAGGTTCGGCAAAAGGATCGCGAAACCGCGTTGGAACAGCGAGCGAGCGACCAGACGATTCCGCGGGCTGTGGCTGCTACTCCCGGCCCCATGGGCGAAAATGATGATGGATTTGGCGCTGGCCGGCATCGCCAAGGTGGCTTCAAAGCGCGTGTTCTCTGCGTGGATTCTGATCAGTTCGGAACTTGAGGGAATATTCACGGGGGAAAGGTATCAGTCCGGATTTATTTTGGATATGGGTGAAGTGCCTTGACCGCTATGGGTCGATTTGGAAAACCCGCATAGTGAATTTGCGTACGCATGTTCGATAGAATCTCGGGTAATCGTTCGAGGCGATCTGTTTGAAATAGGTGGTAATGCGTGGCGGCTATGGTTATGAATTTATCCATGACGAAAGGCGACAAAGTTCCCTCGGGCACCCGGAAGACCAGCAAGCGCGTCCGTCAACCCGCTGATTTGAAGGAGGCCATAGAAACCTCGCTGAAAGTCGGGCGGCCGTTTTCGATCGTCGGGCTGGGTGCGTCCGCCGGGGGCTTGGAAGCTTTGGAGGTATTTTTTAAGAAAATGCCGGTTGATAGTGGCTTGGCATTCATCGTGGTCCAGCATCTTGACCCGACTCACGAGGACATGCTGCCGGATTTGTTGCAACGCGATACGGCGATGCCGGTTTGCCGGATCGAGGATCGGATGAAAGTGGTGCCGAATCATGTGTATGTGATTCCACCGAACCGGGATTTATCACTGCTGCACGGCGTGCTTTATTTGATCGAGCAGGTAAGCGGTCCGGGCCCGCGCCTGCCGATTGATTTTTTCTTTCGCTCGCTGGCGGAGGATTGGCGCGAGTGGGGGATAGGTGTGGTTCTGTCGGGCATGGGCTCGGATGGCACGCTGGGGCTGCGCGCGATCAAGGAGCAGTGCGGGGCGGTTTTTGTACAGGATCCGAAATCCGCGAAATATGACAGCATGGTCCAGAGTGCGATCCATGAAGGGCTCGCGGATGTGATCGCACCGGTGGAAGAGCTGCCGATGCAGATTCTAGACTATGTGAACCTCGGCTTCCGGCCCGTCTTCGCGGTGCCTGAGGGGGCGAAGGAGGATTCGTCGGACTTAGAGAAAATCATGATTTTGCTGCGCCGGCAGACGGGGCACGACTTTTCGGTTTATAAGCGCAGCACGATTTGGCGGCGGATCGAGCGGCGGATGACTCTGCACCATTTGACCGCGATGGCGGATTACGTCCGCTATTTGCGTGAGAACCCGCAGGATTTGGAGATCCTGTTTAAGGAAATGTTGATCGGAGTGACGGAGTTTTTCCGCGATGACTTGGTGTGGGAGAGTCTGAAAAACGAGGTATTTCCCGAGTTGATCCGCAGTCGTCCGGATGGCGGGGTGCTGCGGGCCTGGGTGGCGGGCTGCTCGACGGGCGAGGAGGCCTATTCGATGGCTATGGTTTTCCTCGAGGCAAAGGAAAACGTGAAGCCGAATCACAGAATTTCCTTGCAGATTTTTGCCACGGATCTGAGCGAGGATGCCATCGAGAGAGCCCGGTGTGGAGTGTATCCGCAGGGCATTGTGAAGAATGTTTCCGAAGAGCGTTTGCAGCGGTTTTTTACGGCGGATTCGAATCATTTCCGGGTAAGCAAGGAGATCCGGGAGATGGTGATTTTCGCCCATCAGAACGTGGTTAGCGATGCTCCATTCACAAAACTCGACCTTCTCAGCTGCCGCAATCTGCTGATTTATTTTATCGCGGACCTCCAAAAGAAGCTGCTGCCGTTGTTCCACTATTGTCTCAATCCCAAAAGCGTGCTGGTGCTCGGAAATGCCGAGACAGTCGGAAACGCCGGCGATTTATTCATCCCTCTGTCCTCCAAGGCGCGGATCTATCGGCGCTTGGAAACACCGGTGCAGGCAGGCATCATGCGTTTTCCGCTGGTCTTCAAGCACCCGGTCGGGCGGCTCCACCCAAGCCACGGAATGGCGACATCCCTCGCCGCACCCGTGATGGACCTTCAGGTGTTGGCCAATGATTTCCTGCTGCGCCACTACACACCGGTGGCCGCGCTGGTAACTGATACGGGCGATATCCTTTACATCCATGGGAAAACCGGGCGCTTCCTGGAGCCTGCCGCGGGTCAGGCGAATTGGAACATTTTCGCCATGGCCAAGGAGTCATTGAATCATGCCTTGTTCGAGGCTTTCCACCGGGCGGTCCGCAAAAAGGAAGTGGTGACGGTGAAGGGCTTGCAAATGGGCACGGAAGACAGGGAAACCTGCGTGGACATCACGGTTCACCCGATCGAGGAACCCAGTGCGTTGCTGCGGATGGTGTTGGTGGTTTTCAGTGAGATCCCGGTCATTTCCACAGTGGGCATCAAGGGCCATCCCAAAAGCGGAACCGCCAAGAGCATCGAACTCGCGGAAATGACAAGCAATCTGCGGGCCTCGCAGGAGGAGCTTCAGGTGCTCCGTGAGGAGATGCAGACCACGGGCGAGGAGCTGAAATCCGCCAACGAAGAGCTCCAGTCCACCAACGAAGAACTCCAATCGATGAACGAGGAACTCACGACCTCGAAGGAGGAAATGCAGGCGATGAATGAGGAGCTGCAGGTGGTGAACCAGGATCTGATGGTCAAGGTGCGGGATCTCTCACGGACTAACAATGATATCAAGAACCTCCTGAGCGGCACCGATATCGCCACGTTGTTTCTGGATAGTAATATCAACGTGCGGTGGTTCGCCCCGCAGATGACCGATCTCATCAATCTGGTCCAGAGCGACATAGGTCGGCCAATCACCGATCTGGTGTCGCAACTGGATTACCCGGATCTGGCAAAAGACACCCGCGAAGTGCTTAGGACCCTGATCGTGAAAGACCGGGAAATCCCCACTCATGACGGGCGCTGGTTCGCCGCACGGATCATGCCCTATCGGATTGATGAGAAAATGATCGATGGACTTGTCATCACATTTCTCAATATCAGCGAGAGGAAAAATCTGGCGAGTGAATTGGATGCTTGCAAGGTCCGCCTGTTGGAACTCCAAAAGAACCCACCCGACAAGAAAGGATAGATTCCATGATCGAAAAACCCAAATCAGAAATATCCGGTGCCCTGCGGCACCTGGCTGAGGAGCGGTTGGCCAGCACGGGGGCAGAAAGCTCTCCGCCGCCCGTGGATGCGAATCTGGCACGGCTCGTGCACGAATTGCAGGTCCACCAGATGGAGCTGGAGCTTCAAAACGAGGAATTGATCGCCGCGCGGGCGGAGCTGGAAGCCCATGCGGAACAATTCACCGAGCACTATGACTTCGCGCCGGTCGGCTACTTGTCTGTCGATGTGGACGGCAACATCCAGCAGCTCAATTTGCTGGCGGCCCGAATGCTGGGTAAGGAGCGTACGCGCTTGCTCGGGGTCAGGTTCCAAACTTTTGTGAAGGGATCTGACGAGCAGGTTATCCAGGACTTTATCACACAGACCTTCCTAGACGAGATGGCAGTGCCCTGCGAGGTGGAGTTTCTACCCGCAGGGAAGTCCCCCATCACCGTCAGGCTCACCGGTGCCCTCTCCCCTAACGGCCGTGCCTGCCGCATGGCGGCCACCGACATCACCGTGCGCACTCAGGCGGAGACCGCCATGCGGCTCTCCGAGCAACAATTCCGCAGCATCGTAGAGCACTCGCCGACGGCAATGTATCTCTATCAGCATCGGGAAGACGGGGAATTGATCATGATTGAAGCCAATCCCGCCGCAGAGCGGGAGATTGGGATAGAGCACCGTTCCTTGATCGGTAAAACCATCGAAGCAGCCTTTCCCAAGCTCGCCGGCTCCGATACTTTGAAAATATTCAAGGCCGTGGCCAAGGGGGACTTGCGCACCCAGTCCTTCGTCATGAGCTATGACGACGAGCAGATCACAGGCCATTTTGAAGTGCATGCTTTCGCGATCGGTCCTGGAATCCTCGTCGTGGCCTTTCAGAATATCAAAGATCGCGTGGAGACCGAGGCGCGCCTTCTAAAAGTCCACGCCGAGTTAGAGTCACGGGTGCTGCGCCGGACAGCACAACTGCAGGGGCGCACGATCCAGCTGCGTGCTTTGGCGGCTGAGTTGACCATGGCGGAAGAGCGCGAGCGGCGGCGGATCGCCTCACTCATTCACGATAATTTGCAGCAAATGCTCGTCGCCGCATTGATGAACCTGAGAATTCTGAAATCCAATCCCGCCGCTGAGAGCGAGCTGGAGGATTTAAGTCGGATAGAGACCATTTTGTCTGACTCGATCGAGACCACCCGCTCGCTTACGGTCGAGATCAGTCCGCCCGTCCTGCATCAATGTGGCTTGGCCGCCGCATTTCACTGGTTGCACTATTGGCTATTGGAAAAATATGGTCTGGATGTCGCTATGAATGCCGATGAGGGAATGGATCCGAGTCCGAATATCAGCGTGACCTTGTTCCATTGTGTGCGCGAACTGCTTTTCAATACGGTGAAGCATTCCGGAGTGAAAGCGGCCAGCGTGAGCATGAGCCAGCCTGTGCAAAAAATGCTGAAGATCGAAGTGAGTGATCAAGGTGTCGGCTTTGACCCGGACGTCGTGCGTGCCCGTGAAGGCACTGCGGGAGGCTTCGGCCTGTTCAACATCCGCGAGCGAATCGAGCTGCTAGGAGGAAGGATGGAATCCAGAAGCGCACCTGGCTGCGGCAGCACATTCACGCTTTGGGTGCCGATGCGGGCCGCTCTGCCCGCAACGGAAAGGCCTACGTTAGGGGGTATCAGCGAAGTGCAAGCGCAGTTCGAGCAAGCGACATTACCCGGAATCGATTTGGAAAGTCCGCCCGCCGTCGGGCATCTCCAAGGGAAAGTCCGTTTGGTCGTAGCGGATGACCACTCCGACTTTCGCGAGGGCTTGGTCCGGATGTTGCAAATGGAATCGGATTTCGAAGTGGTGGGGCAGGCGGCGGATGGCCACGAGGCGCTGCATCTGGCCTATCAGTTGAACCCGGACTTCATCATCATGGACATCAACATGCCACAAATGAATGGCATCGAAGCCACCACCGCCATCCGCAAAAATCTCCGTGCCGTCAAAGTGCTCGGACTTTCCACCCACACCGACGAGCAACACCGCATCTCCATGATCCGCGCTGGAGCCATTGACCTGCTCCACAAGAATTGCTCCCCGGCCCTGCTCATCGCCACCCTGCGCGAGCCATGGATCGAATCCAGTTAGAAAGTGGCTGGCCGGGGCCAGTCATGATACCGCTCATTCCAGTGATTTGCCATGCCCTTGCTTTTCTCGCGCTCGCCTGCCCGCTGTCCGCAGCGGAGAACCCGCGCTTGGAATTCGCGCTCGGCGTGTTGGATGAGGCCCGGGGCGTAAATACCGCGCCGGATCATTTTGAAAAAGCACGGCTTGCCGATCCTCTCGCCCTGCCATTGGTCCAGCGGGCCGTCAAACAACGGATCGAAACCGGTGACCGGGCGGGCGCGGTGAAACTTTTCCGCGATCTCGCCGCCGCCCGACCCGACGACCTGCGGGTGACCCTGCTCTATGCGGATTTTCTCTCACAACAAGGCGGTGGCGATTCGATGGCCGTGAAACTCGCCACCGATGCCTTGGAATCCGCGCTGAAAAGACACCCCGGAACCCCCCGGATCATCCAGCGACTCCACCTGATCTATCAATCCAGCGGCCGCCAGGCCCAGGCCGCCGCACTGCTTGATCTGCTCAATCCCGAGGATCCTGAATCCGCACTGCTCTACGCCTCGCTCACTCGCAGTGCCGCCGATGCGGACGAAGCATCCCAACGCGAAAAGCTGGATCAACATTATCTCCTCGCTCTCACCGCCCACCCGGAAATTGCCGCGCTCGCCCGCGATGCGTCCGAGTATTTCCGCAACACCGGGCGGCTTGATAAAGCCATCGAAGTGTTGGAGCTGCACGTCGCCGCAGCACCCTCGTCGCTAGATCTGAGGACGCGCTTGGGCATTCTTTATTTCACGGCGAAGCAGGATGACAAAGGCGTGGCCGCGCTGAAGGAGGTATTGCAAATCAATCCGCACCAAGCCCTCGCCCACCAGGCCCTCGCAAAATTCTATCGCTCTCACGAGCAGCCAGCACTCGCGCGTTTCCACGCCAGCGAGCTGCTGAAAATCGATGGCGGCTCCGCGGGGGATTTCCTCAAGTTGGCCGATGAGTGGCTCGCTGCCGATGACGCCCGATCCGCAAGGCTTCTGCTGGAGCGGGCGGTTTTTAATTTCCCGGATCATTTCCAACTGCTGCAAAAACTCGCCATCGCCACCCGCCGCGATCCGGAGACCCGCGAAAATGCCGCCCGCCTTTTCCGCGAGGCCGAAGCAGCGAATCCTGCGGCCGTGAAAAACGAGCCTGCCTTTCTGATGGAGTCCGCCGAAACCCTGATCGCTCATGGCCAGAGCAAGGCCGCCGAAGAACGCCTGCGCGACGCCATCCGGGCCTATCCGCCGGAAGCGAAAAAGGAAAGCGCCGCCGCGCTCCGGCGGCTGGCCACGCTTTGGGAATCCGAAAACCGCAATGCCGATGCCGCGCGAGCCCTCCGCCAACGTGCGGATACGCTGGATCATTAGGAGTTCCAACCGAAGCCAACGCCGCAAAAGTCTTGCGCAAAGCGGCAGGCAACACTAATCCAGCGCGTCATGACTCCTGAAACAACACTCATTTTGTTCAAGCCCGATGCGGTTTCCAAAAATATCACCGGCACGGTCCTCGCCCGTTTCCAAGCCGCCGGCTTCCTGATCCGCGGCATCAAGATGATGCACCTCAGCGACGAAATCCTCGCCGAGCACTACTCCCACATCGCCGACAAGCCGTTTTTCCCATCCGTCCGCAGCTTCATGCAGGAAGCGCCTGTGATCGCACTTGCCCTCGAAGGTGAGAACGTCATCGCCGCCGTCCGCGATTTGCTCGGACCTACCGATTCGATGGTCGCAGCCGCCGGCACCATCCGGGGCGACTTTGGTTTCAAGGATGCGGACGCAAAAATGCGCAACGTCTGCCACGCCTCGGATTCCCTGGAGGCCGCTCAGGCCGAATTGAAGCGTTTCTTCAAGGACGACGAAATTTTCACTTACTGAGATTCATGACCGTTGAACGCGTCAAGTATGTCATCTGGGCAGCGGACCTGGCGCGCGCGACGCAATTCTATCAAACGGTTTTCGGCGCGGAGCTCATCCGTGCCAACAGCCACATCTCCGAGCTGGAAATCGCCGGAGCCATCATCGGCATCCATGGCGGCGGTGAGGGGAAAAAGACCTGGACGGGCATCAGCCTCCAAGTTGCCGACGTGGTTGCCGGAGCCGCCGAAGTCATCGCCCATGGCGGCGGCCTCACCCGCGAGCCGCAGGAAGAAGATGGCGAAGCGCCGCATCTCGCCATGTGCTTCGATACGGATGGCAATGAGTTCATGCTCATCCGCAAGCGGTGATCGATGGAGGGGGACGGTGGGCCGTGACTGGCTGCGGACTCACGCAAGCTCGACGCATCCAAAGCTGGATTTTTTCATTTGAAAAATAGGAGTGGCTGACGAAAGTTACACCATGAAGCCTTTATCCAATCTTGATCGCAGGCAATTCGTCAAACTCGGCACCCTTGCCGCCACCGCAGCCATGCTTCCTAACGGGTCTTCCGCCGCAGAAGCAGCGGATCCAGTGGCTCCAGCGGTAACGATGCCGATCACACTTCCGCAATTGCCTTATGCTTTCGATGCCTTGGAACCGCATATCGACGCGGTAACGATGGAAATTCATCACGGGAAGCACCACGCGGCTTACATCAAGAATTTCAACACCGCCGTGGCGACATCACCCGGCCTTATGAAGCAATCATTGGATCGGATTCTGGCAACCTTACCTGGGATTCCTGACGAAGCGCTTCGTAACACGATCCGCAACAACGGCGGCGGACACTGGAATCATGATTTTTTCTGGAAAACCTTAAGCCCTCCAGGGAAATCTGGAAAACCTTCCGACATGCTTGCTGCTTCGTTGCAAGCCTCATTTGGCTCGTTGGATGACTTCAAGAAAGCATTCGGCGATGCCGCGACCAAACGGTTTGGTTCCGGCTGGGCATGGCTCGTCGTTAAAGATGGCAAGCTCAAGATCACCAGCACGCCAAATCAGGATAACCCCATGATGAAAGGCATGGTACCTGATACCGACCTGGGCACCCCCCTTATGGCTCTCGATGTGTGGGAGCACGCCTATTACCTCCATTATCAGAACCGCCGCCCGGAATATATTTCCGCATGGTGGAATGTCGTCAACTGGCCAGCCGTCTCAGAACGCTACGCCCTGGCGATGGTCTAGCGGGATTTGGAATGCCACCTGACTGTGGCGATGCCCGCTGGTTTCCGCTAGCTGAAGAATCGGAAGCACCAAGTCATTGCGGATATTTCCGGCAGCAAATCGTGCGATGCTCACCACCGCTATCAAGGGGAGCGGAGACAATGGTCAGGGGGGCCACCTTGATTTCAGCAACCCGATGTTGATTTCGGCGGATGGAAAGGGGAGACTCGCGGATCAAGAGTAGAATTCAGCGAAATGTTTGACCCAAAAATGCCGCCTCATAAGTCCCAGATTGCAGAGCTTGAGCCTTTCGTGGGGTTGGGAATGGATCGTATTTTTTTGGTTTCGAGCGAAGATGAGGCGGAGGCGGCGTTTCGCGATCTAGCGCGGGTGAGGGATGTGGGGTTTGATACGGAGTCAAAGCCTACGTTCATCAAGGGGCAGAAATCCGAGGGGCCGCATGTGCTGCAATTTGCCACTTCCGAGCGGGCTTACATTTTTCAATCCCACATCGTTGAGTGTCAGGCTGTGATTGTCCGTTTGTTGGAATCGGCGGAGATTCAGAAGATCGGTTTCGATCTACGGGGGGACCTCACTCACATTTGGAGACGCTTCGGAGTCCGGCCCGGCGGGATTATCGATCTGGATCGCTCGTTTAGAAAGCTCGGGTATCGCAATGCGGTCGGGGCGAAGTCTGCGGTCGCGATGCTTTTCCAACGACGGTTGATGAAGTCGAAGAGCGTGACGACCTCGAACTGGGCCAGCCACAAGCTATCAGAAGGGCAACTGGTCTATGCGGCGAATGATGCTTATGCGGCGCTCAAGGTCTATCAGTCGCTGAATCAGGCGGCATCCGACGGGAAGTGATGGATTTTGTTAAAACAAAAGCGGCCGGAGCTGTGCCCCGGCCACCTTGTGAGTTGATGGATTCTAGCGGAAGTGGGCCGTCCGGGTTTTCCGTGCGGGCCACTTGATTCAGCCGATGACCTCTGGCCAGTCGGTGTGGGACATCACGCCGCGTGGCTTGTCGGTGCGTTCGTAGGTATGGGCACCGAAGAAGTCGCGCTGAGCTTGCAGCAAGTTCGCTGGGAGAACCGCGCTGCGGTAGCTGTCGTAATAGCCGAGGGAGGCGCTGAATGCTGGAACCGGAATTCCCGCGAGGGAGGCAAGTGAGATCACTTCGCGCCAGTTTTGCTGGAATCCATTGAGCAGATTCGTGAAGAACGGGGCGAGCATCAGGTTGCTGAGTTTCGCATCAGTGCGATAGGCTTCAGTGATGTCGTTGAGGAAGCGCGCACGGATGATGCAGCCGCCGCGCCAGATGGCGGCGATTTTCGCGAGGTCGAGATCCCAGCCTTTTTCCGCACCCATGGCGGCGATCAAATCGAGGCCTTGGGCGTAGGAAATGATCTTGGAGGCGAAGAGCGCGTCGTGAACTTTTTTAACGAGCGCGGCTTTGTCACCGGTGATTTCTGCCTTCGGTCCGTGAAGCACGGTGCTGGCAGCGACACGCTTGTCTTTCATTGAGGAAAGGATGCGGGCTTCGACGGCGGCGTTGATGGTGGAAATGACGACGGCGTTTTCGACCGCGTTGATGAGCGTCCATTTGCCGGTGCCTTTTTGGCCGGCGGTGTCGAGGATGAGATCGAC
>JBDTNJ010000573.1:0-9525 GCA_039933825.1 Luteolibacter sp.
GTCGCAGCGTTAGCGGTGGTGGAAGCAAATCCGGCGAAGGCGAGCGCGATAAAGCCGAGGTGCTGGAGGGTATTATTTTTGGATTTCATGGTTTTGATGGTGGAGGTGGATTTGTGGGATTCAATTTCGGCAAACGGGGATACGGAGTGAACTGATGAAATTCGTGGGCGAGTGGGAAGAGTTAGGGTTGTATACCGTGGTATCCGAGGGCGGATATGATGCGATTGGCAAGAACGTTGATGGATCAGGTTTTGACCGCGAGATGGACGGGAAATGACTACGAATGAAAAATGGATGAGGTTTTTTTATCTTGGGAAGGGGTTTTCTACCTTACCATGTTAAGTCAAGGAGGGTATTTTTAAAAACAGATGGAATGTATGATAAAACGAAGCATCCGCAAGGCATATCGAATCATAAGTCACTACTTTTCTTAGAAGGGAGTGTATCGCCGCTCCCTTGGCAGCGCAAGTCGCGCATTGCTGTTCGTCAGCAGAATCATCAGACTAGGGTGACGATTCGCGCAAATCCGGGTTTGCAATACACTCTTGGGGTTTTTCTCATATTCCATACTGCCGCGCGTCAGGTTTTGTGGAATCGTGGCAGCGGTTTCCAACCGCATGGCCCTCTTCCTGATTGGGCATGGCGGTTGAAAACCGCCGCCACGGCCGCGTCGCGCCAATCCTAATTGATCACAAATCCTGACGCACGGCAGTACAGTTGGAAAGTCATCTGAAACTACTGGCGGCCGAACGACGCGATCGACGACCGCCACATCTGCCTGCCGGTCGCTTTCCGCCACGGCATGCCAGTGGTCGAATGGCAGGAAGTGTGGGAACTATCTGAATTCGTGGATTGAACATGGATCTAGTAAAGTTGAGGAGCGGGGGCAATAAGATCCTTATTGGTCCGGGGTGTCGGGAAGCGGATCGAACACCGTGGTTGCCGTGAGGGTGCGCTTCGAGTTACCAACAACTTCGGCGATGAACACAAAGGTCCGCATGTTGGCGGGGGCGGCACATTCGGCACTTTCGACGAGATCCCATGTGCCTTCCTTCTCGCCGACGGTGCCGATCTGATAGGCAATGGAATTGAAGGCAACCGCCTTCCACGGCATGATGCCTGTTTCCCCGACCGGCAGCTTCAAAGATTCCTTGCCGGCACGGATCGCGACCACTTTGGGCGACAAATTGAAGACGCGGGCGGTTTCCGCCGGGTGGATGGAAAAGGAATCCGCGAACGCGCGCCCCTTGATTTTCTCCTTGGTAAGATCCTCGGGAACGATCAGGAGGACAATAGCCTTCGACCCTCCTGGCAGTTTCACGGTTCCGACATCCAGATAGGTGGTGAGGGTCTTGTCGGTTCCTTCCACGGGTTTCAGGACTTGCTTGTAGAGCTTGAGAACCTCGCCTTTCGGCAGAGGTATGGCGGATGCGAGGGAGTTGCTTCCCGCGATGAGTTGCGCTTTTTTCCCGCCGTTGTCGTAGAAGACCGCGTCCGGCATGCCACCGAAGGCGGCGACGCGCATGCTTTGTTTGGAGTTATTGAGCATTACCGCAGGCGGTTCACCTTCGGCGAAGGCGGCGACCTCTTTGTGGTTCTTCGGTTTTTCGGTGCCGGGATCCGGGGATTCCTGCGCATACAGGGAACCGGCGATGGCGAGGAAGGCGATGGCGAGTAGGGTTGAAAGATGGTGTTGTTTCATGGGTTTAGAGATTAGATTTCTTGGTTCGAGAGCCAGCGGAAAGAGACGATTTTGAATCTGCGTCCTAGGGATTTGTTGCTGTCCTTGGTCAAGTTTTGCGGTGCCGTGGCCGCATCGTCAGCGGGATCGATGTAGTCGGGAGTCCGCTGCACAACCGCCTCACACCAAGCGCGTGCGGTGGGTTGGTTGGTGGCGGGATCCACCGCCTCGCCATAACTGCGGATCACAAACGTGTCGGAGCGCGCGCTGAGGGCGGGGCCGATCGTGGAAAGCAAGTCCGCCTGGGTAAGGTGTTTCGGTGCCATGGCGGTGCGGTAGTTGGATGAATTCCCGCCTTCGGTAACTGGTGTGCCCATGTAATGTTCCGCATCCCAGGCGGTGATGGTTTTGTTATGAGCAAATTGATCGACAGGAGCACCACTGCTACTAAGGCTCGCTTTCGGATTCACCTCGTCGATCGTCATTCTATCGATCGCGGCCTGTAGCGTGCCACGGATGCCCTCGTTGCTTGGTGCCAATTTCCGATTCACGAAATCACTGAGAGAGAGGAACGGCCCGCGAAGCCGGATTTCCGCCACGATCCGCTCTGCCAGCTCGCCGGCCACTTTGTGCAGGCGCTCTTGGGCCTGTGCGGGGGTTTCGCTGGTCTTGCCCGCTTCGCGGAACAGCAGGAGTTCCCGGTTTCCGCGGTAGACGTTGCCCCACATGTTGAGAAGACCGTTGGCGCCGTTTGCATCGGAGGTTCTGACATCGCGGGAAAAACGCGGGATCATGGCGTTGAGCGGCGTAGTGGCGTAAAGCGGGTTGGCAAGTTCTTTCGGTACTGTCAGACCGTTCGTGCCCGTAAGAACCGCGCGCCACGCGTCCACGGAGGTCGAGTTGATGTTGAATCCACCTGCCACCATCAGATTCGCGGCGGCTTGCTTGAGCGCAGGGCTGCCGGGGGTCAGATTAGCGACTTTGGGCGACTTTCCCTCGGAATTATTGTAGTAAACCATCCTGGCGTTGGGCAGGGGTTTCCGGGTGTCGATGTCCGCCTGGGTGAGCGCTGCGCTGGCGGTCGAGACAAAATACCTGTCCCACAAGGCCCGGTTTGCGTGCCAAGAGACATCATAGAGGGGATCTTTGTAATCCGTTGGGCTGTCGCCCGGTCTCGCCACCATCCCGGCGACGAACTGCTGGTCGCGGGGGATGTCCACGTTGGCTCCGGCGTTGCCGAAGGTGTAGGTCGTGCCAAATCCGTAGGTATTGAGTTGGGCGTGCTGGAATTGGCCTAGCGAAAGCAGCATGGAGGAGGTCGGCAGCACGTCGAGCAGAGGGCCGTCGGTGCTCCCACCTTGGTCCCAGCCGATACCTGCCCGGTAATTGCTGGGATTTTGGAACCCGATCATGGCGTTATTATTGTTGTGCTCACCCGAAAGCACATTTCCATGTGAAAACGCGCCAGCCCTCATATTCATCTCTGTCTTTGTGCGCTTGATGTAGGGTGCGAGAGGATTGTGATTCGCAATCCAGCGGTTACGCTCCTGGCCGCGGCTGGCGCCCGGTTGGAACATGGCTCCGACCCTCGCCCAGTCGCCACTGAAGCCTCCACGCGATTCCATCATCAGCTGGGAACGGAAAAAGATGATGGGTTGGAGTCCGGCCTTTGACAGTAGCGCTGGATTATTGGACGGCGACGAAAAATTATTTTTATGGATGTTCATATCCAGCAAGGCTTGATAAACCGGTGTTGTCTGCGAGAAGCCGCCCGCCATTCCGCCGGGTTCCGTGAGTATCACTTCCCTTCGATCTCCGGAGGGCATTCCCGTCTTATCTCCGAAGCCCGTCCAGAATATCATGTAGGGATCAGAGAGAGCCCCCGGAGCGTAACTGAAGGTGCGGCTGGTGGTCAGATAGCGCGTGTTATAGCCGATCGGGGAGGTTGCGGGTGCACGCACCAGTGCCGATACACCTGGGACATATGGGGAGCCTGGATTGTCGGCTAGGTAGATGTGGCTCTCACCGGCTGGAATTTCGCTTCCCTTCACCTTGAACCGAAAGTAGCCGCTGCCACCGGTCAATCCAGCGTCTCCTCCCGCCAGATCGACGTCGCCGAGCCAGTCCCAAGCTCCAGATGGCACGTCCCCCTTAAACACCCCCATGCTAGTGGTGCCCGACGGGCCAGCGCGAAAGCCGATAGCCAGCTCGTAGTCGGCGGCGGGGATGCCCACGTCGTAAGGATTCCAGAGGATCAGCGCCGGGTATAGCTGGATACGGACTTGGTTGCCGGGCATTTTTTCCACCCCGAAGGCGAGGTTGGCCACCGAAATCACGGGGCCGAAACGGGTCTGGGTCGGGGTGTAGGGTTGGACTTTTGGGGCAATCGGTGGGGGCGATGGGGGCGATGACAGAGGTGCCGTGAATTTCGCCCAACTGCGGAGATGCCCCCAGGTGGGAAGCCCGAATTCACTGCTGGACTCCGGTGTGAAAAGAGGAACGCCATCAGCAGGTCCGGAGCCACCGTAGATGACCGCGCTCATGTCCTGCTTGAGCCCTCCCGCATAACTGTCCGCGAGGACGCTCTGGGAATAGGCGGTAACGTCGTGGAAGCGGTTCTTGACGACTCCGCTGGTTTGCATGCCGCTTGATAGAAGAGCCAATTGCCCGGTGGTGGCGAGTTTCGGCAGGCCGGAACTTGCCGGATCATAGTCGGTGCCGATCTCGCTGTCCTTGGCGGAGTCCTTCCGCATCATCTCAATGCCGGAGCGCTGGGAGGTGACGAAGCTGTAGGATTTGGCCGCGTCGATATCGCTGGCAGCGGTCTGTTGACGGTAATTGTCGCGCAGGTCGATGCGGGCCTTCATGCCCTCGTCGGCGACCCAATAGGCATAGCCGCCACGGGGTTTTCCCGCGCTGTCGCGCACTGCGGTGATGGGGGCGACCACCGTGTCGGTCGCGCTGTTAGCGCTATTGGTGGACCCACCGGAGACGAGCAATGCGGCCTTCTGATTTTTGACAGTGGTAGTGCCCGTGAGGCTGACGGCGTCCGTAGGGTTATAAGGGATGGATGAGGGAGGTGTGGTGATTTGGCCGAAACTTGCTGACGCTTTGGAACTGGCAAACAAGACGGTTTCATTTCCACTGACCAACCAGTTCAGCAGGGCGGGTTTGTAGGGTTGGGCGGGGATGGCGGATGGTTTCTGAGAGTAGTCCGCGACTTCCTGGTTGCCGTAAACACCCACCCATTTCGGACTCACGGCGGACGGGAACTTCAAATCTGCGGGAGCGGTCACCCGTTGATCGGGTCCAAGTGTGCCTTGAAGTTGGTTGATTGCCATCATCATCCCGAGCCGCGCGTTGGAGCGGGCGACGAACAGATCGGATTCCCGACTGCTGGTGCGCAGCGCGACCGATGAAAGCGTCAGCAAGCCCACGGCGACGACCGTCAACAGGATCATCAGAGTGAGCGTTATGATTAGCGCAAATCCGGGTTTGCGCTGAATTTTTGTGGGTTTTTTCATATTCCAGTTGGAAAGTCATCTAAAGCTACTCGAGGTTTCACCTGTTCGGAAAGTCAAGTTTTTGATTAACATGGAAAGCAACGGGAGATTTCCCTCTCGAAAGTGCCAGTAACGTGTAGCCTGCGGTTGCAGCGGAGATTTTCCAAACCCATGAAAAACGAACCCCAACCTCACCGAATCAGCCTGCGGGATCTGGCCAAGCTGGTAGGTGTTAGCCATGTCACCGTCTCGCTGGCGTTGAGGGACAACCCTCAGATCTCCGCTGCGATGAGGGAGAAAATTAAAGCGATCGCGGAGGAGCACGGCTACCGACCCGACCCGATGCTCAGCGCGCTGTCCAACTACAGCCGCAGCAAGGTCGAAGCCAAATTCCACGCGGTGATCGGGTGGATCAACGCATGGAAGGAACCGGACAAGCTGAGGGGTTACGAGGAGTTCGACTCCTATTGGACAGGTGCCAATCTCGCGGCGCAAAAGCTCGGCTATCGGTTTGAGGAGTTCCGGATCGGCGCGGATTTTCCGCCGCGCCGGCTCCACAAGGTTCTATCATCACGTGGGATTCATGGTATCCTCCTACCGCCCCATTCCGAGCAACCGGAGTGGGGTGACTTTCCGTGGGAAAACTATTTCGTGGTGAAGTTCGGACGTTCCCTCCACCTGCCACAGACTCATTTGGTCACTGCGGACCAAGTCCTGAACACGGTGGCGGCATTCGAGAAAATGCAGGAACTCGGTTACAAGCGCATCGGCTTCGTCACCAGTGAGCCCTATCTGAGAGTCCATGGACACCTGTTCGAAGCCGGCTTCGTGATCGCCCAGCATTCGATCCCCGTCAAACAACGGATTCCAGTCTTGTCGCTCGCCGGGATCAAGCCGACCGAACACGTATCCCAGCTCGATTCGTGGGTGAGGAAATACCGTCCCGATGCGATTTTCTCGGACATCAAAGGCATACTCGCCCTGCTCAAGCGGGCGAATCTGCGAGTTCCCGCGGATATCGCGGTGGCGGCGACCACCCTCGTCGATACCGGCGTGGACTCCGGGATCGACCAGCATCCGCAAGAGATCGGCCGGGTGGGAATGCTGTTGCTCAACTCCATCATTAATGACCGCGCAATCGGCACTCCATCGATCTTCCGGCAGGTCTTGGTTGAGGGGACATGGGTGCATGGTTCCAGCATGCCTTCCCTAGTGAATCCCAGTGTGAAAACTTCGACCCCCTCGCGATAGGATGTCCCCCGCGGGGAGCCGGCGGGACCCAGAGGGGGCTGGTGTTCCGGGTATTTTGAGCGGGTTCGGTAAATCAGCTATAACTTTTTTGAGACCGCACTAGAATTTCACCACCGTGGATTTGCCGGTGTAGGAGACGGATTGGACGGACTGCAGCGCACCTTCGATGCCTTGGTTTCGGCCGGGGGCGGCTAGCACGATGTTCAATTTGCGCGAACCAACCATACCCGGGAATGAGCCTTTGCGCGCGCCGACGGTGAGCGTGCGGGCTGCGTCGTTCCACGAAAGCTCGTAGGTGGCGCGTTGGCCTTTCTCGTAGTCGTAGGTTTCGTTGTCGTCTTCGTAGATCGTGAAATTCGCGTCGGCGCCGGGATAGATGCGGATCTCGTAGGGCGCGTCGGGTTTTTCGGTGACGTAGTTCATGACGGGGCTCATCGGGACGATGGAACCGGCACGCACATATAACGGGAACACGTCGAGCGGGCAGGCCTTGCTGACGGACTGGCCGCCGGTGAAGCGTTCGTTGGTCCAGAAATCATACCAGTTGGCACCCGAGGGGAGCTGGGTTTCGACTATGCTGTTGGCATCGCTGCCGAGCGACCCCGGGGTCTTCCACGCGAGGCGCAGGCCGCGTCCGCCGTCGCCGTTGAAGTAGTCGATCTTCACTGCGACTTTCTGGCCGTTGCGAAGAGTCATCTTCACGCCCTTGTAGCGGAAGGGATGCACGCTCCAGTCATCGACGACGAGCTTGCCGTCGAGCCAGAGGCGCACGCCGTCGTCGGCTTCGGCGCCGATTTCGTAGTCGCCGTTGGCGGGCGCGGTGATTACGCCCTGCAAGCGGGCGGAGAAGTTATCGCAGCTTTTGAGTCCGGCGGGAGGTTCGGCCAGCGGCGCGCCGGGCCAGGCGTAGTCCACTTTGGCGTCCACGGTGGTGCTGGCGGATTTCTCGAAGTTGCGTCCTTCAAAGTATTCCACCGCCACGCCGGGTTTGCCAGCGGGAGTGGTGAGGACCGATGCGGGGATGGTCGCGGGGGGGCGGCGTCCCTGCGCGGTAGATCGCCTTGGTGACCGGGTGAACGAGGAAGGCGGGGCCGAACAGGTAGGCGTCGTCGATTTTGCGCAGAGATTGGTCGTCGGGGAAATCCATCGCGAGGCCGCGCATCATGGTGTAGCCCTCGCTCGTGCTCTTCCAGCCGAGGCTGTAAACGTAGGGAATGAGGCGGTAGCGGAGGTGGTTCATGTCGATGATCGACTTGTAAACCTCGGGATCGTCCTTGAAGGCGTAGGGTTCGCGTTCGATGTCCGTGCCGTGGATACGGTAGATGGGATTGAAGGCGGCGAACTGGTGCCAGCGGGCGAAGAGTTCACGGTAGGCGGGAACCTCGGGGCCTTTCTTCCATTTTCCGGGAATAAAGAAGCCGCCGGTGTCCTGCGTCCAGTAAGGCAGGCCGGCCATGGAAACGTTCACGCCGCCGGAGATTTGGTTGCGGTAGGTTTCCCAGCTCGCGGTGGTGTCGCCCGACCATGGCAGGGCGGCGTAGCGTTGCTGGCCGGTCCAGGCCGAGCGGGTGAGAGTGAAGACACGTTTGTTGCCGGTGGCGCGCTGCCCCTCGTAAACGCCGCGGGTGGTTTCGAGGCTGTAGGGATTCAAGTAACGGGTAAAATCACCCATGGCGTTTTTCCCGAGGCTCTTGATATCCGCCTCCACTTTTTTCGCGTCATGGCAGGCGGTGCCGACCTCGACCTCGGTGCCGTCCATCCAGAGGGCGTCTACGCCGACGTCGAGCAGGCCTTTTTTGACGTGTTTGAAATAGATCGCGCGGCCGTCGGCGCTGAAGGCGTCGTAGATGCGGGCTTTTTTGGAGATCCAGTGGAGCGGCTCGAAACGGAGGCCTTTGGCGTCGAGTTCGCGGGCCAGGTCGGTGTCGTTGCCGACGGAGGGCCAGATGGAGTTCATGAGCTTCACGTGAAGCTCGTCGTGCAGGGTGTGGGTGAGGGCGGTCGGATTCGGGAAGCGTTCCTTGTTCCAGATCATGCCGCTCCAGTAGCCGTCCCATGCGCCACCCCAGGTGCCGCCACCCCAGTATTGCCAGTCCTGCACGATGTTATCGAGGGGGATGCCTTCGCTGCGGAAGCGTTTCACGACGCTGATGAGTTCATTTTGCGTCTTGTAGCGCTCTTTGCTCATCCAGAGTCCGAAGGCTGATTTGGGGAACATCGGTGCGGCACCCGTGAGCTTACGGTAGCCGGCGATCACGCCATCCATGGACTGCCCGGCGATCAGATAATAATCCACGCCGGCGGGGGCGCTTTCGGCCCAGAAGGAGGCACCGCTGGCGTCGTCCTTGAAGATGCTCTTGGAATAGATGTCCCACATGATGCCGTAGCGCTTGGTCGAGACGAGCATCGGCACGACGATGCCGATGTTGGTCTGGACCATGAGCACTTCCTGACCGCGGTAGTCGGTGTAGCGCTGGTTGTATTGGCCGAGTCCGTAGAGGGATTCGTCAGGCGCGAGGGTGAAGGTCTGTTTGACCTCGTAGGTCGGCGCGCCGGAGATCGTCACTTGCTTGAGCTCAGACGGACGGTCGGCCCGCTCTTGGGTAATCACGGTGCCGTCGGCGCGGAGGAAGGTGAGAGCGCCGGTTTTTTTATCGGCAACCACGCGCAGGCTGGCGGTGGAGACTTCCAGATTCGCGGCCGAGTCCTTGAGCGTGAGCTGCACGGCCGGCGGCGTGAGCACGACGGTGAGACTGGGCTGCGCCGTGTAGGACTGGCCGAGGGTGGTGTTCACGCGGACGATGTCCGGTCCGTAGAACAGCACGTTTTTAACTGTCCCGCCGACGCGGAACTGGATGCCGTTTCCGAGCGGGCTGAAGGTGAAGGACTCCGCCTTGGCGGCCGCGAGTTCGCTGGTGAGCTGGAGTTGGCCCGAGGTATTCGTTCCAGTCGGCAGGGCGGCAAAGGCCGAGCATGCGGCGACTGAGGAAAAGGCGAGCAATTTGACGGAGCGGGAAATCATGATGGAGAGGAGGTCAGCGTGTGGCCGGTGAATCGTAGCGATAAGTGAAGGAGCCGAAGTCAGCGTAG
>JBDTNJ010000574.1:0-3784 GCA_039933825.1 Luteolibacter sp.
AGTGAGGCACATTGGCCGGCCATGCCCGGCAGCACGCGCCGCAGGGCTTGGGGGAGAATGACAAATCGCCACGTTTGTTTCCGGTCAAAGCCCAAGGCGCGCGCGGCATCCCACTGCGCCCGCTCGATGCTGGCGACGCCGCCACGCAGGATTTCCGCCATGTAGGCGGCTTCGAAAGAGGTGAGTAAAATGATTCCAGCAAGGATCTTGTTATCGATGTGAAACGCGGCCGCGATGACATAGTAGCCTAGCAGAAGCTGGGTGAGCAGGGGCGTGCCGCGGATCAGCTCGACATAGCCACGGCAAACCGTGCGAAGCACCGGTTCTTTGGCTTCCTGGCCGATGGCAAGGAGCAGACCGAACAGAACCGTCCCGATCAGGGCACCTAACGAAATTACAATCGTCAGTCCCCAGCCGCGCACGAGCAATTCCCGCTGTTCCCAAATCCCCGCCCAGTTCCAGTGGTAACGCAGCGAAGCCAGCACCTGCCAGCATGCAAGTCCGAGAACTAACATCACCAAGAAACCAAACAGCAGGGTGCGGATTTTCATTCGAGGACAAATGGCACGCCACGTTCCCTGAGTGCGGCTTTTTCCACTTTGAGGTATTTTTCTCCCAGAGCGTCCATGCCACCACTGGCGAGGAAATCCTTGAGGAAGGCGTTGATTTGTTCCTTCAGTTTTCCGTCATCTTTCCGCAGGGCCATTGCCCAGGACTCGGTCTGCAACGGCTCCAACAATGCCCGGGTGTTTTCCGGTTGGGCGAGGTGAAGTTTGAGAATCGAGAGTTGGTCGTAAATGAAAGCGTCCGCTTTTTTCTGGGTCACCTCCAGCAGGCAGGCGGCATTTTGATCCAGCAGGACCAGCTCGGCATTGGGAAAATTCGCTTTCACGAAATCCACGGCGGTGGTGCCCAAGCGGGCGACGATTTTGCGCCCCGGCTGCTTGAGATCGGCGGGGCCGCGCACATTCGAGTCCTTCGCGACCAGCAGGGCGAGGCCGATTTTGCAATAGGCATCCGAGAAATCGATCGACTCGCGACGCTTCGGGGTGTCGGTCATGCTAGAAAGAATGATGTCGATTTTTCCGGTCTTGAGTGCGGTTTCGAGTCCCTTGAAGGCCATGACCTCGATGTCGAGCGGGCGGCCAAGTTGTTTTGCTAGGGCTTCCGCGAGCCGCACGCCGATGCCGTCCGGATTTCCAGAAGTATCCACCATTTCAAACGGCTGCGTGCTGAGTTCCATGCCGACGCGCAGGGGTGCCGGGCCGTTAGTAGATTCCGGTTTGCAAGCGCAGAGGCTTGCGATGATTCCGAGTAGGAAAAAATTTCTCACGCGCAAGGCTAGCAACGCAGTTGGGTTTTGCACGGTGGATTATCGACTTCCTTCGCGGTGTTTTTTGAAAATGGCGAGGGTTCGCTCACGCTCGGTTTTGTGATCCACGCAGGGCAGGGGATAGCCTTTGGCGATGGGCACTCCATTTTTAGGGGATTCGAGGAACAATGATGGATGGCAGTCCGCGAGTTCTGGAACCCAGCGTTTGATATAAATACCATCCGCATCATAGCGGGCGGTTTGTGACCATGGATTTTGGATGCGGAAATAGGGAGCAGCATCCGCCCCGGTGCCGGCGGACCACTGCCAGCCGCCGTTGTTTGAGGCGATTTCCCCATCGACGAGGTTTTGCATGAACCAGGATTCGCCTTGTTTCCAGTCGATGTGGAGATCCTTAGTTAGAAACATCGCCGTGATCATGCGGACGCGGTTATGCATGAACCCGGTGCCTTTGAGTTCACGCATTCCGGCATCCACAATGGGAAATCCGGTGCGCCCCTCCTTCCATGCGTCGAATTTTCTGCCGGGCTCGTCCCATGGCAGGCCTCGCCAGTCGGCGTTGAACTCTTCGTCGAGCACGTTCGGGAAATAGTGGAGGATGGCGAAATAGAATTCACGCCACGCGAGTTCTTTGATGAAAACGTCGATCCCAAGCCGTTCAGGGAGGCTGGCAGTCGCGCGTGCATTGATCGCTTCGGCGTAAACCGTGCGAATGGAGATCAGCCCGTAACGCAGGTCCTGCGAAATCCGCGATGTCCCCGCCTTTGCCGGAAAATCCCGATTGGCGGAGTAATGCTGAATTTTCCCGGTGATGGCGGCTTTCAATCGCCCGCGAGCAGCACGTTCACCGGCTGCAAGCATTTCGGTGGGTGGGACTTCCAAGCCCCAAGCACTCACATCCGGCAGCGGAAGTGAACTCAGATGGGCGGGGGTGCGGAGGGTTTTTGGTTTTGAAACGGGCGACGCTTTCGGTAGGGCCAGCCAATTTCGGCTATAGGGCGTGTAGACCCGGTAGGGCAGGGCACTTTGCGTCAAAACTTCGCTTGGAGCGTGCAACGCGGCGTCCGCATGGGAGTGACATTCCACGCCGAGTTCAGCACAAAGCTGGCGAATGTCCGCCTCCACGGATTTTCCGAACGGGTCCGGGTCCGCATTAAAATGCAGCGCGACGGCGTGGCACTCTTTGATGAGCTGGCGGAGAACTTCTACCGCTTTTCCCTGCCTGATGATTAGCCTGCCAGCCAGAGTCTCCAGATTCCGGGCGAGTGATTCAAGGCTCTGGCAGAGGAAATGCTGCCGATTCGGGCCGGTCCAAGAGTGCGACTTTTGCCAATCGCTTAAAATATAAAGTGGGACGACTGGTAAATCAGGTTTCGCCGCGTGGCTGAGAGCCAGATTATCTGCGATGCGCAGATCGCGGCGAAACCAATGAATTACGGACACAATTTCTTTCGGCATGTTGGAGGAAACTAGACTTGCCCGGAATTTCGCACAAGTTTTGCAAACTCCTACCGAAGGAAATCAGGAGTCAGCCAACATCTTTTCACCTTTTTTGATCGTCGTTGGGGTCAATTTCCCGTCAACGCGCTTTGCGCCTTCGATCAGGGCCTTGAGTTCAACGAGGACCGCTTCAGCTGCTACGAGGGATTTCTTGCCGCCACCGAACTTCTTGTCAGGGAAGTACTTAGTGAAGGTAGTCCCAGCACGGCTGATGCACAGACGCCATCCTTCGAAGGCTGCTGTTTCATAGGTGAAGCGAGTTAGATTTTTCTTTGATTTCATAGTTTTATGTGTGGATTGCGGGAACAACCTGCACGATAACAGATAGGAAATCTAGTGAAATTTTCGTGTTTTGTTCTGATTTGGTCATTTTTTAGTAACAATCCGTCAAAAATTGCCTTGCCAGCCCCTCTGACCCGTCATTTAGTCGCGCCCCGCGAGCATTCTCACCATCGCCGTCGGTCCTCTGTGTTGTCCCATTCATGAGCCAACACGCTCGCAAGAGGGTAACCCGGTCACCAAAAAATAACATGTCAGCAGTCAAATTAGCTCGTTTCGAGCTTCCGAACCGCCTCGTTCGCAACGAGGAAACCGCCACCGATACCTACGCCCAATTCAGCGCCGAGCCCTTCGAGCGCGGATACGGCCACACGATTGGTAACTCACTCCGCCGCGTTCTTCTCTCTTCTCTTGAAGGCGCCTCGATCACTTCTGTCCGCATCGCCGGCGTGCAGCACGAGTTTTCCAGCCTCCCAGGAGTGGTGGAAGATGTCACCGACATCGTGCTCAACCTCAAAAAGGTGAAATTCAGCCACAACGAAAAGGAGCCACGCATCCTGACGATCAAAGTGGAAAAAGAAGGCGTCGTCACTGCTGGCGACATTGTTGCGGATCATATTTACGACATCGTCAACAAGGAGCAGATCATCTGCACCCTCGATAAGAAGGTCA